>NZ_CP102290.1:1594553-1913464 GCF_025151995.1 Ruminococcus gauvreauii
GGAATATCTGTTCCCGGTGTATACCTCTGCGCCAGATTAAAGCCCAAATCCATGTTATCTTTATCGGCCTCATCCACTCCTGCTCCGTACTGAAAGCCTTCTTCTCCAAATTCATATCCATCCCAGTCAGGTTCTCTCAGCTCCAGATTAATACTTTTATCAGAAGCAAACACGTTAGTCGCCGTCTCTGTAACCTGGTGCAGGTAAGCCAGTGTACCACCGATTCCCAAAGCAGCTACAACCGCAAGCGCCGTGATAACTTTTGCTTTTCTATTTTTATCAACCATATTTCCCCTTCCTTTCCATGTTTTTCCGAATCATCAATGCTATAAGTATATTATGAATGATGCAAGTCACAACTCAGTCACATCAACAGGTATTCCCGATTTTTTCTGATTTATTTCTTCCGCTATACTAATGCCTCTAAACCATTGAAATTAGATAATCCCCATGCACTTAAAGAATCTTTTTGATTTGCCGCAATGCCTTCTGTGAGAACCTGCAGTTCAAATGTAGTGCCTTCCGGTACCTCTCCGGTATAAGTCACAGATGTAATGAGCATACCGGACACATCATCCGGAGCCAGCGCCCTGGTATAGTAATAGTAAGTTTCTCCGCCCGCAGTTTCTTCCTTTTTCCAGTTACCGTCATCACCGTATGTGTATGAAACTTTACTCATATCAGCCGGAACTGTCTCGCCTGCTTCATTTCTGAAAATCGGAACCAGCCTGACCCTTACAAACGTATCAGTTGTCGGATATTCCGCACTGTCGATATTTTTAATGCTGACTTCTTTTCCGACCGGCTGGTCCTTTACAATCGAATCGTAAATATTGGTGTTATCACCGTCTTCCAGAGGTGTATCTTTGCCATTCTCTATGACTCCGATATTGACAGCTGCTCCGGCGAAATCATTCTGAACCGGATCCGTTTTCTTCTGCAGCATCGCAATTGTTGTTCCGACTATGGCAATCACCAGCAGGCCTAAAACCCCGGCGATTACAATTTTACCTTTCTTACTCATTTGCCTCATTTTGCACCTCCGTCTTCTTTTTCATCCTTGCCCATCAGCATATCCGGCAGGAATGTCAGAATCAACACCACCAGAATTGCCGTTATCATGATGATCATCCCGGTTCTTGTAGCGGCATATACAGCAACATACCCTAAAAGCGGAATACTGAATGCCGGTCTTCCAACCACTTCCGAATATGCGACTGCCCCGCCGTCCACATTTTCATTGGCATCACCCTTGGTTTGAAATGTCTGATTCTCCTCGTCTTTTTCTACCACACGGTGAGTGACCATGGTCCCCTCACCTATCGTATATGTCATCGGATCACCCACCTCAATATCCGCGGGATCCACGTCCTGTACGTAGATCAGGCTCCCCACATGGTATGTCGGCTCCATACTGCCGCTCAGTACCGCCAGCGGCTGAAGGCCAAATACCCTTGGCAGAAACAACGCCGCCACTAACGCAATCAACGCCACAAGTAAAATGGTTGTAACTGCTTTATATATCTTTTTCATCACTCTGCCCTTCCATTTCCGTGCAAACTTTTTATCTTATATTGATACTATATCAATCGCAAGTCACACTCCGGTCACAATGTTTTGATTTATATAAGAAAAGATGCAGTTTTCACTGCATCTTTTCCAAAAATTACTGATTAAATTTGTTTACCGCTGCAGCCGTGTCACTGAGCCATTTCCACTCTCTGTCAACGTTGTTCGTAAACTCCGTTGACGCTACAAGAACGTTTGCATGCTTCTCATTTTCTTCAGTATTTCCAACTCCGTAGAAACTCAGCTTATCATTAGAAGATTCTAACTTCTTTCCGATATAAAGATCTACACATTCGTCCGTGTTTTCTTCGAAATTGTCCACCTGGGAAACCAGATCATACTTGGCTGACCACTCGGTCTCTTCCGTCACTGTGTAATACCCTTTGGACAATCCGGAAATTGTCTTTGTCTTCTCGGTACCGCTCTCGTTTGCATTGAAGTTGATCACTTCATAGAATGTGTTTACCAGGTCGCCCCTGCTGCCGTCTGCATTCACCGCATATTTCTGAATTTTGAAAACAAAACTCTGATTTGCGTTGATCGGTTTAATATGTGTGTACTGCTCATCAATCTTTTTGGTAATCGTCAGCTGACCGTCCACCACATAGACCGTATAAACGCCATACTCTTTGTCTTTATAGTTCTTCGTATCGCTGTTCACAGCTGTGACAATATGGTCATCACCTCCGGCAATGTTGCCATCAGTACGTCCTGTACTCTCCTCTGTCGGTGCTCCGGCATCGTAGGTGACCTTCAGATAGAATTTCTGCGTGTCCGTCGGAGCAATCCGAGCCATGTCTTCCAGCGTAACCGGCTGGCTGCATGCTTCATCTTTATACCACTCTTTTACAAAGTCAGACGCCTTCAGCTCACCGCCGTCTCTTCCTATCGTGTAGCCGCTGTCAAACAGCCGCTTAAGAATGGCCTCATCTGTCGGAACCGTGTCTCCCAGGAAAATGGTTGTTTCAGCATTGTTGATTTTAAGTTCTGCTTTTACATTGACCGTCGGCTGTTCAAAATATACCGTACCAATTTCGCTGTCAATCCTGGAATCAGAACCGTTAGTAGTCACGTCATTCCCGCCAATATACCCATCCTTTGCCCGGATAACGATCGGAGTCTCTCCGCTCTTCCAACCCGGTTCTTCTCCCTTAGCCGCCTGAATTGCCGCATTCGGCCAGGTAAGCGTTGTTGATCCGTCTGCATTATGTGTCACTGTCACTCCTGCTGCTGTGAGTCTTGCTTCTTCTCCCTCAGCAAGTTCAAAACGTTTATCGATGGTATCCACAATATCCGCTGTTATCGTCTTGCCAAGGCTTGATCCAATACTTTCAAACAGGTTTTCCAGAGATTCCACACTGTCTGCCGTCATATAATAGTCAGAACTGCTCGCTACACCCGTCATGTAATCATCAATCTGCTTTATGCTGCCGCTGCTGATTTGACCGGATGTATTAGCCGAGTCAAATATTCCCAGTGAATAAATTGTAGCATTATGAGTTGTCTTGATCGCGCGAGCATTTGCAACAGCACCGCTTGCCACGTCATTATTAAAAGTATTGCCCGTAGTAGGAACACCATCTGTTAGGAAAATCACAAGATTCTTTCTTCCCTCTACCTGGTCAACCGTCTCCCGGTTTTTCGTACCATCATAAATGGCCTTTGCATTTCCCATTCCTGCGGACGCATTGGTGGCTCCACTCTTAGGCACATTGTTCACCCAGCTGTTTAATGTAGTATACGAAGAATCGTTGCCAACTCTGAGCAGCTCATTTCCGTCGCTTCTCTTTGTTGTCGCACTTCCTGCAAAATATACCACTCCCATCCGGCTGTCCGGACTGCTTTCCCTGACCATATCGAGGAACAGTGTTGCTGCATTTTCTAATGCATCATTTTTTTTATCACCGCCGTAGCTGCGGCTATACAACTGTGCATTCGTCACATAAATATTTCGCTCGGATGCAGTATCATAATAGTAATACTGGTTTCTGTTTTTATCCCGGGATGCCTGTTGATAGATACCGCTGGTCGTTTTCACATAATAGCTTCCACTGGTGGGAGTACCGCTTCCCGAATATGGGGTAAATGTATAAAAGTTATTGTCCATACTTCCTGATGCATCCAGAACCAACACGATATCGTACGGTGTTGTTTTCACCTGTTCTGTTATCTTCGAAGTTGCGGATAATGTAATTCCATACGTTCTTTCATTCCAGTCCAGAAGTTCTACCTGTTTATCATAATCCAGATTCTTTTCCAGATATTCATCTTCTGTAAAGTTATGGATTTGATAAAACTCCTCTCCCGAAACATCCAGCTTTCCAACTTCATTGCCTTCGGCATCTTTCAGATAAACACTGCCTGTTCCATCATCTTCAACCGCAATTGTTACTGTCCATACACTGTCTGGCGTAACATAGCCATCCGGAGACTGAGTCTCAGTCAACGTATATGTCCCGGTAGAAACGCCAGAGAACGTCACCATACCATTTCTACCTGAAGTTTCTGTCCCGATCACAGTATTGCTGCTGTTCGTCAGTGTAAAGGTCGCTCCCGGGAGAATGTTATCCCCACTGTCCGTTTTTACAAAAGAAAGATCAACGGAGGAAGTTTTATTGGTTACCACTGCTTTTGCATTTTTATTAATATTAATTACGCCTGATGCATATCCATCATATCCATTTTGGCTGGAAATTGAGTCTGCCGTATAAGAGACACTGTTGACTACTGTGAATTCCGGCGCCAGATAATTATCCGGGTCCAGATTGATCTCCTCCACCTTGAATGAAGTTCCCGATGGAATTCCACGAGTGGTTTCACCTCCGGCGCTGACTGCTGCATTACCAATAATTACTGCAATCTGGCCGGACTTCAGGCTGATCCTTCCATTATTTGTTGTGAGAGACTCTCCTGCAAGCGCCGCATCATAAGTCGCACCTACTTTGTAAGTTCCTCTGTACAGCTCACCGCCAAGAGTAACCCGCATCGTATAAGTATCGTCTGTAACACCGCCAGCCACAGTCTTTTGAATTAAAAGATGTTTCATATTCGTGGCTGCACATCTGTTCTTGAAGTTTACGATTGTGTCTGTTCCGATTGTAAGCTCTTCACTTCTAATTGTAGTCTGATCCTCTCCGACTACACTGTCGCCATCCTGGTTTACAATTCCGGCAGATTCAATCACAACTTCATCATAAGCTTCGCTGCTGAGACCGACTTCTTCCACATAATACTTCTGGCCTTGCGTCATTCCGCTAAACTGGGCCTGTTCACCATGTCTCAGTTTAAATGTTCCGTCGCCGTCAACTGTTTTTATTTCTGTTGTGTCATCAGCTTTTCGCAGAGTATACTCGGTTCCCGGCATTACTGCCTCAAAACTGCCGTTTCCGGCTTCTGTCTCTGCATACAGTTTAAATGCAAATTCCACATCACTGTAGGCACCATCGTCATAGTTAGATATCTCTTTGCTGACAGTAACCGAATCTGTGGGAAGCGGTCTCATATTGAAACTGATCTTACAGTTTGCAGCTCCGCCTCCTCGTTCCAGATAGAAAAATTCCATACTGTGAGAACTGAAGTTCTTAAAAGAAGTATAGCTTCCGTCTCTGTCCTTGTTAAAGATGCCATCCAGATATTCCGTCACTTTGGCCTGATTTGCTCTTGGATTTGCTTCCCTGTAGGCAGCTTCATAACGCGCTGCAATTGTCGTATCGTCAATACCTTCCGCTTTAACAACACCAGTCTTAAAGTTGATGCTTCCTTCTTTTTTGTCATGGATACCGCCGAGGTCAAGCACCTTGATGCCGTCAATAAATACCCATACATCATCATCACCCCTGAAATCAAATACCATGTCTTCGCCATTGATTTCACCATTCTTAGGCTGATAGAAGTTCATACCGATGTTCATGCCGAACCAGTAGTCAGTCGCCGCCCTGCCTCCATCCACTGACGATAATGTATTGTCGCGTGCGGTAGCCGGCAGACTATTAAACGGTAAAAAGTTCCCGTAATTAAATGAGCTCTGAAGCGGTGACAGTCTTGCATTGTAAACATCTAGCCAGTTATTTTCTTGATTCAGCTGTGCGTGGTGATTACTGCTGTCGTAGTAATAATAACCATTCTCATCCTTTTGGAACAGACCGCTTAAACCATTATAAGCTGTAACCGCCGTGCCCGATTCAAACAGATACTCCAGGGAATCCCCGCTCGTCAACAGCGGATATCCGTTCTCACTCAAATTATTCTTCAAATATTCCTGATGCACACGCTGGTTGCTGGTATGTGTATAGGTGGCAGTCCCTGCATTATTAGGTCCATCTACACCGCCAACATTGTTATGGAAATAAAACCCGTCAGCAGCAACAGATGGGCTGTTGATTGCACTGCTGTAGTTATACAGTCCCATGCTGATTCCGTCTGCTCTTCCGTCTACGGTATCAATTTTAGATACATTTGCTTCCTTCGATTTGAGGTTTATCTGAATTCCCCGAACATCAGAAAGATTGATTGTATCGTTAGGATTCTGATTGGCGTATGTTCCACGACCCACTCCACTCAAATCCTTTTTACTGTTTAACTGAATGCTTTCCAGAGAGTATCCGGCTGAAGGATTTACATAAAATGCAACATCTGAGTCTTGAAACCGCCTGGTATAATACCCTTTATTCGTATCATCGACAAAAACATAAAATCTGATTTCTGTTCCTCCGGAATTGACATCATCTTTAGAACCAAAGATCTGAACTCTCTGATTGCTCTCGGAAAATTTAATAATTTCTTCTGAACAGTATTCCTTAACCGCCCCTTCTGCCCGATATTCGAAATACAGATTATCATTACTGCCGAAACGAGTCCAGCTGCTATAATTGCTGGTCTTATAATAAAATCCTTTGTTTTTGCCGCTGCTCTTATAATACAGCTTTACTACTTCCGATTTACTTGAACTGGAAGCGCTGGATGCTTTGTAAGCCCTTAGGAAAGTGTATCCGTCAATTTCATTTGCCAGGGAGCTTATGTTAGTACCATCATCAGAATCGTTCGTTACCGAAAGGCTTCCAAGAGAAATGTTTTCGCCTATCGTATTGCCCTCTTCATCCACACAGTATACATATTTTGTATTGCTGCTCCATTTAATCACAAAGTACGAGAAACTGTCTGTTGCGAATTCCGTTTTGCTAACCTCTGCATTACCGACTGTTTCAACAACTGCATTGTCCAGCTTCTGCACTTCGATTTCATTCGTGTCAGCACTTTCTTTCAGGTGGTAAACCTCGATATCATCTGCTGAAGCATCGTCTGGAAGTTCTGTTACCTCACCATCTGTGGTTTCCGGTTTCGCTGTCTCATTAAACTGAAGGGAAACATTGACTTCTCCAGTCGGCTCTACTTCCACACCGTCTTTTTCAAAGCGAATGTCATATGTAACAAAGCCTGCAAGTTCTTTGTCTTCCTCCGTCTGGTCTGCCATCATGCTCTCGACTGCTGCAAGTTCATTCTCATCGACTACTTTCGTGGCTTTCAGCTCAACACCCCTCGGCAAAATTCCGGGCTGAGATAATGTTGCTGTTACTGTAACTTCCTGATTGTCATCCGTACATGTAAATTCCGTTGTCTGATCCTGCCCGGTCCATGCGATCACAAAATCAGAAAGATTATAGGCATTAAATCCATATTCACTTACTGAACCCTTTGTATTATCCGCAAAGTTAAACGCTGTAAGATGCTCTTCTCTGTCATCCAGTACGGTAATCATGTTTCCGGCCTCATCCTGTGCCGTTGTGTACTGGAGCATTTTCACATTCATTGCTCTCAACTTGGATTCACCTTTGAAAGCCTCCGGAAGAGCAGCCTCTTTGTAAGTCATCAGCATATTGACTTCGCCCTGCGGCTGATAAACTTCCCCATTACTGATCAGTTCCGCATGATATGCATAAAACCCGTCTACCGGATTACCATCTTCATCTTTTACATCCTTCAGAAGGTTAACAATATCATCATACTTGGCTTTCAATGCTCTAACTTCATCAGACGTATTTTCATCGATCACATAATCGTCAATCGGCGTTACCTGAAGCTGCACTCCCTCAGGAAGAGCGTCTTCCTGTGCCAGCTGAAGCTGTACGGACATAACATCATTTTCAAATGTATAATTCGTCTGACCTGTAACAGGACCCTCTGTCTCCTCAACACTTTCCAGGACCTGAGGCTCCTCCGCAGAATAGGGAGACTCGTCATTATCTACTATCGCCGTATCCGCTCCCTGAATTACCGTTTCTTCTTCAGCAGATGGCACCGCTGCCGGTTCCTCTGCAGGTGCTTCCACAGGTTCTTCTACAGCTTCCTCCGTAATTTCTTCGGGAATAGTCTCAACATCCGCCGCTTCTTCTGCACTTCCGAATACATCGAGCGGTATAGCGGAAAGTACCATCAGCAAACTTAAGATCAAGGCCATCCATCTCTTACTTGTTTTCCATTTCATTGGTAATCCTCCTTCAACTTCTGCTATCTATGATCTCCAGGACGACATAAGCATCCTATACACTCAGTTTATGTTTATACTATAGCAAGCCCAAGTCACAGAGCGGTCACAATATCCTGAATTCTCAAATAAAAAAACAGAAGCTCATAAAAAAAGCTCCTGTTATCTTAAGATCTGTATTTTTCCATGCAGGAAATGATCTGAAGAATATCTTCAAAATTTCCGATCATATTTCCCTTCTTGTCTTTTAAGATTCCCTGCCACGTCGCATGCCTTCTGCTGACGATCAGGATATCAAATGTTCCAATTTTCCCCTGTTGTCCGATAATATCTTCTGTCTCTCTTAAAACCGGCGGTTTCATCACAAAAGAGGAACGTTGGCTTTCACCGTCAAACATTCTTTTGTTCTGGTAAGACTGCGGGTACCCTTTTTCATCGAAAAGCTTATCCGCCTGCGCAATCATCTCCATAAAGTCCTCAAACTCTATCACTTCGCTCTGCAGAGGAGAATATGCACGCCCTCCCATCTTCACATCATCGTATCGGTCAATGCATACACGCAGAGAATTCAACATATAGTCCTGCCTCGGCTCCACTCGTCATTCTCCTCTCTAAACCGTCATACCTGCCATTCCAATTTCACTTAAACTGTAGTGAACGCTGTAACGGCTCCACTTTTGGGTATCAAAAAACCTGGTCAGCAGGCGTTCGATCACCATTTTTCCAGTCTCATAGGTACAGGTCGGAAGCAGAATCACATACTGTGCCCCGCTGTATTTCGATGCAACATCCCCTGCACGAAGGCACCTGAGCGTAACTCCAAGATGTTCCATCCCTTTTTTTAAAGAAAGCAGATATTCCTCACTTCCGGGCTCCAGTTTCCCCGGCGGTTCCAGCGTGACAAGCGCCACATAGACAGACATGCCAAAACGCTGTGCCTGCCGTGCCTGAAGCCGGTAAATCTCACGGAAAATACCATATTCGCAGACAAAAACTCCCTCCGGCCTGCTTGCCTCCAAAAGGTCCTGCTGTATGGTTCCGAGATCAAGCTCCTGCTCATTTGTCTCCTTCAGAAGTCTTTCATACGCCTCCTGCAGTTTTCTGGATGGTCTCACACCCAGATTCTCATACAGAATATCCACAGCCTTGGAATAGTGTTCCAGGGCAAGTTTGTTCTTACCCTGCGCCTCCAGTGACTGGATCATCAGATAATGAAGCTCTTCGTCAAGAGAATCCAAAGAAATAGCCCTTTTACAGGCCGCTTCCATCTCTTCATACTGTTTGTTTTTATAATGAATCTCAGCAACGATTTTTACCAGGCTCAGATAATGGGAATGATAGTATGTCGATAACGATATTGTCCAGTGTTCCAAAGACATTTTGGGAAGAAGTGTGCCTTTATACATCTGCACTGCATTTTGGTAACATTCCATCTGTTCCTCGCCGGATGCCATCTTTCCCTTTGTATACCAGGAGTCAAATTCTTCACAGTCGAGCCAGATCGGTATATCCGGGTTCCAGTAGTATGTTCCTCTTCCTGTTAGAATGTAATCCTCCTCGCCAAGGTTCTTCTTCAGGGTGTTGCGCAGCCGGTACATCAGATTTTTCAATGCACCGGCGCGGTTGTCACTCTCATCATCGTCCCAGAGCGCATCACCCAATTCCTGTATCGTTATGTTCTTTTTATGATTCAACAGTATGTACGTTAATAATTTTGTAATCTGATCCGAACGTATAATATCATCATCCAGAACCCCTTTCGGACCAGTCATCTGGAATCCGCCAAACATCGTAACCTGAATCGTTGTTTTTCCCATTTCAGTAAGACCCCTTATTTACTGCTTCATCAACATACTCTCTCTATAATAATATATAATAACCAGCGCAAGGATGCAAGCAGTAATTCCAGGCAGGCTGCAGTACAATAAGCGTCATGAATTTCTAAAACAATTTATTCTTTTTCTTCAGATATATCAATGCTGCCGCTCCGATCAGACATACAATTCCGGCTCCGCCCAGTCCATATACCACAGGTGAAATTCTGCTGTCGTCCTCCGAAGGCTTATCCGCAAGAGGAACCTCTTCATCCTGAATCGTTGTCGTGTCATCGCCGCCTTCATCAGCTCCCTGCGGATTTTCTGCTAATGGTACATCTTCATCCGGAATCGTCGTTGTGCCTTCATCCGTGCCAGTTCCTTCATTTGTTGTCCCGGCTGTATCTGTGGTTCCGGTTGTATCAGTAGTTCCGGTTCCTGCTGTGTCTGTTGTTCCCGTTGTGCCGGTGGTTCCGGTTCCTGCCGTACCAGTAGTTCCTGTTGTGGCGGTCGCTCCCGGTACTGTTACTGTTGTTGTACCGCCCGGCACTGTCACAGTTGTCGTTATTCCCGGAATCGTAACGGTATTTGTTATATCTTCTGCCGTAGAGGTGTACAGGAAGATAATTTCCTGTCCGTCTTCTGTAACAGTCACTCTTGCGCTCGGAGCACTCTGCAGCGCATATCCTTCTACTTCTCTCGCATATAAAGGAATCTCGGTTCCTGCATTCGTTATTCCAACTATCGGCGAGGAAACATCATTTCCTTCATCATCCATGTAACGCACCGTGTACTCAATACCGTCGGCTATTCTTCTATATTTTGCTACGTATGTCGTTTTCTCTGTTACCGGTGTGTTAAGATCAATTTCCCATCCCGAAAATATGTATCCTTCATCTACTGCAATATCCAGAGAAGCAGCTCGTGCACCAACTTTACTGCCCGGATCATTCAAGCCCAGTTCGTAAACAACTTTATCGCCCTCCGCTGATACCAGGCCATCCGTTTCTGCACCTGCTGTATTGAACGTACCATGTGACCCTGCCCTGAACACCACTTCGTAGGATGCGGCAGCTTCCACACTCGCCAGACACATCATAAACATCAGGCAGAGGCTGATCGACGCGGCAATGATTTTTTTCATTTTTTTCATCTCTATTCCTCCTTACTGCCTTTCCGTTTCCGATAGACAACCAGTCCGATGATAACTGCTGCTCCCAGCACCAGGATACCCGCATATAAGCCAAGTGTCGTTGTATCTCCCGTCTTGACTTTTGATGCAATGTTGGAGACTACACGCTGAACAGTAGTCGCTCCCTTTTTGTAAACTGTTTTATCTTCCCCTTTTTTTGTTTCGGTTGTCGTCGTGCCTTCATTTTCCGGCGGATTATCTACCGCAAAAATGAATTGAATATCTGTCTGCTGATTTTCATACCCCACATCGCTTGGAAGTGTCTCATCGACCTCAAGTGTCATCTCTACATTTGCCGATTCTCCTTTAGAGAGATCAGCCAGCATCAGGCTGTCTTCCATCGCACCGCTACTCAGTTCCCTGAGTCCCTGAATCGTACCGCTGTAAAGTTCTGTCCCGTCACGCGAGATGGTAATGATGAATACCGCATCGGCATCGCCCAGCTCGTCGGTAGCTGTTGTCTTCATGAAGAACCGCATCCTCTCACTGTCATTGTTCGTGAGCGTGATTTTCTGAGTTCTTACCTCACCTGGAGCAATATCTTTAAAATTCTCGAAGATACTGCTGTTTCCATCAACAAATATAAATTTTTCAGCATCTCCTTCATAGCTTACGTTAAAGTCTTCTGCGAAAACAATTGTATTCATAGACAGCAGCAGGGTCAGCATTGTAAGAATTGCTGTTATTTTCTTTCTCATAATTAACCTCCTCTACTCCTCTTCTATCGATACGATCGTTCCGCTTGACGCATCAATGTCTACACCAAGACCCCACTCAGACATAATCGCGTCCGCCGCTTTCTCTGTATCAACCGCCCCGCTCTCCAGCTTAGGAACCTGAACTTCTTCAGTATCCACATCAATACGTACTTTTTTCCCTGCATAAGTGTCCTGTTCGCTATTAGAAATATTTGCGATCGTATATGCATCCATTAACTCTGTAGTTTCTTCGTGCGCATCTACCGGAGTTCTATAATAGAAGTAAACATCTTCCCCATTATCATCCGCCTGTATGATCCAGTCGCTGCCTGTTCCTGATTTAATTTCCTGTCCGTCCTTCTTCAGCATAATGTATGAAACATCGCCGTCAGGCATCTTTTCTTCCCCATTATACCAGCTTTTATTTATCCGCACCCTCAGATATGAAATATAATCTCCCGTATTCGTTACGGTAACCGGGTAAGCGAATTCGTCGCCGGGCATAGCTTTCTTGACATGCTCTTCTGCATTAAGCTCGATGCCCATATCGTTCGTATTCATCCTGGTAACGGCTGTTGTTGAATATCTCGGGGCTGCTACGATCCCTGCTGTCGCCATTCCTGCGATGAGGACTGCAGCTCCGACTACTGCAATTTTCTTCGGATTCATTTTCTTCTTCATATATCTATATTCCTCTCTCCTTATTCAGATTCGGCCAGGGTCACTGTACACTAAGTTTACTATATACTTGAATTATAATCATGCGACGTCACAAGTCAGTCACACAAACGCTTTTTTCCTGAAAATATTGTGTGATTTCTATAAAAAACAAGCTGAAAACAAATAGACCCCGAAGAAAATGCTTCGGGGTCTGGAGGGTATTGTTCCGGACGGACGGAATACTAATACTCGTCTTCCGGAACCGCACAGGAGCACTCCTGTGCAAAAAATGCATGCTGCATGGCAAGCCTTAGATATGATAATGTTCCTTGTTATACTGTGCAATCTCATCACGGATTGTTTCTATCACTCCCGGATAGATGCTTCCCGGTCCGCCGTATGTCAGGCAGGGGATAAAGGAACCACCGGGTGCATACGTGTCGCAGGCGCGGCGCACTTCGCGGCGCACGCTCTCTTCTGTCCAGTCTGAACGGTCAATCTCTGCATTGATGCCGCCCATCAGAATCATGGAGCCATCCAGCTCTTTCTGGAGGACACACAGATCATTATCCGGGATCACTCCCTGCCAGATCTGAACACCGATTTCAGCCATATCTTTTACGATATTTGCGCAGTAGCAGTCAGCATGATGAATCACCGTCACTCCCTGCTCCCGCAGATAACCGTACAGTTTGCGGTAGCGCTCTTTGAAGAATTCGCACCAGGTATCATAGTTGACAAACAGACTGTGTTTTGTTCCCCAGTCGTCATGATGGATGATCACTTCCGGCTTCATATTTTCGATCAGCAGTCTCACATACGTCATACGCACTTCCAGAAGTGCATCAAGAAGATCATGCATAGCCTCCGGCTCTTCCAGAAGATTGATCAGGGTATCTTCGAACCCCATAAGGAAATGAAGTCGTTCAAAGAGACCTGTCGCCATAATGCTGGTCACCAGCTTTTCATTTCGGTCAACCTGTGCCACCATTTCCGCGTTCAGTGTCCAGTCCAGATCCATCGCCGCATAGTCTGGCAGTTTCAATTCGTTTCTCCAGTTCGTGATGTCTTTGATCACTTTATTTTCTTCCGTCACATGCGGCATCCCGCCCGGCTGATTTTCCGGCCAGATGATTGTCGTACCGTAGATGTCTTTGATTTCCTGCCCCTGGATTCGGATACCGCGGTCCAGATCCGTAATCGGATCATTTCGGATCACCGCAAATGCCTCATAGTCATTGACCAGCCGGTCAGGATTATCTTTATTGACAGTACGGATGAAGTTTTCTTTTGGTGTATACATAAACAACGCCTCCTAACTCTATGCTCTGCGTTTCGCGATTTCCTGTTCCATCTTTTCGATATCGCTGTCCTTGATCCTGTAAAGCAGGAACATCACAACGGATGCGATCGAAAATACTGCCGGAATGATGAGAAATACCATTTTGATTCCGCCCTGAGCGGAAGCTGTGACAGCCGCATCCGGATCATAGGCAATCGCCGCAAGTGCCGCGGAGATAACGATTCCACGCAGTGCAATCGCAATCTTAATCGCAAGCGATGAACATGCCATAATAATGCCTTTCGTGTCCTTTCCGGTCCGGTATTCGCTGTCTGTACCGCACATGGAGTACATACTCGTGGTAAGTCCATAGGCAACACCGAAAATCGTCTGCGCTACGAACAGAATGACAAATACAAGCGCCTGTGAACTCGGCAGGAAGTACAGCAGTACCAGAAAGACTGCAAGACCGCCGGTCCCAAGGATAGATGCCTTTTTGGTGCCCAGTTTTGCCACGATTTGTTTTGACATCAGGGAACCCACAAGAGTACCTGCATTGAAGATTACCAGGATAATCGAGGTCGCCGATGGATTCTCCAGTACAATCTTCGTATAATATGCTGCACATGCCGCGATCATATAGAAACCGATCAGACGCAGTGCATCTGCCAGCAGCAGAATCAATAGCTGAGGATTTGTGACGATCGCTTTTAACATATCCAGCAAGGTAACACTTTTTTTACTGACACCGGCATATTCTTCCGGACGGTCATAACCTTTTGTGATCTGATAATGTACAAAATATGTAACCAGAAATACCAGTGATGCAATCGCTGCCGTAATGGTGTAGCCCCAGCTCTCGCCCGCTCCCATGAACAGTCCGAGAAATGCTGTAGTCAGCACCGGAACCAGATAAGAAGCGATAATCTTACCGCCGCTTGAACCTGCTGCAATTCTACCGGAAAGGAATGCACGTTCTTTCGCATCGTCAGAAAGACTTCCGATCATCGCACGGTTCGCAGTCCATGCGATATTCCATACGCCGTGACTCACAATATAGCCGATACTGCATATAATAGCCGCCGATAAATTCGTTCCTATCTTAGTAAACATTAAAATGAAGAAAATAACTACAACCGGAGGGCAGTAGATCAGCCACGGCCTGTATTTACCATTTTTAAATGTTGTCTTGTCGATGATTGCACCGGCGAGCACCGCCGTCACCGCATCCGCAATTCCCGAAAATCCGGTGATCACAGCTACCATCGCAAGCGGAAGCCTTGCGACATCCGTCAGGAACAGGATGAAAAAGGATGTCTCCATCGTTGCCATGAAGGAGAAACCAAGTTCACTGGTTCCCCAGAACCTTTTGATACTCGTATTGATTTTTTTCAAGTTTACACCCCCTGTTTCTTGCATACAGATACGACTTCATGTTACACTTTGACATAGCACATTGTCGCAACTGTACAATTAAGTTTAACGTTCAAGAGTCCTCTCTTTTACAAGGATATACGGATTCCCTTCATTTTTCAACGGCGCAAACTATCATAATTGCACTTTCATTTTTATGCTTAATGCACAATTAATTACAGGAGGAATACACCGATGGACCTGTCCATGAAGTTTTTATATCTGCAGCTCAAAAAACATTACGATGTTGTCAGTCTCAATCTCCCGGACAACGACAATCCCCTCTGTTCTTCCGTCAGACTGAAGCCGGAATCCATCTGGATACCCGCACGTGACACCCTGTATATCATGGATTGTTCCCGGGAAGAACTGAAGAAGAGCGCACTGCCTCTTTCGACACGCCTCATCCTGTTTGATGACGCACCGCCAGAGGATCTGGCTTACCCGTGTCTTCTTTTTCCAGCCAGTTATTCACGCAGCCAGATACTGAATGACCTGCTCGCCATTTTTTACCGCTATGACCGCTGGAGCCAGGAGGTAACGGAAGCGATCCTCAAGAATCAAAGCCTGCAGGAAATCCTGCATATTACGCAAACCGTCGAAGAAAACCCGATGTACTTTGCCGATCCCAGCTTCAAGATGCTGGCTCAGGTGAGCCAGGATCTTGAAGAATTCAGCGTCATCTGGCGCTATCAGCTGCGATACGGTTATCTGCCCTTTAATGTCATGATGGATCTTGTAGAGACGGGGGAACTCGAAATGCTGCATAACGCCATTCCTGCCATCTACGCAGACACAAAAAGCTTCACCAGCAAATTTATCAGTAAAGCCATCCGCTATAAAGGAAAAGTCCACGGTCATTTTTTTATTATCCAGACCTACCGCCATCTGAATCAGTGTGACCTTGAGATAGCCGATTACCTTGGCAACCTGGTCTCCGCAGCCATTTACGAGGATAATAACTACCTGACGATGAGTACCCTTTATCATGAACACTTCATGATTGATATCCTGGAGAGTACGCTCCGCGATACCAAACTGATCAAAAATCAGCTTAAACCGCTCGGCTGGCAGCTCACAGGAGATTACCGGCTGCTGGGTGTATTTATGCCTGACGATGAAGACGCACTGAAGCGAAATGCCATCACTCTTCTGACCGACGGCTGGAATGCCCAGGCCTTTTTATATGATGATTACCTGATTGTCGTTTACAATGAACCCGCCCGCAAATACAGTGCACTGCTCGAACACCTGCATCATTTTCTGAAGCTTTTAAACCGCTATGCCTCGCTCAGCGAATCATTTTCAAATTTCACAGATATGTCCCTCTATTATCAGCAGATACTGTTTACGCTTCAGCACAGGAGTCTCGGCATATCTGACTGCCGCCTCTTTTTGTATGAAGACTATTTCATGGCGCATCTGGTTCATCTTGCAGGGGACAGTCTGCCGGAATATAAGCCAGTGTCCGGCCTTCGGGACTACGATATGCACAACCACTCTGACTACTGCCACACACTGTATACTTATCTGTTGTGTGAACAGAACTCAGTCAGGACGGCACAGATGCTTTTTTTGCACCGCAACACCTTAAAATACCGCATGGAGAAGATTCTGGACATCATAAAAGTTCCGTTGGAACATCCGATGGTTCGCCAGCGGATCCTCTTTTCACTTTATCGCCTGGAAAATGTGAAAAAAGAATGAATTGCTGGGCTTTTGGTAACAGATAGTATATAATCGAAATCACAGAAAGAAAATATTTTATCAATAATATAAGGAAGAAGGATGATGTGATATGTTTTATCCATTTTATTTTGACCCAACGTATTTTTTAGTGATCATCGGAGCTGTCCTCTGTCTTCTCGCCTCCGGCAAGGTGCGTTCCACCTACTCCAGGTATCAGCGGGTCCGGAGCGCTTCGGGATTGACCGGAAGTGAGGCGGCACAGCGTATTCTCTATTATTCAGGTATCCATGATGTGCGCGTCGAACATGTCTCTGGAAATCTGACCGATCACTATGACCCGCGTTCCAAAGTACTGCGCCTGTCTGATTCCACATACAGTTCTCCGTCCGTCGCAGCGATCGGCGTAGCAGCGCATGAGTGCGGGCATGCTGTACAGCACGCGAAAGGGTATGCCCCGCTGAGCCTGAGAAGTGCACTGGTCCCTGTCGCTAATTTCGGTTCGACGATTGCATGGCCTCTGATTATCATTGGTTTTTTGTTCAACAACCAGACTTCCAACCTTCTGATCAATATCGGCATCGTGGCCTTTTCTCTGGCTGTATTGTTTCAGATCGTGACTTTGCCCGTGGAATTTAACGCGTCAAGCCGCGCACTGGCTGTCTTGGGCGAGACCGGCATGCTCCAGAACGAAGAACTGTCCATGACACGGAAAGTACTCTCCGCGGCCGCTCTCACATATGTAGCCAGTGCAGCTTCTGCGATCCTTCAGCTGCTGCGGCTGGTGCTTCTGAGTAACCGCAGAAATGATTAAAATGTTATAATACACGCCCAAAAAACTGACCTTCAGACCATGCTGAAGGCCAGTTTTTTATACTTTGTTCCAGAAACTGACTAGTATTTTCCAATTTCCCAGGTCGTCTCCGCCCAGGCATCCATATTCTCCTTTTTCGCCTCATCCAGCACGATGGAACAGTCCATGATGAATCCGCCTCCCGGAGCCCCGATGTCCATGACCTTCTTGGTTTCCTCTATCACACGTTCTCTGCTGCCGTAAGCCAGCAGCGGTGTGGGTACATTTCCGCAGATACACGAAGTCTGTCCCACAATACGTTTCGCCTCCGCCAGGTCTACATCCTCGAACATGTAGATTACTTTCCCCTTCGGAACATCCGCTATGATATCCAGCCGGTGATTGTATGCACCCTCGCAGAATACGTACGGTGTCACACCGATATCGATGAGCGCCATGATCAATGCCTTCAGACCCGGCCAGTAAAACTTCCGGTAATTGTCGGGGCTCATAAATGCGTCGATTCCTGCATGCAGCGGAATAAACATAAACTCAAGATTTGCGGCTTTCGCAGAAGCAACGGCACCTTCCACGCAGAGAGGCGTCATGTACTCCAGTGCCGCCAGCAGCTCATCCGGATTATCGTAGATATCGTTTACCGTATTCATGAATCCGCGGATATTATCACCGAACATATCAAACGGACATGTCTGCGCGCCCGCCGCCCCCAGCGGGAATCCTCTCGCCGCAATCGCACCTACGATCTGGTTCAGACCGCCAAACCATTTGGCTGCCGCTTCCCCGCCCCGCATCAGTGTCTGCAGCGCCGACTGCACTTCCGGATCTGCAAAGGATGCCAGTCCGATATACAGCGCATATTCCACAGGATTGTTAAAGCTGATCTTTGACAGCCCCGCTAATCCCGCAAATTTCCTGGGATATACTTTCGTCATAAAAAAGTGGCTCGGATCGTGCAGAAATTCCGGGTATTCGTCGTCCATCAGATAGCATTTGTCATGAATCTGAAACGATGCATCCAACTTCAGCCCGCTCTCAGGCCCCGGGCATTTCAAATACGTACTGCCCATCAGCTCCGGCGGATCTGTCGGATACATAACGGGTGCCCATGCAAGATCGGGTGCGTAATCATCCAGAAATCCCATGACGCCCGGTGCAACATTTCTGATATCTTTCATTGCATCATACATGGAAATTCCATAGCCTCTGGCGTAGTAATTTCCGATCTTCGGCGCAAACGGCACGCGGTCAGGCTCCCTCAGCTCTATCACATCGCGAATCCGTTTCTTTCTTCCCTCTAAACTGTCGCTCTGTTTTCCCATATTCATCCTCCTTTCAGATACTCAATAAGTTCCTCCGCAATAATTCTGTATCTATATCTTAGCACACGCAAATTGTTCAGTCAATATTCAGGTAATTTTCCTTGCTTTTTACAATTCTTTGTGCACTATTACTATTTTATGCTGTATTTGTACTTAGATGAACAAAAAACCGCGTCATGGATTCTCTCCACGACACGGTTGTCTGTACATCTTATTCGGCTGCTTCTTCCGTAGCTTCCGGTGTTTCCTCAGCGCCCTCATCTGCTGCACCGTCATCTGCCTGTTCTGAATCTGATCCTGCATCTGCAGCAACTTCTTTAATCTTGGCATTATCTACAATAAAGTCGGTTACTCTCTGAAGCATAATAGACTGGTATACGCTCTCTTCTCCATACTGCTTGTAAAGCTCATCCTCCGTCATGCTGTACTGCTCCAGATATCTATCCAAAGCCTCTTTATACTCATCGTCATCTGTGCTGAAGCCTTCTTTGTCAGCAATCGCCTTCATGACAAGCATCTGAGCGGCAACATTCTGCCCATATGCCTCTTTCTGAGCCTCATAGTCCTCCTTGCTGACACCCTGCGCCTCAATATACTCATCAATCGTCTGGCTGGAATAATCTGCATATGTCTTAATCTGGCTCTCGAATACTTCTTTTCCATAATTCAGCAGCTCTTCCGGATATTCATTGATCGTGGAGGCACTGACTACCTGCTGCCATGCCGTCGTCGAGAGACTCTCTGTGGCCTGGCTCTCATAGTAATCTTCCAGATCCTTGCGTATTCCCTCGCGATACTCATCTACTGTTTTAAATTCGGAGTTAGCCGCAACCCATTCATCACTGATCTCTGTTGCCGGACGTTTGATCGCATTGATCGTAACTGTAAACACAACATCCTTACCGCCCATTTCCTCTGAGTAGTCCTCTGGAAATGTCAGGTTCAGTTCCACAGTCTGTCCCTTTGTTGTCCCAACCAGTCCATCCTCAAACCCCTCGATAAACTGTCCTGACCCAATTGTCAGATCTGATCCCTCTGCACTTCCGCCGTCGAATTCTTTTCCGTCCACTTTACCAACAAAGTCGATGTTGACGGTATCCCCCTCTTCCACCTTCGCATTTTCGTCTGTCAGTTCGACCGGCGATGAGGACAACGCATATGTGATCTCAGAATCAATGTTCTCGTCGGTGACCTGCGTCACCTTCTTTTCCACCGTAATTCCATTATATTCTCCGAGCGTGATACTCTTTTCCATGTCAATATCATCCATGGAAGGCATCTTCGGTCCGCTTGCCTCCTCATCGGCTGTCTCTGTTTTGGGCTCGCTTTCTTTCTCCTTATCAGACTTGGCACATCCT
The DNA here is from genome assembly GCF_025151995.1 of Ruminococcus gauvreauii. Lineage (NCBI taxonomy): Bacteria > Bacillati > Bacillota > Clostridia > Eubacteriales > Oscillospiraceae > Ruminococcus > Ruminococcus gauvreauii. The sequence goes on from NZ_CP102290.1 coordinate 1,614,840, forward strand.
GAGATCATCGTCGCTGCCATAAAGACACACAGCAGCCCGCTCAATATTCTTTTTTTCATAATAATCCTCATAATCCTTTCTGTCACGTAAATCGTGTATTATTCCGCCCCATCCCAGACCTCAAGGCCTGTCTTCGGGCGGTTTGTATCAAACACCGCTGATACATCAAATAAATCCGAGAGTTTATCCGCACCGTTGTAAAGATCCTGATACATACGGTAACCATCCAGGTTTCTTCTCCCCTGGCGCACATAATTTTCACGGATCTGTACCCAGTATTCATTGGAGTCCACATTGCAGAAGAACCGGAATCCCTGATCCCGGAGATAATTATACGTCTGATTATCATCCGTATAATCCGTCCAGCTTGCGATATCCGTTCCGAACGGATACAGGATAATATCCGTAGGCCCGATCACATTTGCGACACGTTCCTGCCATTTATCGGCGTCTTCCTTAACCTTCTCAAAACTGCTTCCGTAGCTGATATGGCCGTAGCTGTGGCTGGCAAGTTCCCAGCCGTCATCAATGAGTGCCTGAACAACCGGCTTTGCAGCTTCAATCTCTTCCTGATAATTGAATACTCCGTACTCCTCTGCATTTTTATTGCCTTCTTCCGCCGTCTTAGCAAGATCCGGATCCGTACGGTATCCCAGCACGCCGTTGTATCCCGTAAATGCCAGAATCGCCTTCGCACCCTTATAGGAAAAATCAGGATGCTCATCGATAAATTCATTCAGCACCGGCACGAGGTCATACGCCCCCGTCACAGTCGTACCATCCTGCTGAATATACTCCGTCGTCGGGCGTCCGTCCTCACCCACCACCATCCGGGATGCGTAGCCGTCACCTATCATGTAAAAATAGTAACAGACGTCATCCTGTGACATCACAAACGGTTTCTTCCCCTCCGGAAGCATGATTTTCCCTTTTGTAAATATGGTCTCGCCGTTTTCCCCGGTTGTCTCCTCCACCATATCATGGATTCTGACAAGGACATAACCACGGTCATACATCTGCTGCAAAATTCCTTTGAATTCGTCAATCGTCGTCATGACCTGGTTGTAATCGCCGATCTTATATTCGTCTGCCCCGGACAGATTCCAGGTGATTGAAGGATCGGCGACCAGAATGTGAAAGAATACGTGCGGTATGGTCTCCACATCGGCTTCTACCAGCTTTGACCTGGCAGCCTCGTACTCCCCGATCTTTGCCTGGGCGGCGCTGTCTTCCTTCGCCTCAGTCTGCAGCAGTTCAATCGCTCCGTCATAGTCATACCCCATCGCCAGGCGTTCTGCCCGGGCAACCGTGTCCTCCAGTTTCCTCTGCTTTTCATCGGCTTCTTTCTTCGCCTGTTCCTGCTGAACCTTTTCCTGCTCTTTCTTCTGACTGCTTCGCTTGACACCCCAGACGACGCCTCCGATACAGAGGATCAGCACAAGCGCGAGCACGCCGACAACCGTCAGGCGCATGATCATCGCCTTGCGCTTCCTCTGACGCTGGCGTTCCCGGCGGATCCGCTCACGTCTTCTGCGCTCCTCATCGGTCATATTGGAGGTATCCTTTTTCTGGGACGCGGCTCTGTTCACAGACGGTCCCGCCGTTTTTTTTGCAGATGCGCTCTTTTTTCCGTCAGCCGTCTTGCCGGACTTTTTCTGATTCAGAAATCTGTCCTTCAGCCCGTCAATTTTGCTTTTGTTTTCTTTCTTAGCTTTTGCTTTATTCTCTTTTTCCATACGTATTTTTCTGCCTGTTCTGCTTAAAGACTTGGAACGTCAGTCCTTCTCTTGTCGAGGACCGTAGCTGCATCAAACAGATCGCTCGTACGGTTCTTCTCACCATGAACATCGTTCCATAAACGGTAACCATCCAGATTTCTTCTTCCCTGGCGCAGGTAGTTGTCCCTGATCTGCAGGAAATACTGTGAAGAATCCACATTACAGTAAAAGTTAAATCCCTGGCTTTTGAAATATGAAAACTTTTCATTCTCCATGGTATAATCATGCCAGTCGGCAAGGTCCTGCCCATGGGCGAAAATTACGGTATCCGATCCCCCTATGAGCGGCGCCACATAGGACTGCCATTTTTCCGTATCCGCCTTGATCGTCTCCAGGCTGGAATCGCCGATTCTGATGTGTCCCCAGGTATGGCTCGCAAAATCCCATCCTGTTTCCTTGATGGCATCCGCCACCTTTGTCGCCTCGGCGACTTCTTTGTCCCAGTCAAAGTCCGGATGTTCAGCCATCCATTTCTGCTGATCCTCCGCCAGGTTTTCTTTCGTCTTATAAGCAATATCTGTCCGATATCCCAGGATGCCGTTATAACCGGTCAGCGCGACCGTTCCGCGCGCCCCGCGGTAAGCGCCGTCGGGATGCTCTTCCAGAAATTCATTCATCAGCGGAATGCAGTCGTACGCTCCTGTTACAACCGTTCCGTCATCCTGAATATATTCACATGTAGGTTTGCCGTCTTCACCGATCACCATCTTTGATGCGATCCCTCTCCCATCATAGCTGTGATAATAGCTCAGGTCATCCAGTGAGAGTACGAATGGTTTTTTCCCTTCCGGAAGCAGTATCTTGGCTTTCGTAAAATGAACCGTCCCGTCATCGTCAGTCGTCTGATTCACCAGATCGTGCAGTCTGACAAGGACGTATCCGTTGTCATACATCTGCTGTGTGATGGCATTAAACTCATCCACCGTCGTCATCCACTGGCAGAACCCTGCCGTTGCGCTGTCATTGCCTGTAAATGCCTTCTCCGGGTCAACCACGAGCGAATGATAGAAGACATGAGTGACCTGATCGATATTCACCGATTTCAGGGTTGACTTGGCAGCTTCGTAGGCGGCTATCTTAGCGATGATATCCGCGTCTTTATCATAATTTTCAATCGACTTCAGCAGTTCTACTGCCTTGTCATAATCATAACCGACTGTTGCCAGCTCGGCATCCCTGATGAGCTGCTGACGCTTTTCATTTTCCGCTTCTTCAGCCTGAATCTGCCGTTCTTTCTCTGCTTTGGCCTCCTGCTTCTTCGACATTCCTTTTTTGACACCAAAAGCAACTCCCGCAATGCAGCCTATGAGAATCAAAATCAGCACGCCAAGCGTTGCAGCGCGCAGCATCATAGCACGTCTCCTGCGCTGTCTTCTGCGTTCCCTGCGTCTTTCCTCAATTCTTCTGCGCTGTTTTGGATCTAACTGCTCCAGATTTCGTCTTTGGTCGTTTCCCATTGCTGAATCCCCTATCCTACATATTCTGTTTCATTATAGCACATCCTTACCTGTTTTCTATCATTTTTTCAACAATTCAGCAAAAATTTATATTTGCCTTTTAAAACAAAGGATGATACAATGTGCTATGATAAAGAGAGGGTGAAGGAGGTTACTCATGAAGGTCTGGCATATTTTGCTGATTATTTTAATTATACTTATTGTAGTACTGATCGTACTGTATTTCCTTGGAAAAAAAGCACAGAAAAAGCAGGAAGCACAGAAGGAACAAATCGACGCATCCAAGCAACAGGTGTCTATGCTGATTATAGATAAAAAGCGACTGCCGATAAAAGAGTCCGGACTTCCGCAGATGGTCATCGACCAGACGCCGAAACTGATGCGGCGCACCAAGCTTCCGATCGTCAAGGCAAAGGTAGGTCCAAAGATTACAACTCTCGTCGCGGACGAAAAAATCTATGACCTGATTCCGGTCAAGAAAGAGGTCAAGGCGATGGTAAGCGGCATCTATATCGTAGAGGTACGCGGTATGCGCGGCCCGCTGGAAGCACCTGAGAAGAAAAAGGGATTTTTCAAGCGTCTGCGCAGCAAGGCGGCAGGTAAGTAATCAACACCGGAAATCAAAAGAAGCCAAAGATTCAGCTTAACGCGAAATCTTTGGCTTCTTTTGATTTGATATTCATCTCAAGAGAACAGTCTGCAACGTGTTCCTCATTCACCTCCAGCGCATATTCAACCTTCACATCAATATTGTCCTCCGCCTCTGAGATTTTTACATGGGTTGCAGCAATTCCCATCTGCATCGTGCCGAACGGTGTGGTGTAGTAGGAGATATTCTTTTTGTTTTCCTCAAACACCATATGTACATTGATCACGCCTTTCTTTCTGACCTCCAGAACATCCCCTGAGATCTTCAGAATATTTTTGGCATCCTCCGCAAACCCTTCAAACGCCTCGTCATATCTGACATAATGCTTACCGTTTCGCTGGTAGTACTCTCCTACTGTGATCACTTCCACCGGATCCGTATCATCATCATAGGCCTCTCCGCTCATAAACTGAAGTCCCTTGATGCTGATCAATACTTGTTTTGTCATACTGTACCTTTCTAATACTCCTCGATATTTACCTGCTGTGTCACACGCACGTCATACGGCAGGATAGAGTTTGCAAATTGTTTAAATTTTTCCGCTGCGTCACTCACATAGAAGCGGTAAGGAAACTCTTCTTCTTTCACCCCCGGATTATCCATATCCAGTTTTTTCAGCAGACTTCCCAGTTCCCGTGCAGTCTCATACGCCGGATTTACAAGTTCAACCGCATCCCCCATGATTTTCTTCACAGTGCCTCGAAGCAGCGGATAATGGGTGCATCCCAGTATCAGAGAATCTATATTCTCGTTTTTAAGTTCCTTCAGATAACGCCGGGCGACCTCGTCTGTCACAGGGTCTTTCAGCCACCCCTCCTCGACAAGCGGGACAAAAAGCGGGCACGCTTTCCCTACCACCGTGATTTCCGGATCGATCTCGCAGATAAAACTGCGGTACATATGACTTTGTATCGTGCTTTCTGTCCCGATAACCCCGATCCTCCGGTTCTTTGTAACCGCCGCCGCCACACGGGCGCCCGGTTTCACCACACCGATGATCGGTATATCGAGTTCTTTTTCTATCGCTTCCAGTGCAAGCGCACTGGCCGTATTGCAGGCAACGACAATCGCCTTGACATCCTGTGTGCGAAGAAAACGGATAATCTGCCGGGAGTAGCGGATGACTGTCTCTTTAGATTTGCTGCCATACGGCACACGTGCGGTATCCCCGAAATACACGATCCGTTCGGCAGGCAGATTCCGCATGATCTCACGCGCAACCGTCAAACCGCCCACGCCCGAATCAAAGACCCCGATCGGGGCCAGTCTGTCTATGCTCATATCAGTTCTCCATTGTTTCACTTAGTCCTGTATCATTATAGTATTCTACCCCGATTACAGGAATAATTCAAGAAAAACATCAGGAAAACCAGCGGAAGCGCACCTTCACCCGGCCTCCGTTCATGATTGTTTCGTATTCATCATCCGTCAGTACATGTGAGAGCTCTTCCTTTTTCTCCTCCGGAACAACAGCATGGACGGCATCGGTAAAGCACAGTCCGGGATACAGCACGCACCACCAGTTTCTTCCCTCGGCCTCCCCGATTCTGATCTGCAGCGCCTCATATTGCCCCGCCGGAAATGTACAGTCTCCGTATTCTTTCACCGGAAACCAGGTCGTTACCAGTCCGGCGCTGACGGGATAGTCGTAACCGTATTCTTTTACACGTTCATTTGCATAACTCTGTATCTGTGGAAGGTTTTCTTCGATCACTGACCGGCTCTCCTCAACCGACCGGGCACCTTTAAGCATCCCCTGCATCTCTTCCACCACATCGGCCTTCACCTGCATCTTCAGATCCTGATCCTCCTGCGAATTGCTGTTTGCCAGCACATGAAACCGTATCACGGAACGGGCGATCCCCTGCTGGACGGCTCCCTCGTTTATTTTTAAGATGCCGGCGGTGCATACTGCACACAGCAGCGCAGCCGCAAGCACTGATATCATAATATTTCTTTTTTTCCAAGTTATATTCCGCATGAAAAATACCTCCTGTCACCTCTTATCAGGAGTATGGTCATATTTTCCAGGTTTCATACTTATACAATCTCGGGAAAGTCTTCCTCCACATCCAGGTCCGGCAGGGTAAGGCTCCCTCCCCTGTGCCATTCCCGGTAGACATCCTGCAGTGTCACCATCATATCTTCACGGTCATCCGGACGATTTTCATAGATACCCGTCAGATAGGTGCCAAGAGATTCCACACGGCTGCCATTGAGTTCCATAATCTTCTTCGGGTCTTCACTCACGAAAACATTGGCTCCGTCCCCCAGGATGGGCTGGTTCTCCAGATACTGAAGAACCTGATCCAGATCCCGCGGCCGGCTTGCCAGATTCTTTCCGAGAATAAACACCTGCACATGACCCAGATCAAGATAGCTTTCCTGCGTCCGGTTATACATCTGAAGGATTTCCTGCATATTCTTTCCGGTAAACAAAAGTGTCGTATTGCCGTTCTCACCCGAGTCCCCGCCACTCTTGTCCTGTCCAGTGGAGAATGAAAGGTTTGCCATCCCGTAGATGACCTGACACTGTCCGTCCTGAATATCAACGCTCACGACCAGCGGATATGCGCGTTTTTCCGGTTCAACACCGCCGCATCCCCACATGGACCACAGCAAAATCATCAACACCGCAAAACAACCAAAACGTCTCATGTTTTCCTCCTGATCCTGCAAACAAAAAGTCCGAATATCACAAACAGAGGCATGTAGAAATACCTGACTGCCAGCGGATACAGGTCATCGACGCTTCCGCCGTTCCATTCCACAAACGCGGCGGCAAAGACAAGTACCGCAAATATCAGGCGGACCGCAGTGTTATCCCTGTCATTCACCAGATGGTGGCTGTAAAACAATATGGTGCCGACCGCATAAAAAAGCGCAAACAACAGAAATATCATCCAGATGATATCAAAGCGGTCCAGAAAATTTCCCGGAAACGATACCGCTGACATTAAAGCCGTCACCGGAAACTCCTTCTCCTGCATGCCGTAGACGCCGAACACCGCCTGCATCACGCAAAGACCGCCCACGGCCAGAAGCGCCGCGGTCCCGCTGCCTGTATACAGCGCCTTTACACTTCCCTGCGGACGTTCCACATTGCTCATCAGAAAGGGAACGACACCTGTGATCGAAAAGGCACAGAAGAAATCGTAAGCCCCGCAAAGCACTGTTTTGGCGTCTGTCCGCTGCAGCATTTCGGAAGAGATACCGCCTCCCTGGAAAGCGGCCAGCACAAGAAGAAGAAAAAGTGCGCCGATGACCGGGAGCGCACTGATCTCACCGATCCTCGCCCGCCTCTGAATATCACTTCCTGTGCCGATCACAGCCGTCAGCACCAGAAGCCCGGCGATAACCCAGATGCTGTATTCGGTGACCAGTGAAGCCTTGATCATCCCTGCAACCATACGTACGAGATAACCCCCTCCAAGCACCAGATAACTCAGAAAAAATACAGTCACAGCCATATATGCCGGCCGGCTCATCCTCTGTCTCAGGCTCTTCGTCGATGCCGTGTTGCGCACCATAAAGAACAGGTAAATCCAGAGTGCCAGAAGCCCGATCACACAGCTTATGATTCCGGATACCCCATACAGCTGCGGCAGCCTCGGAATGACAAGCAGAAAGGTACCGGAAAGCCCAAGCGCCAGCTGACGTCCCAGCTGACGCCTTGAAATACGATGATTATCCGAAAACACTTATGACTCCTCCTTTTTCATCCGCACTCTCTGGTCCCTGCGCGAAAAGATCGGCCGCCGCTTCAGCATGCGGAACGGCGCGCGTACCAGCGCGTCACGCTCGTCATGATACCCCGTCAGATCGGATCCGACAAAAGGCATCAGATACGGAATCCCAAAGCTCACAAGACCTGCCAGATGGCCTGTCAGCATATACAGTCCCATGACGATTCCAAAGATTCCAAAGTAACCGCCCAGAACAATGAAACCGAACTTCAGCAGACGAAACGGCGCCGAAAATTCCTCGTTGGGAATTGCAAAAGAGCTGAGAGCACTCAGCGCGACGATCACAACCGACATCGGGCTGACCAGATTAGCGCTGACAGCCGCATCTCCTATGATAAGGCCTCCCACGATGCCGATCGTACCGCCCAGGGGACCGGGCATCCGCACGCCCGCCTCCCGGATCAGTTCAAACGCCAGTTCCATGAATACAACCTCCACCAGGCTGGAGAAGGGAACCCCGTGCCTTGCCTCTGCAAAAGAGAGCAGCAGGTTCGTCGGCAGCACCTGTGTGTGGAACCGGATAACTGCGAGGTAAATGCCGGACAGCAGCATCGCCAGCAGTACTGCCCCATACCGTATCAGGCGCTGAAAGGAAACGATCTCAAAACGATTGTAACGGTCCTCGCTGACCTGTATAAAGCTGTTCAGTGTCGTCGGCAGAATCAGTGCAACCGGAGAATTATCGCAGATAAGAATGATCCTTCCGTCCAGTACCTCCATAGCTGCACGGTCCGGCCGTTCCGTCGTCTGGAACTGCGGAAACAGTGACAGCCATCGCTCCTCTGTCAGCTGCTCCAGCATGCCGCTCTCCAGTATGCCGTCGATCTGATACTGCCGGATCCGCTCCTCGATTTCTTCCAGCAGATGGGGATAGATCAGATCCTCGATGTATACAAGCGCTGTCATCGTATCGGAACGCAGTCCAACCTGCATTTCTTTCACCTTTAATCCGGTGCTGCGGACACGCTTGCGTATCAGTGAGGTGTTAATTTTCACAGAATCAGAAAAGCCCTCATTGGAGCCTCGCAGAACCTTTTCAGACTCCGCCTTCATCACTCCCATACCCGGATAGCCTTTGCTTCCGATTTTGATCGCCTTCTCATAGCCGTTGACAAACATTACAGCGTTTCCGGCCAGCATGGCTTTCATGGCCTCTTCCATAGTATCAAGCTGCTTGACATCTGAGATTCCCAGACTGTTGTCCTTTAAAAAATCATACATCTCCTGGTCCGGAACGGTCCACAGTTTGTTGATCAGTTTACCGATCACAGATTCCTCAAGCGCCATATTGCTGACTGCAACTTCAATGTAAACAACCAGGCAGTCTATTTTCTTCCCTTCTCCGAGTTTCATCGGTCTCTGGATAATATCGTCACATCCCCGGCATTTTTCCTGCACGTACTCCTGATTATCCTTGATGTTCAAAGATACCGGGGTTGTTGCTTCTGTGGCTGTCTTCTGCATAACACTCCTCCTTTGAAATCAGAAAAGAGGTGCCTTTTGGCACCTCTTTTAGGATATACGTTACTGCTTATTTTATTCACTCTCATGCAGACTTTTTATGATCGCCTTCTGCTGGTTCTCAATATGATCCCGCATGCAGTCATTGGCCTTCTTATGATCTCTTTCTTTCAGGGCTTCATAGATTTCCCTGTGCTCCTTCACCAGCGTGCGGCGGGCATTGCTGTCTTTCAGATATTCGATCCGGTAACGGTACATCTGTTCCCTGAGGTTGTTGATGATCTGTATCAGACGCCTATTTTTTGTCGCCTCATAGATCAGTTCATGGAATTTCACATCTGCCTGCGCCAGCGCCGTGATATCGTCACTTTCCATCACCTGCTCGAACTCCAGCGCCGCCTCCCGGATCTGCTCCAGCTGCGGCTCACCGATACGCTCACAGGCAAACTGCATCGCCAGCTCCTCCAGTCCCAGGCGGACCTCCAGCACATCATTCAGGTCTTTTTCCGTAATCTGTGCCACCTGTGCCCCTTTGCGCGGCACCATGATGACAAGCCCCTCCAGCTCCAGCTTCCGAATCGCCTCTCTGACCGGCGTCCTGCTGACCCCGAGACGGTTCGCCAGCGTGATTTCCATCAGACGTTCACCCGGCAGCAGTTCTCCGTGCAGTATCGCATCCCGCAGCGTATTGAATACGACGTCGCGAAGGGGCAGATATTCATTCATGCTCACATGAAAATCACTCGTCATTCGTGTCTTCCTCCGTTGTTGTAAAACGTCGTCAAAAAGCTCTGCCGGACCAGTCTGCTCTTCTTCAGACGTGTGTGTGCATACTCCGCTTTTTCCCTGTCGTCAAACAGTCCGAACACCGTCGGGCCGCTGCCGCTCATGAGAGCATTGACAGCGCCCCAGTCTCTCATCTTCTGTTTGATATCTGCTATTACAGGATATGCCGGTATCGTCACGTTCTCCAGCACATTTTCCAGACGGCTGGCAACACCGTAAAAATCCCGAGCTTCAAGCGCGGCGATCATCCCGTCGATATCCGGATGACTGGCAAGACCTGCCGCATTCAGATTTCCATAGACAAATTTGGTAGACACACTGACCCCGGGCTTTCCGATCAGGACATAGCCCTGCGGCATGGGCGAAAGTTCCGTCAGCCTTTCCCCGATCCCCTCCGCAAGCGCCGTTCCCCTCAATATACAGTAGGGCACATCCGCTCCGATTGCCGTTGCCCTCTGCATCAGGTCCCGTCTGGACAGTCCAAGGCCAAATATTTTGTTAACTCCCATCATAGCCGCTGCTGCATCCGAACTCCCCCCGGCCATTCCCGCAGCAACCGGTATTACTTTTTTCAGATCAATGGTCAGCCCTTCCCGGATACCAAATTCATCCATCAAAAGCTTTGATGCCTTATACACCAGATTATTTTCGTTGACCGGAAGATAAGGCAGGTTCGTCTGCAGCCGTATACCCGGCTGCTTTATTTTCTGCATGTCCAGCTGATCATACATTTTAATTGTCTGCATGATCATCCGCACTTCATGATACCCATCCTCCCTCTTACGGACTACATCAAGTCCCAGATTAATCTTTGCCAAAGCTCTTAAACGCATAGTTTCTCCCAATATCTTGTGTTTTTCTCTTGTATTTTGTATACAGTATAGGCTATACTCCTGACTTTCGTCAACCGATATCTTAATCTTCGACTTTTTTTACCAGTATTAACGTATCCTGAGGCATGATTTCGTCGGTTTCCAGCTGGTTCAGGCTTTTAATCTCATCGATCGTCGTAAAAAAGTTCTTGGCGATATCCCACAGCGTATCTCCGCTCTGAACCAGGTAACACGTGATGCCCGGCATATTGTTCCGCTTTGTACGGTCGATCTCCCGCTCCTCAATATCCGTAATCAGGGATTCTTTTTGACAGCTGAGCACGAGTGCGTTGAGATTCAGCACAACCTTGATCTCAATCTCATTGCTGTCTGCCATGCTGGTAGAAAGCTGCTCCAGGTCCGTTCGGAGGTAGTATATACAGTTTTCATTAATATTACGCGCTTCCACCACATGTGAAAACGGAAGCACGGATTCCATGGAATAGAACGGCATGTCATCGTCACTCACGATGTAGAGGATCCTGACCTGTATCACGCCGTCTACCTGAATGCCGTCTTCCACGATTTTCATTTCATCCAGCCGGATGATACCGTCGCTGTGGCAGATCTGCAGGATTTTCCCCTGTGTTGACGCCGCCGCCACGCGGTCAGACACTCTGCATTTTGAATAATTCTTTACGAGAAGGCTTTCAAGTACCTCCTCGATCCGCTTCGGAACACAGTCGATATGAGGCGTATACACATCCTGCAGCAACGTGTGCTCCTCTTCTTTATAGATCTTTATCTCCAGCTCGAGCACTGCTTCTACCTGTAAAATGCGCTCCTCGCCGTCCACATCCGGCTTCACCTGCGCATCCGTCTGCTGCATGGAGATCTCAATATTTGGTATCATGTCCTCACGGCACCCTGAACATTCCACTTCCTTGGAAAATGGAACAGCCTGTTCAACCCACTGCAGCGGATCATTGTCATCATCCCCGCCATAAAGCGCAAAGACAAACAGCTCTCCCTTTACAAAGACCTGATCCTGGCCCGCACGGATATCAAGTCCTCTTACTTCTATATCATTCCACAGAATTTCATGAATATTCGGTTTGTTTGAGGCCAGCGCTATCTCCTTTTTCAACCGCATGGTATCTTTTTTATGTACACCAAGCCCAAGCACCTGTATGCCTTTTTCCTTGACCGATACATCCTGAGGTTCTTTTAGTTCTGTCGGCAGCCCGATCTGCGCAAGTTCATCCACCGAAGCTTTGAACATCACCAGAGCCTTGACATTCAGCTTTCTGCTGTTGATCACATGAAGACTCAGATCTTCAATCTCCCACTTCAGGCATATCTTATCTCCGCTCTCGATTCCCTGTAGATGCAGTGTCTCATCGATGGGCAGCTCTCCGCTCAGACTGTAGATTCTCTTTTTCTCCGAATCCGATACATACAGAAGATAAAATTTCAGATTTCCCCGGATATTGGCCTGGCCGTCGCTTACGACGACTTCCTCGATCTGTATCTCCCCCTTTTTCTGGATCATGCGTCCCACATCCGGCTTGGCATCCGGTACATTGTAATCTTCATCAAACGTAACCTGGTTGACGGCTTCACTTTTCTGGCGAAGCATGTGCAGATTCTTTTTTATCAGTTCCAATACGCTCCCTCACTTTACACAGTTTTCTTTTATTCTATGCGTGCAAAGACTGTTTTATGACGGCCCGTCAGCGGAAAAGAACGGGAAGATCACGGTATTCCGTCTTCAGAACAATATACGGATAAGATACCTCTTTGCTCATCTCCTCCCGGGTAGACGGACCGACCAGCTGTGTCTCACAGACAATCCCCTCCCCTTTCTGCACCAGACTCAGCACCTTGATGCTGTACCCTCCGGAATTCTGCAGTCCATACCCTTTCATGATGTAGAGGTACTCCTCACTCTGGTATGTCATCTGGAATTCCTGTGCCTTCTGCTTTTCAATGATCTCCAGAACTTCCGCCGGTATCTCGTCTGTTTTTACTACGGTATAAGAAAGCTCTGTCTCTTCTTCAGAATCCATGTTCCGAATTCCGCATCCCGCGATGACGAGAGACAGAGTCAGTACCCAAAGCACCTGTTTCAATCGTTTCATATGCTGTCGGCTGTCCTTTTTTAAGTTCCATATAGTTTATTAAACAGCTTGCGTGTTCATTCTATTTTTTGTATAATATTACGTAACCATTCAAGACGGCGGGAATAACGCTGCAAGAAGATACGCCGTCCTGGATAACCACATAACATGGGATTACCAAAGAGAAGTCCCTGGAAAGAGGCTGTTATGCTGAGATTTATACTCATCGTCATCATCCTGGTCGGTTATCTGATTCTCTCCATTCCGCTTCTCCTCATCGAATGGATCATCGGCAAATTCAATACCCGCGCCAAAGATATCAGTTCGCTGCGCATCGTTCAGGCCATTTTCCGCCTGATGATTTTTATTGCCGGTGTGAAAATCACCGTGATCGGAGAAGAAAATGTACCTGCGGATCAGGCGGTGCTTTACATCGGTAATCACCGCAGCTATTTCGACATCCTGCTGACGTACTCACGCTGCCCGAACCTGACCGGATTCGTTGCGAAAAAAGAGATGAAGAAAGCACCTCTTCTGAATTTCTGGATGATGTATCTGCATTGTCTGTTTCTGGATCGTGAAAATTTGAAAGAAGGATTAAAGACGATTCTGAAGGGAATTGAGAAGATCAAAAATGGAATCTCCATCTTCATCTTCCCTGAGGGAACAAGAAGCCGGGGCGAAAGCTGTCTGGATATGCTGCCGTTTCATGAGGGAAGCTTCAAACTCGCGACCAAAACCAACTGCCCGGTCATTCCGGTCGCAATGAACAACACGGCTGAAATCATGGAAGCACATTTTCCAAAAATCCGGCCGTGTCATGTGATCATCGAATACGGAAAACCGATTATTCCGTCTGAACTATCCAAAGAGGATGTACGCCATATCGGGGAATATACCCGTAATATTATTCTGGATACGCTCAGGAAAAACGAATCAGCAGTCTGATGGTGAGAGTTGTTTTACAATTTTCTCAAACTGCATGAAGTGGGATGCCTTGATCAACAGGGTATCCCCTTTTTTTATCAGTCCCGGCAATGCCTCCTGAAGCATTCCGAGATCTGTAACATGTACTACTTCAAGTTCTTTATTCTGCTCCCTGGCGGCCCTCGCCAGATGCTCACAGAGTGGACCTGCGCAGATCAGAAGCTGGATATCGCACTGTCCCGCAAAGGCCCCCACCTGTTCATGAAGCGCCGCTTCATCCTCACCCAGTTCTCCCATATCTCCGAGCACGGCGACCTTTCTCCCCAGTCCCTGCTGCAGCACTTCAAGGGATGCCCTCATCGATACCGGGTTCGCATTGTAACAGTCATCGATGATGGTATAGTCATCCGACTCTATGATATGGAAACGGCCGCTTAAAGTTTCCATGCTCTCGATCCCTTTTTTGATCTCCTCTGCCGTCAGTCCATAGATCCTGCCGACGCTGGCAGCTGCCAGTGCATTATATACCATATGGATACCAGGCATGGGAATCCTGACCATAAATGAGAGATTTTCGTCCACATGAATCCTGCAGCTGATCCCTTTCAGTCCACAGTTTTCGATCTCATCCGCATAGACACCGTCTGTTTTTTCCATCCCGAAGAAGACCGGAACGTTCCCCCTCACCTCCCGAATCTGTGCCAGTTTATCATCATCACCGTTCAGGACAACGTGACCATCCGGCTGCATAAATTCAAACATCTCTGTCTTTGCCTTCATGATACCGTCTCTCGTCTTCAGGTTCTCCAGATGGCACCAGCCAATATTGGTAAGTACGCAGGTATCCGGCCTGGCGATCTTTGCCAGCCTGCTCATCTCCCCGAAATCGCTGATCCCCATCTCAAGGACTGCGATTTCATCCTCCTCCCGAATTCGGAAGACGGTCAGCGGAAGTCCCAGCTCATTGTTGAAATTCCCCTGCGTCTTTAGCACCCGGTATCTCTGAGAAAGTACGGCTGATATCATTTCCTTCGTGCTCGTCTTTCCGACGCTTCCCGAAATACCGACAACCGGAATTCCGAGCTCTCCGAGATAAAATTCTGCAATGTCTTTTACCGCCTGCAAAGAGGAACCCACCCGGATATACGGGAATCCGGCATCCGGCAGTTCTCTCTCAGAAAGAGTGCACAATGCCCCTTTTTCCATGACCTGCCCGATATAATCGTGTCCGTCTGCCCGTACGCCGACTATTGGAACAAACAGACAGCCCGGCTTTGCATGCCGGCTGTCTGTCGTAATACTATCCACGCATTGTTCCAGAAGCGCGGCATCGCCGTGATACACACCGCCGCATGCCGCCGCTATATTTTTCAATGTGAGATTCTTCATGTTATTCCACACTCTTTTCATATTTTTTCAGCGAACACTGAATCAAAAGCTCGCACAGCTCAGGGAAGCCAATCCCAGCTGCTTTTGCTTCCTGAGGCAGCAGGCTGGTCGGAGTCATTCCCGGGAGGGTATTCGCCTCCAGGCAGAAGATATTCCCCTCCCCATCCATCAGGAAGTCCAGTCTCGAATAACCCTCATTCATCAGCAGGCGGCTTCCCTCCTCTGCGTAGGCCTGCATCCGCCTTGTCTGTTCTTCCGTCAGTTGGGCCGGACATGTCTCCACCGCCGCCCCCGCAGAATACTTGTTTTTATAATCATAAAATCCCTCGACCGGTGCTATCTCAATGACCGGATACGCCTTGCCTTCTACCACGCCAACAGAAAATTCCCTTCCGCAGATATAATCCTCAACCACAATTTCGTCTTCATAGGCAAATGCGCTGGCAACTGCATCTTCATAAGCAGTCTGGTCATGTACGATAAAGACCCCGACACTGGATCCTCCGCAGCATGGTTTCACCACAACCGGGAACTCCATATCATAATCTGCAAGCAGCGTACTGCACTCTCCTTTTTTCAGCACGATTCCGCCGGGTACCGGTACTCCGCCATCCTGTAAAATCGTTTTGGAGAGGCCTTTATCCATGGAAAGTGCACTGCCCAGACACCCGGTTCCTGTATAGCGTATATTAAACAGGTCAAACGCCCCCTGTACCTTTCCGTTTTCCCCGTTTTCCCCGTGAAGCGCCAGAAAAACAATATCTGCCTCGCGGCACAGCTTCAGGACATTGGGACCGAAGAAATCTCTTTTTTCTTTTTTCAGATCTTCGATCCGGCCGTTATAAGATTTGATATATGCGATATCTGCTTCCAGATCATAGTCTGCCGGAAATGCGTCCTCAGATTCTTCCGGCTCTCTCCCGATAAATACATCCAGCAGCACTGCTCGATGGCCTCTTTCCCGCAATGCTTTGCAGACCATGGTTCCCGAAACTATGGATACGTCCCGTTCGGTGCTGATTCCTCCTGCCAATACAACTACTTTCATCATATCTTCCAAACCAAGCTCCTTTATGTATAAGAATATGTCTTTCTTTAATATACGATAACAGGCGTCCCTATTTCCACCGCATTAAATATTTTTTCTGCATTTTCATACGGCGTATTAACGCACCCGTGTGATCCGCCTGTCAGATAAATGTCTCCGCCGTATTCACTGCGCCATCTGTCGGCATCATGAATCCCGACATTTCCGTTGAACGGAAGCCAGAAAGTAACCGGCGACGCATACCCCTCACCTTTCAGGATCGCATCCTGTTTCTTGGCGTCAATCGCCCAGACACAGCCCGCGGGAGTATCATATCCCTTGGATACATTTCCTGTCACGACCGGTGTATCGACGATCAGGGAACCGTCTTTGAAACACCACATTCTCTGTTCCTGTATGCTGATCTCGACATAAGTGCCGCCGATATCATTCTCTTCACGGCTCTTAGCGGTATACAGATACACGGGCTCACGGCTCTCCACGACGCCGTCGTTGATCGCCTGCACCAGCGCATCCGACGTAGCCGTCTTGTTGATGCACCATCCATAATCTCCGCCTGCCTTCAGCGTGATGGTGGAACCGTCATGCTTCGTAAACTGATGTGAGAGTCCGAATGTATCATATTTCATTGCGAGTTCTTTTACATACGCCGCAACCTGATCCGTGTCCAGAGAATACGTTCCATCATCTCCCCTCACCAGCCAGCCTTTGATCAGCGTGCGGTCCACAACTTCCGTCCGCGACCCAAAGGTATATGTAATGGAGGCAGCCGTCATTTTATTCAGGCTGTCCACTTCTCTATTCAGGGCTTCATTATCGCTGTAAATCGTCGGATCGATATAGCAGCCGAGTTCTTCCAGCGAGATCGTTGTTTTTCCGGCTTTAATGGCATCGATGATCGCCTGTTTCACCTTATCACGGTCAAGCTCGTTTCCCATCACCTCCGGAACGATTTCATATCCCGTCTCATTCTCCTGCATGTATGCATTCTTCGGTTTTTCAATGTTCTCTTCCTGAAAGCAACTCATGTCGTCCATCACGGAGTCTACCAGCGCCTCGTCAAACGTCGTGTTCGCAGCCATCTCATACGATTTGCTGCTGGAGAAGGAAAGCGGCCATTTATACTGTTCCTGCTCGTCCATCAGTTCATCTACGCGGTTGTCGTCCACATAACTCAGTTTTACCTGCGGTGCCATAATCGTCTCGGTCTTGCCTCCGCGCTCTTCTATTTTCAAAGTGTACTCGTTGATCTTTTCAATAATACTTTCCTTGACTTCATCAACCGTTTTGTTGCTGCAGTCAATTCCGTTGATCGTTGACCCTTCAAAAAAGTGACTCGAATAATAAAAAGCGATTCCCAGATAGCCAATCAGCATGATCGCTATATATCCGATTAAAACGCCCAGAATGATTTTCCTGGCTCTCTTTTTATTTTTCATCTGATTTCCCTTACTTCCCTGTTTTTTTGCGCTTGTCAGGTGACAAACTGTCACAATTT
This sequence comes from Ruminococcus gauvreauii, assembly GCF_025151995.1. Classification (NCBI taxonomy): domain Bacteria; kingdom Bacillati; phylum Bacillota; class Clostridia; order Eubacteriales; family Oscillospiraceae; genus Ruminococcus; species Ruminococcus gauvreauii. The sequence goes on from NZ_CP102290.1 coordinate 1,632,511, forward strand.
CCCTATCATTGTAACACCGAATTCATTGATGGTAAAGGGTTAAAAAAAGGAGTTTTTGAATTCACAAAAACTCCTTACTTTTTAAATCATTATGATTCTCTGTGCTATTTTTCACTCAGGATTTTATCAATGCTCACAAGTTTTACACTCAGTACAAAGATATCTGCAGCAACAGAAAGTTCCTCCGGAGTCGGGAAAGACGGTGCGATCCGGATGTTGCTGTCTTTCGGATCATTGCGGTATGGATAGGTAGCGCCTGCGCCTGTCATCACGAGACCGGCCTCTTTTGCTTTTGCCACGATCGCCTTTGCACATCCTTCCAGCGCATCGAATGAGATAAAGTATCCGCCTTTCGGCCTGATCCATGAACCGATCTGAAGCCCGGAAAGCTCACGCTCCAGGACCTCGATCACCGCCTCAAACTTCGGACGCATGATCGCTGCATGTTTCTTCATATGCTGACGCATTCCGTCAATATCTTTGAAGAATCTGACGTGACGCAGCTGATTTAATTTATCATGTCCGATCGTCTGATAGAACATGTAATTTTTTGCCTCCTCCAGATTCGCCTCGGATGCAGCGAGTGCCGCGATACCGGAACCCGGAAAACTTACTTTTGATGTGGAAATGAATTTGTATACCATATCCGGATTTCCGGCCTTTTCACATTCTGTCAGAAGTTCCAGGATCACATCCTGATTTTCCGGCTCATCATACAGATGATGGATGGAGTATGCATTATCCCAGAAAATTCTGAAGTCTTTTGCTGCCGGTTTCAGATTCGCAAATCTCTTCACAGTCTCATCGGAGAAGGAGATCCCCATCGGGTTCTGGTATTTCGGTACACACCAGATACCTTTGACGGATTCGTCCTCGGCTACCAGCTTTTCCACAATATCCATATCCGGTCCGGTCGGCAGCATCGGAACATTTACCATTTCAATTCCGAAGTATTCTGTCACTGCGAAATGTCTGTCATATCCCGGTACCGGACACAGGAATTTAACCTTATCCAGTTTTGCCCACGGCGTGCATCCCATCACACCTTTTGTCATGGAACGGGCAACCGTATCAAACATGATACTGAGGCTGGAGTTACCGTAAATCAGAATGTTTTTTTCCGGCACTTCAGACATATCCGCCAGCAGTTTCCTTGCCTCCGGAATCCCTTCCAGTACGCCGTAATTACGGCAGTCAACGCCTGCTTCGCAGACCATATCAGAATCGCTCGTCAGAACGTCCATCATGCCGTTGCTGATATCAAGCTGTGCCTTCGCCGGTTTTCCTCTGGACATGTCCAGCTTCAGGCCTTTTCCCTTCACGTCCTCATATTTTCGTTCCAGTTCCTGTTTTAATGTGAGCAGTTCCTCCCTGCTCATCTGGTTATATGCTTTCATACGCGCCTCCTCGCTTATCCTTTGCTCTTTCATTCATTAAGTGTTATTTTATGAGGCAATTGACGTAATGTCAAGCACATCCTTCATTTTTATTAAAAACGTCTTAAATATCTCCGCTTTTCGCCAGTCATTATGCAATTTATTTCCCTGTTCCCTTCATTTCCGCTGGATTTCCTTCTCAATTCAGGCCTGTATGCAGGGTAATCCTGCAATCTTCTTTTAAAGGGAATTCAATAAACAGGATCTTAATGACAATTTTTCTTTCTTCTGCTATAATCGAACCATACGAAAAAGAAGGGATGGTCAAACTATGTGGATTGCTGACGGCTGGAAAGACTATGAGGTGCTTGATACCTCAGACGGAGAAAAACTGGAGCGCTGGGGAAAGTATATCCTTGTGCGGCCTGATCCCCAGGTGATCTGGGATACGCCGAAAAACAACCCCGGCTGGAAGAAAAAAAACGGACATTATCACCGCAGCAAAAAGGGCGGCGGTGAATGGGAATTTTTCCATCTGCCAAAGCAGTGGACGATTCAATATAAGGATCTGACATTCAACCTGAAACCATTCAGCTTTAAACATACCGGCCTTTTTCCGGAACAGGCCACAAACTGGGACTGGTTCAGTGATAAGATCAAAAATGCCGGACGGCCGGTCAAGGTCCTGAACCTGTTCGCCTATACCGGCGGAGCCACACTTGCCGCTGCCGCTGCGGGAGCAAGCGTCACACATGTCGATGCATCCAAGGGGATGGTCAGCTGGGCGAAGGAAAATGCTGTTTCATCAGGTCTCGGAGAAGCTCCTATCCGTTGGATCGTCGATGACTGTGTTAAATTTGTAGAACGCGAAATCCGGCGCGGAAATCATTACGATGCCATCATCATGGATCCCCCCTCCTACGGTCGTGGTCCAAAGGGCGAGATCTGGAAGATCGAGGAGGCAATTCACCCGCTGATCAAGCTGTGCGCACGCCTTTTAAGCGACAGACCGTTGTTTTTCCTGGTGAATTCTTATACTACGGGACTGGCCCCTGCCGTGCTTACTTATATGATCGCTACGGAATTGAAACGATTCGGCGGCACCGTTGACTCACAGGAAGTAGGGCTGCCGGTAACCGACAGCGGACTGGTACTGCCGTGCGGAGCGTCCGGACGGTGGGAACGGTAGATAGTCCAGTTATCTTTATCACAGGAAATAAACATTTTAAAACCGCTGCAAAACAGCAATATATTCTGACTGTTTTACAGCGGTTTTATCATTTCTTATTTACACGCTCTACCTAATTGTAATAATAGATAAACTCATCTACTTTGTTTCCGGACTTCGTTACAGCAAGACTAATGCTCCCATATCCCTTCTCATAATTGATACTTTTTAATCTCGCATTCATATCAAACGTATAATTTTGTTTCCATCCGGCATTTATGAGTTTTGTGTTCGCCTGACTGTAGCTTTCACCCAGATATACTCCGTAAAGTGTAACATTAATCCTTCCTCGATTCGACAACATATTAATGCAATTATACCCTTTGTCTACAGAAAAATATATATGCCCATCATCGATTCCATAATAATCGGGATTATAATAATATCCTCCCATTGAGGTCGAATTTTTTTCTATATTTCCCAATGCATTTGCAAGCTTATCCGGATGCTGAAAAAGATATCCCTTCAATTCGATTGTTTGTTTCTTTTTTCCATCTTGTCCGAAATAATAGGTTTGCCCGCTAACCTCCTGCCAGCCCGTCAGCATGCGCCCATATACTCCATCCCCGCCAGAAGTCTTAAAATAATACGTTCCGTCAGAAAGCTTCTTCAATCCTGTCATGGCTGCACCTTTGACACCATAATTTCCGCCCTGCACAAAATAAAACCGGTAGTTTCCAATTTTCTGCCAGCCGGTTGCCATACGCCCTCTCTGGCCTGTCATCCCCGTTCTTATAAAGTAGTAGCGCTTATTTCCGATCTTCTGCCAGCCCATGCACATCTGTCCCAGAACACCTTTCGCGCCTGTTTTCTGGAAATAAAACACTTGCCCGCCGATCATCCTCCATCCAGTATACAGCTTGCCAATATTTCCATCAGAATTTCCGGCTTGAAAATAATATACTTTGTTGTTTATTTCCTGCCAGCCGGTATACAACTGACCTTTGGTTCCTGCACCACCCGTCGTCTGGAAATAGCAGGTGTTTTCCCCCAGCGTACGCCAGCCGGTGTACAACTGACCCTTATCCCCAACATTGCCGCCGACCTGGAAATAGTATCGGTTACCATTCATTGCCCGCCAGCCCGTATACATTTTACCACGTTCTCCGGCGCTTCCACCCATCTGGAAGTAATACGCCTTTCCGCCAATGTTCTGCCATCCGGTACAAAGTCTGCCAATATTTCCAGACGTGTTATCCCGCTGAAAATAATATACTCTGCTGTTCATCACCCGCCAGCCCGTGTACATCTGGCCTTTTGCTCCCGTATTTCCGCCCATCTGGAAATAATAGGTATTACCCCCAAGTGTGCGCCAGCCCGTATACAGTTTACCGCGCTCGCCGAGTCCTTCTCCCATCTGGAAATAATACCTTTTGCCGCCAATATCCTGCCACCCCGTCAGCATACGGCCTTTGTTTTTACCGGCTTCGCCTGCTTTTTGAAAATAATATGTTTTTCCGCGGATCGTCTGCCAGCCAGTCAGCAGCATTCCCTTTGTCTTATCATTTCCGGTTTCTTTAAAATAAAAAGTCTTTCCGTCGATTTCCTGGAAACCCAGAACCCTTTTACCATTTTTTATATAATAATCATAACTTTCAACAATTCCAACACCTGGTTTCCATACCCTGGATCCCTGCCAATGACCGGAACTCTCGGTAGAAGGCGCATCAGCGGATGCAGCATTTGCTCGATCCTCCTCTGCCGCCCTGGGCAAAATCTCTTCCACAGCCTCCGGTACTTCCACATCTTCAGGCTCATCCATCGGCTGTTCCTCCGGTTCAGACTGATCGTTTTTCGGAATTTCCTCTTCTTCTGCATCCTCTTCCGGTTCCGTCACCTGATCCTCCTCCGGCACTTCCGGTATCTCCGTCTGCTCATCTTCAGGAGTCGTTTCCCCTTCCTGTTCTTTCGGATCTTCCATCAGCGGTATATATTCCACAGGTTCCGCAGCCAAAACACTTACGACACTTCCAAAAACCAGCATTCCACTTAAAATACCCGCCAAACAGCGTTTCCATAAACTTTTTCTCTTCATACGTATTTTCCCCCACTCTCCCTGATAAAATAGTAAACTAACTACTCAACTACTTTTTATAAGCCGCCACGATCTCCGCAATATACATCACATGATAATCCTTATCCGGATACCACTTCTCATCGATCCAGGCTTCCTTGAAAAGCTCCGGTTTGATGCTGTCTTCATACAGCTTTTTGCACACCAACACCAGACTGCTCTCCGCAAATGCCGGCTGCCCTTCCACTGTCTCCACATGGAAACCGACCGTCTTTATCTTATCCTCATCCCGCCCGGATACGCTGCCGATATGACCCATCTCTTTCTTATACCCGCCTCCGAAGAATGACAGTGTAAACATCTCACCGGCATCTATGAATTCCTTCGTGTACCGCTGCGGACGAATGTAGATTGTGGCCACACTTTTGCCCCAGAGCACTCCGACTCCGCCCCAGGATGCCGTCATGGTGTTGACCACCCCTTCTTTCTGGGCAGTCACGAGCATCCACTCGTCTCCGATCATCTGAAATGGATTCTTTGTGATATCCTTTACCTCTGTTTTTTGAAATGTCATAATAATTCCCCTTTCTTATAATAATAATTAAATATTACTCCCAGCCTATCCCTGTGAATCGACACCTCTGATTTCCATGATGATCTGGACAGGCTTCTTCACCCCGTCAATCACGGCAAGTTCCGTTTCTTCATCTTCTGTTTCAAAATAATATGTTGCCACACAGTTGTCCGGGCCGTCTGACCCCTGAAGTTCCAGCACATACTCTTTTCCTTTTGTCACCGCGATGTCTCCATCTGTCACCTGGTACATGCTCTCTTCCTTCACGAGTCCGAGTGTCGGCATTTCTCTCTCATAGACCACCTCCTGCGTCTCCTGATCCAAAATGCGGATATGCATCGCCGCGTCATTGATCCGGTTGTGCATGCCGAATCGAACCCTGATGCTCTCTATGACGTCTCCGTCCGCGGTGAACACCTGACGGACGCCTGCAGTGTCCGTGATATTGACGGTCCCGCAGTCAGCCGCCTCCACCTGTGTATTGTCTGCAAAAACCACCTCTCCGCGCACGGCGGATGCCAGACAGATTCCCGCGGGGATCAGGAAAGCCGCGGCTCCCGCCAGAAATGTGACCCTCAGATAATTCATCATATAATCCGGGATCTCCGTCTTGCGCACGGTCTGATATTTCGGATGATTGAACACGAAAAACACCAGCAGTATCACAAAGATACAGGTTCCCAGATTCACCAAATTGCTGTAGCCGTACACGTCTGCCATTGAGGTGGCAAATGACCGCTCCCCGATCAGGAATTTGAAAATCCCGCTTTTCATCATCGTCTGATCTGCGATGCCGCTCCACTGATTCACACTGAAGATATAGAGGGCCACGATAAATATATTCGTGATCAGCACGAACATCTTGCCGTTCCTGTTTCGGAAGATGCTGAGTACCAGAAACGGAATCATAACCAGAAACCACTGTGGGTTCCACCTGGAAAACGCAAAAATCGTAAAGCTGACCCCCGTCGCAAAATACAGCGCCCAGGAGACCAGCTCATCCAGAAGCACGGGCTTCTTGATATATGCCCACACCATTAAAAATGCTCCCATTCCCAGTATCAGGCTGATTCCGGAAATATATCCGAACTCGAAACCATTGTCCACGAAACTGAGCGCGTGGAATCCCAGCACACAGCGGTAAAAATACGGGGAGCTCATATTTGGTATGATCTCAAGCAGCACCGGGGCGATCCCAACCAGACCGTACAGTGCCAGTTTCCGGAATTTCTTTTCCTTCAGCACCAGCAGTACGGCAAAATATGCCAGCGCCTGGTATTTAAAGGTTGCCGCAATTCCCAGGAACAACGCAAACCGGAACAGACCGCCCTTAAAATAATAATACAGCCCGAGCACCATAAAAAATACCATAAAAATATCATACTGGCTGAAAATAAACTGACTGTACACCGCGATGGGACAGATCAGAAATGCAAACTTACAGATCTTTGACTTTTCCTCTCCAAAACCGATCAGCATTCCGATCTTATAGATCAGATGCGACGTCACAAAGTATAGAATGACGGGCAGCAGCTTATACCACATCAGGTTCAGCAGCGCGTCCTGAAGGATGAATCCGGGCACGCGCCCCAGCAGATACAGAGGGAAATTCCATATGGCAAATGCCAGAAACGTGCTGGGCAGGTAATTGGCATAGAATCCCTGCGACTGCTCATAGCTCGCCTTATAGAAATCCTGGAAAAATCCTTTGTAATACAAAAAGGAACGGTTTCCTGTCACGATGATATCGCCCTCAAAGAAAGTGACAAACAAAAACGCAAGAATCAGCAGTGAAATGATCCAGTCCAGCCTGCTAAGCTTCTGCATACTGACTGCCGGCAGTTCTTTCATCCAATTGATCTTCTTAATCTTCTCTTTCATTTCCATCCCCACACTCATCATCAAAATTCAGCCGCTCTTCCTCTACCACAAGCGGACGATCCAATACCCGCGTATTGATGCTCAGCACATATTCCCCCAGGAAGCCGATAAAGAACAGCTGCAGCGCTCCCAGGAAAAAGATACCGATCAGCATCGGCGCAACACCCGCGGAAAAGCGGTCCCAGTACATGATCTTAAGGATCAGATAAAAGATACCCGCCAGAAAGCTGATCCCGGAGACAAAGAAACCCAGGAATGTCGCCAGCCGCATCACTACCTTCGAGTAGGAGGTAATTCCAACCATCGCATAATCATACAGGCTGTAGAAGTTGTTTTTACTTTTTCCGGCCCTTCGCTTCTGCTGCGTATAGGGTATCGCCTCGTAGTCAAAACCCAGCTCCGCGATGATTCCACGCAGATACGGCATCGGGTCATGCAGATCCCGGACCACATCCACAAATGCCTTGTCATACAGGCCGAATCCTGTGAAATGTTCGATGTGATCGATATCCGTGATTTTCCGGATCAGCTTATAATAGCAGGAACGGATCCAGTACATCAGCTTCTTTTCCTTGCTCGACTTCTTCACTCCGATCACGATCTTGTGTCCTTCTTCCCAGGCACGCACGAAATCCACGATCATGCTCACCGGATCCTGAAAATCCGCACACATGCGGATCACACAATCTCCGGTAGCCTGCTTCAGCCCGTGCACCGGCGAGCGCATCTGACCGAAATTACGGGCGTTAAATATCGCCTTGACTCTTTTATTTTCCTCACAGATCTTACGGAGCTTTACCCGCGTCGTATCTTTGGAATGATTATCGATAAAAATAATTTCGTAGTCATATTCGGAAAGCTGCTGTTCCAGAATATCCATGATCGCCTTTGACAGCGGTCCGACATTCTCCTCTTCATTATACGTGGGAATTACTACTGATATTTTCTTTTGCATGATGATATTCTCCTTAACCACTCTGCCGTCTCCAAAACCCCCTCCTCGAAGGAGTATTCCGGCACAAATCCGGTATCTTCGGTCAGCGTGCGGATATCCGCACACAGGTTCATGACCGCACCCGCCGGGTATTCGCGCCTGCCGATCCCCGGTACAATCCCCGGATCTACGGCATCGCGCATCGCATAAATGTATTCCAAAAGCCGCCTCGCCCGACCGCTGCCGACGCAGTAGACCGCTTTATCTTTCCCCTTTTCCCCGATTAAATAAAATGCATTGCCGGCGTCTTTGCTGTACAGGTAGTCCCAGCGCTGCTCCGCTTTCGTAAATTCCGTTTGCTCCCCGCTTATCATTTTGGCAAGACTTCCCGCGATCATCGACGATTCCTTGTCATAAATGCCGTAGACGCTGAAGATCCTCGGCCATATACACTCGATTCCCAGCTCCCCGGCATAGGCAAACGCAAGCTTTCCGGCTGCCAGTTTGCTGATGCCGTACGGCGTGCGGGGATTTGCCGGGGCGTCCGGACCGATCGCATCCATATCGAGCACCCCGTACTCCGCCTGGGAACCCGCGCCGACAAAGCGTCGGCATCCCAGCTCTTTTGCCGCCTTCACGGCATTCAGCGTATATCCGATGTTATCACTCTGCAGCCGCACGCTTTGATTTCTTGCCGCACCGGTATGACCCCAGGCGATATGATAAAACGTATCGCACTCCCCGCTGATCATTCCCGGCAGCTGCCCCATATCTGCAAGTTCGCACGGCACGACATGCAGCTTTTCATGCTGCGGCAGCCTCGAAAGCTTGCCGCTTGCTTCGCGCACGGCTGCATAAACTTCAATATCATGCGCCAGACACGTCTCAATCAGTGCCACGCCGATCATGCTGGTCGCTCCCGTCACTACAATTCGTTTCATACGTTACACCTCTTCATCCACGAGCGGAATCCACATATTTTTCTTCAGCTCTTCCCGATCCAGAAACGGGTACATATCCTCAAGCGGCGCAGAGAACATACTGCCGTCGGCAAGCCGCCGGGACGCTGTCTTCGGCTGTGTATACTGCTTCTTCGTGACAAACACCTCACAGATAGCCGCGCCCTCCTGCCCGAGAACTTCTGTGAGATCCTGTCTCAGGCTCCCGCTGCTTTTCAGGCTTCTGTAAGGAAATCCATACGCCGCGGCAAGCTTTGCAAGTTCTGGGAAACTCAAATCCCCGCTCTCCTCGCCCACACCGACCAGCGGCTCACCGAAGAAGCTCATCTGGGTCTGGCGGATCGAGTGGTACCCCTCATTGTTGATCACAAACAATTTGATCGGAAATCTGTTATGCCGGATCGTCTGCAGCTCCTGCAGGTTCATCTGCAGGCTTCCCTCGCCGGTCACGCAGACCACCTCACCGCCGGATGCCCGCGCCACGCCGATCGCGGCGGGCAGGCAGTATCCCATGGACGCCGTATTGGGATTCGTGATAAATCGCTGTCCCTTCTTGATCACCGCACTCTGACTCCCCGCTACCCGTGATGTCCCGACACTGACCACCAGATTGGCACCTTCCTTCAAAAGATTCGTCATCTCATGGTAGAACGCATAGATATTGGTGCGTCCGTCCTCCAGCGTCCGGTAGTGTTCCCCCGTCACCACCGGATAGCGCTCCTTCCACAGGCGGCACTGCGCCTTCCAGTCTGTCCCCTGAAATAGCGGAGATGCCGGCGTATATCCCGCTTCTTTCAAACATTGAAGGAGTATCTGAATCAGATCGGCAGCATCCGCCACGACCGGAAGGTCCACATGGAGGTTCGGTTTCTTCAGCTCTTCCCCGTCAATGTCATTTAAAATCGTATACGCTTTCCGCGCCCAGCTCTGATACTGGAAACCGGTTTGCAGAAAGCTCTGCCGGCTGCCGATGGACAGCAGCAGGTCACTGTTCTGCACGGCAAAGTTGCCCGCACGGTCACCCGTCCCGCCGTTTCTTCCGACATACAGCGGATCGGCAGTCTCCATTGCATCCACACTGCTCATTCCGGTCACCACCGGCACGCCCAGCCGCCCTGCCAGTTCATGAAAATCATCCATGGCACCCGCCAGACGGACCCCATTTCCAACGAACAGTACCGGCCGGGACGACTGCCTGATTTTATCGAGGATCTTTTCCGCCGTCCGGCGGCTCACCTTCTCACCCGGCTCCCCGGCATCCTCCAACGGATCATATCCCCGCAGTTCATCCGTCTCCACCACAGCTCCCTGCACATCCAGCGGCAGGTCCAGCCATACGGGACCAGGCCGTCCATTCACAGCCAGATACATCGCCCTCTCCAGATGATAGCGGATGTCTTTTGCGTCCGTGACCATCACCGCATATTTCGTCATCGGCGCAACCGACGGCACGATGTCGTATTCCTGCACACCCATAGTACGCAGCGCAAGCCCCGTGCTTCTCACCGTCGTCGCATACCGCACCTGACCCGAAAGCACCAGCATCGGTATCGAATCCGTCCAGGCACACAGCACACCCGTGATCGCATTGGTGGCCCCCGGCCCGGAGGTCACGCAGACGGCAGCCATGCGGTTATCGATCCGCGCATACGCCTCCGCGGCCATCGCCGACGCCTGCTCATGGTGATGATACGTACAGCGAAGTCTGCCATGATGCCCGAACGAATCATTCAGATGCATCGCACCTCCGCCCGTCACCGTAAACACGTCGCGGACTCCGCCGTCGGCAATCGTATCCGCTATATAATCAGAAACTTTCTTTTTCATAATATCCTCATCCCTTTACTGATAATCCGGACACCTGTTCTCACAGACCATACGCTTGCCGGAGGCCTGAATGGGAATCTCATCCACGTACGTCACATCGATGACCGCTTCCTCGCCCAGATAGCGGCGGTAAGAATCCACCACAGCTGTTTCATCAATCTTATCCCGGTCTGCATTCAGGAGCAGCTCATACCTCTTTTTCTCCCACTGGATACACTTCGCCTGATGGACGACCCCTTCCAGATTGATCAGCACATTCATAAATACGTGAATCGACAGCGGTTCTCCTTTGCAATTATACATCAGAGATCCCCGGCGCCCATAAATCTCCCTGAAAATGCCGCGCTTTCTGCCCTTCTCATCAACCGTCACTTCCATGATCCCGGTATCCCCCGTATCATAGCGAATCATCGGAAACGCCCGGTTATAATAATCCGTCACCACGATCCTGCCAAGCTCGCCGGGCTCTGCCGGCTCATCGCTGTCAAGCTTCAGGATCTCGATGTAAAAGTTGTAGAGGTCTATGGTGTAATCATTCCGTCCCGGAAGCCCGATCGCGATAAATCCATTCTCATTATTTCCATAGGAACGCACCGGACGGAAGCCAAAGATATCGGTCAGCGCGTCAAATGTGGCATCCGGCAGCGCCTCGCCCATCGAGAAGATCATCTCCACATCCCAGCCCGAAACATCTATATTCATCCGTTTCATATAAGCGGCAAGCGCTGTCAGTGCACTCGAATAGCTGACCAGCACCTGAATCCTCTGTCTCCTGATCGTCCTGCAGATATCTGCAAGCGCATCGTCCCCCATGTTTGAAATGTCGATCATGATCAGGTTGTTTCTGAAGGATTTCCACTTGCTGATGGTGTTCTTTCCGTCGATCCAGACACGAAACTCCCCGCGTTTCATACCCATCCGAAATCCATTCAGCTCCATACAGGAAATAAAATTCATGTTGATGCGGTTCATCTTGTCCCCGTCACAGAGTACCGTAAACGGCGCTCCGGTCGATCCGCTCGTGGACAGGCGGTACGTCTTCTTCTGCTCCCCCTGGTAGGAGTCACAGAGAATCTCTGAAAAATGCGCGTTGTAATCCGCTTTATTCATCACCGGAAATTCGCTGAGTTTTTGGGCATCCGCACAGTGTGCCCGGTAATACGCAGAGCTGTCTTTCGCGTATTCGAGCAGCGTATGCAGCCGTCTTTTCTCATACTCTTCTGTGATGCCGTCCACGATCTCCCGTTTATTGACTGTTTTCAGTTTCTCAAGCTTTCTGCCCCTTACGGCGTCGAGCAGATTGAATGCGGTTCTCCGCAAAATTTCACCAGCCTGCATTTCCTACACCTCTTTTATCTTTTTTGTTTTTTACACAATTTTGCAAATCCCAGAGCCGTCACAGCAATTACACGCACAACATTTGCCGCCAGTACAGCACAGGAAAATCCCATGATCCCGTACTGTCCCGTCAGACAGAGCACCAGAACTGTCATCAGAATCAGATGCCCCGACTGAAGAATCAGCTGCCATTTCTCATCGGTAAATGTCAGTACCAGAATGAACAAAAACGCCGAGAACATGCCCAGCACCTGGGTCAGGTTTACGACCGTCACCAGTCCGCGCACCGCCTCATACAGATCCGGATACAGCAGTCTTACGAAGATCGGCGTAGCAATCTGACAGAATAAAAAGAACACGAGACTGACACCGCTGCCGGCCAGCACCGCCATGCCGAATTCCTTTCTGCGCAGCGTATGCTCCCTCCTGGTCAGATAAGAAATCACGATCGTGTTGATGGGCGCAATCAGCAGCACCATCGTCTTCCCGATCAGGGATACGACATAATACTGTGTAACCGCGACATTTCCAATCATATATTTCAGCGCCACGCGATCCATATTCAGTGTCACATTTGTGATCAGATAGGACAGCATCAGGAAAAATCCGCGCGAGCATGCAACCTTAAAGTAATCGCTCTTCGTAAAAAACTGCCGGAACACCGATCCGGTAACCGATACGTAGACCAGGCTGGCAGCCTCACCCGCAAGAAAGATGAAAAACCATATATCCGTCAGCCAGTACAGTCCAAATCCGATGATATACCCGATGCTCATCACCAGATAATAGACAAAAAACCTGCGGTAATTCAGGTTCAGACGGTACTCCACGTCACCATAATACCGAAATGTCGTCAGCATCAGTAAAAGCAGCGTTAAGATGACCGTCCCGGTCCCCGTCATGAAACGGATGGATGCAAGCACTGCAATCACACTGCCGATCCCCCCGAACAGCAGCAGTGATCGGTCGTAGTCCCCGTTTGTGACTGCAAATGTCCTGCGGACCACGAGCCGGCTCGTGTTGAGCGACTGTCCGACGGACGGACAGAGAATGCTCACAAGCCCCATGATATACAAAAGGCCGCCCATCTGATCCGCTCCCATATGGCGGTTCAGCAGCGGATAGATCAGCAGCTGCAGCACGCCGTTCATCAACAGCATGCCGCCCATCGTATATACCGTATTTCCTAAAATCTGTTTCTTCTGCGTCTCTCCCACGCCCTGTTACCTGCTTCCCTTCCGGTTCTGATATGTTTCACACCGGTTTTCAATATATTTTCTCTTTCCGGACTGCAGCACCGGAATCTCATCCACAAACTCAATGGAAAGCTCTGCCTGTTCCCCCAGATACGGTAAAATCCGATGTGTGATGTCCTCGATATTCATCTGCTCCCTGTCGCCGTTCAGCCACAGTGTATATTTCGTCAGATCCTCCTGAATGAAACGAAACTGCTTCACCCCGCGCACATCCCACATGTTGTTCGTGATGATATACGGAGTCAGCGCCTTGCCGCCGCAGTCATAGATCAGATCGCTGCGTCTGCCGTAAAGCTTTGTCAGATAGAGCTTATATTTTCCATCTTTCACTTTCCTTGATGCCACCGCAGTATCCCCGTTATCGTACCGCAGGATCGGAAACGCGTAATTGTACAGATCCGTGATCACGATCCGCCCAAGCTCTCCGGGTGCCGCGGGTTCATCGCTGTCCATCTTCAGAATCTCATAGTAGTAACTCTCGGTATCGATCTGATATCCCTCGTCTTCTTTGTTCTGAATACCCATGATACCGTTTTCTTCATTGGAGTACCAGGCCCGCACCGGGCAGCCGAACTGCTTCTGCAGCTTTTTTCGGAAATCCGGCGCCATGGATTCCGAGATCGGGATGATCGATTTCACCCTGAATCCCGAGGTGTCCACCCCGTGATTTGTGATATAACGGCTGAGTTCTTCGAGCGCCGAGGAATAGCCAACCAGGCACTTCACTCGTTTCCTGCGGATGACAGCAAGCATCCTTGCCAGACCCTCGTCATCCATGTTGGAGCTGTCCATCATGATCATATTTTCCATCAGAAGTGACAGCCTGCTTTTCTTAACATTGCTGACCCACACACGGATAAATGCTTCCTTCATGCCGATATAGTATCCGCCCGCCGCGCCCAGAAAGATGCCGCCCGCCGTGTTATGATGGATCTTATCCCTGTTCTGAATCATGGAAAGCGGGGTTCCTGTGGAACCGCTGGTACACATGATACGGTTATCCGGCGCATCCTTATGTACCGAGGATATAAACGCGTCATACTGATCGCGGAATGTATCTTTATTTACAACCGGCAAGTCGGAAAGTCTGCTGTCCGGATCATAGTCCTTATAGAATTCCGTCGTCTGCACGGCGTGACGGATCAGTTTGTGAATCTTCTGTTCCGTCTCCGCCAGGGAGGTCCCCCCATAAAAGCCGCGGCGTATCTGGTCATAGTATCTGCGCACAGGAGCGCCGCGAAGCCTGTCGAGCGTCCAGAATCCGAACCATCTTAATTTTTCATCAAATGACATCCGTCATCCTCCCAAATCATGCTTCTTTCAGCACGTTTATCATGTAATCAATCATCTCATTCGTCATGCCCGGATAGACGCCGATCCAGAATGTGTCCGTCATAATGCGGTCCGTCACCGTCAGTTCCTGCGGCACCCGGTAGCCCCGGCCCTCGGAACGCATCTGGTCAAAGCACGGATGCTTGATCAGATTGCCGGAAAACAGCATTCTCGTCTGAACGCCTTTCTTTTCTGCATACTGTACGACCGCATTGCGGTCCACGCCTTCCCTGCAGGTGATCAGAAAGCCAAACCAGCTCGGGTCGGAGTTCTCACACGCCTCCGGAAGAATGAACTTCTCCTGCACATCGGTAAGCCCCGCCTTCAGGCGTGCAAAATTTTCCTTTCTCCGTGCCACAAAGGACGGGAATTTTTCCAGCTGTGCACAACCTACAGCCGCCTGCATGTCGGTCGCCTTCATATTATATCCAAAATGCGAGTACACATATTTATGATCATATCCGAGCGGAAGTTCTCCGTACTGCTTGTCAAACCGGTGTCCGCAGAGGTTGTCACAGCCTGACGGGCAGACACAGTCGCGCCCCCAGTCACGGAAAGAACGGACGATCTTGTGCAGCAGCGGATTGTCTGTGTACACGGCGCCCCCCTCTCCCATCGTCATATGATGCGGCGGATAGAAGCTGGACGTTCCGATATCACCGATCGTTCCGGTAAGTTTTGTCTCGCCATCGATCGTATAAGTGCTGCCGAGTGCGTCGCAGTTGTCCTCAATCAGCCAGAGTCCATGCGCATCGCAGAAAGATTTCACCGCTTTTAAGTCAAACGGATTGCCGAGTGTATGGGCAATCATCACCGCTTTGCTCCTGTCAGACACAGCCTCTTCCAGCTTTGTCACATCGATATTGTACTGAGGAATCGTCACATCCACGAATACCGGCACCGCACCGTACTGAATCACCGGAGCCACCGTCGTCGGGAATCCCGCCGCAACCGTGATGATCTCATCTCCCGGCTTTACCTGACGATCGCCGAGAAGCGGGGAGGTCAGCGCCATAAATGCCAGTAGATTGGCGGAAGAACCCGAGTTTACCAGGGAGCAGAACCGGATCCCCAGGTATCTGGCAAAATTCTCCTCAAACTCATCCGTATAGCGCCCGGATGTCAGCCAGAACTCCAGCGCACTGTCCACGAGATTCGTCATCTCTGTGCGGTCATAAACTCGGGAGGCATAAGGAATACGGTCTCCCTCCTCAAAACATTTCTTCTGGTTGTGATATTTATCACAGTAAGCGCCGACCATCTGCAGAATCGCATCTTTTGCTTCCTGCTCTGTCATATGTTCAAACATCTCTTTCATCCTCCGTTTCTATAAATTCCTATATTTTTCCGCCGTCTGAACTGTTACATAAATTCTTTAATCTGCGCATCCATGCAGGTACAGACATCTTTTCCTCCCAGATAGGCCCTGGACCATTCTACCGTCTTCTCAATAGCTTCCCTCACGTGCCAGCGCGGTTTCCAGCCAAAGACATGCTTCATCCTTGAGCAGTCCAGCTTCAGAAAATTCGCCTCGTGCGGTCCGTCCTCCGACTGGCTGATCCATGTCTGTCCGTCTCCCCACGCCTCGCAGAACATATCCACCAGCTCGCCGGTCGTCACGCAGTCCTCATCATCCGGTCCCACATTATAGTATCCTGCAAAGCGGCTGTCCTCATACTGTCTCCTGGCAATCAGAAGATATGCATTCAGAGGCTCCAGCACATGCTGAAACGGTCTCGTGGAGAATGGGTTCCGAACCCTGATCGGCTCTTTTCTGGCCGCTGCACGGATGCAGTCGGGAATAATGCGGTCGTTCGCGAAGTCTCCGCCCCCGATCACATTTCCGGCACGTGCGGTGGAGATGGCCGTCTGACCGTCCGCAAAGAAGGAGCTACGGTAACTGTGCGTCACCAGCTCCGAACAGGATTTGCTGTTGGAATAGGGGTCAAAGCCGTCCAGCGCATCCGTCTCCCTGTATCCCCACTCCCACTCATGGTTATGATACACTTTATCTGTCGTAACATTCAAAAAGGAACGCACACTGCCACACTGCCGCACACATTCCAGAATATTGACTGTCCCCATTACGTTTGTCTCATACGTGTAGACGGGATTCTTATAGGAATCCCGCACGATCGGCTGTGCCGCCAGATGGAGCACAATCTCCGGCCGCACCGTATTCATTACCTCCGACAGATGATGAAAGTCCCGGATATCTCCGTTCACCGACTCCATCTGCTGTTCTATACCGCAAACAGAAAAAAGATTCGGCTGGGTCGGCGGTTCCAGGGAATACCCCGTCACCCGTGCACCCGCACCGGTCAGCATACGGCACAGCCAGCTCCCCTTGAAACCGGTATGTCCCGTAACCAATACCTTTTTTCCTCTGTAAAAATTCAAATCCACCATCACTTCCACACCTTCCAGGGCGCCCGTCCGGACAGCCACATCTCCTCAAGTTTTTCTTTCTCGCGCATCGTATCCATGCACTGCCAGAAACCGCTGTGCCGGTACGCATTCAGCTGAGAGCGGCGGGCAGCCTCCTCCAGCGGATACCGCTCAAATACCGTCTCATCCCCCTCGATCAGGTCTATCATCTCAGGCTCCAGTACCATGAAACCGGCATTGATCCAGCCGCCGTCCTCTTTTTTCTTTTCCTTGAAATTCGTGATCGTCCCGTCTTCCAGGATATCCAGCACGCCAAAACGGCCGTCCGGCTGCGCCGACGTGATCGTTGCCATTTTTCTGTGTGTATGATGAAATTTTACAAGCTCAGCAATGTTGACGTCCGACACACCGTCCCCGTAGGTCAGCAGAAATGTGTCCTCCTCCAGATATTCACGAATCCTCTTAATACGTCCCCCTGTCATCGTCATAAGCCCCGTATCAATCAGTGTCACCTTCCAGGGTTCGGATATATTATTATGTACGATCATCTTATTTTCTTTTGTAAAATCAAATGTGATATCGCTGTTGTGCAGATAATAATCCGCGAACCACTCTTTGATCACATGCTGCTTATACCCGCAGCAAATGATAAATTCATTGTAGCCGTAGTAAGAGTACAGCTTCATAATATGCCATAAAATCGGTTTTTCACCGATCTCAATCATCGGTTTAGGCTTCAGGTGGCTTTCTTCGCTGATTCTCGTCCCGAATCCGCCTGCCAGAATTACAACTTTCATTCGTTCTCCATTCCAACTTTTGTGATTTTATTCATACTGAAATGCCAGGGTCCCAAGGTAAAAGGTCGTTCATGCTTGCATGATAAGGCATTTTACCTTGGGACCCGCCAAACATGAGGAAGCAGCGATTTACACAGTAAATCAGCGAATTCCGAATGTTTGCAGGGTGCTGAGTGCCAGTGGCACTCGTTTAGCACCGACCGCAGCAGAGCGGAGATGTGGGAGCGCCTTGTGCGAAGCAATCCGTGGCATCAGTGGGGGGCAAAATGCTTTTTGACCCCAACATCATACTGTTACTATACTACAAAATGAGCCTCAAGAAAATGGTTTTCTATGATTGTTTCAGCATCCGAAGCTCCTCCAAGGCAATACAATTGGGGATTTCGTTCTCCCGCACTGCCCGGACGCATCTCTCATATTCCATCCAGCAGACGGAATCCACCTCTTCCGCCTGCAGGCACAGATCACTGAGGTCAACGTTTCTCCACAGCAGATAGACCCTGCTGACCTGATTGTCCCGGAATATATGACCGTGAAAGGTCTCCTGCCACCGAACCCGGCGAAGTCCTTTGTCAATGAGCTCTGCGGCCCCTGCACAAATTCCCAGTTCCTCTTTAAGCTCGCGAAGCGCAGACTCCAGATATCCCATACCGGCAGGGATATGTCCGGCCGAGGAGATATCGTAACAGCCCGGATGTGAATCTTTATTCATACTTCGTTTCTGAAGCAGCAGTTCCATTTTATGATCCTGATTCTCTCTTGCAATCCACACGTGTGACGTGCGGTGCAGATCTCCGTCCCTGTGAACAGCATTTCGTTCTTTTGTAACACCCGTAGGAAGCCCGTCTTCCGTCACGATATCCAGATACTCCATCTTCTTTATCCTCCTGCCGATCGTTTTTTCTATCCTATCACCAAAAAGCAGAAAGGACAACTGGATCAGGCCGTCTTCTTCTTGTACCCGCATTGTTTTTAAAGTAAAATAAACTTAGATAAAAACTTCCTAGGTAATTGCGAAACAAGTTCGTAATCTTGATTCCAAACAGGGTAGAATTGCTGCATTGCAGCAATTCTAAGATAAAAGTTACAGTTTTCATAAAATAGGCGCACTTAATAAAGCTATGAAACTATTAAGTTGGTAAGACCTACGCAATGAGCGGTTTGATACTTCGTATAAATTGATGTTGATGTATTTTGTCAGCTAGCACGACTGAAATAAGTTGTGTTATTCCTGAAAGAATAAGGTCTGCATGAAGTGTCCTTTCGTTTTGAGTCTTACGACCAGCAAGTCCAAAGCAGTCTTTGAAGTGATTTATGGAACGTTCGACTGTTGTACGGATTTTATATATTGAATCCCATTCGGCAGTACCACGAAGTGTACCAGGATAGGCACGAAGATCTTTTTCGGGATAAATGTATATCATGCGGCCGCATTTGGAATTCGTGCAAGGACTATCACAAGTACATTTACGATGTGATTTTTGCGTTTCAGGATTATAATCCCAAATCATTTTAGGACATACGAACTTGTATCTTGGAACCCCGCTGCGGAGTTTGGAGATACATTCATATTTCATTGGGAGTGTTTCATCTTTTGGACAGCAAGGGATGCCATCTTCATTGATTTTGTAATCAACATTTTCAAGATGAGATCTTGAATTTAAGGGAATATATGCAGCCTTAAAGTGTTTGTCCCCGCCAAATGTATCACCGGTGAGAAGCGATTTATATAATCCTACAGAATCAAAAGCAGCATCACCAAGAAAAGTTTTTGGATTTATCAGAGGATGCGCCTTGAAGAAGTCCTGCAGCATTGGAATGAGGAGCCTTGCATCATGAATGGATTTATCTTCATCAGGAGAATCAGATTTCTTGTTTGGAACAAGTTCAGGATGGGCCAATAAAAAGTCCTTATTGTAAAACTCAAGATGACGGACAATGCCCAGACCATTTGTGACAATACCGATCTTATAAGCGTAGCAGAAATGACCATCGACATAAAGCTGCTTGATTTGAACATTAGAAGCACAATGAGCTGGCATAGATCCATAAGCAGCCTTGTAAGGGTCAAAGTTAGAATCAAAGTGATTTGCTTTTGCATAGGCTTTTAGCTGTTTGATGATTCGGTTAGCAAACTTTGGATTATTTTCAGTTACCCATGCTTCGATTCCAGAAGAATCAAAAATGGTCATGTTGGCTTTTTCAAAATCAATTGCTTGGCAGATAGGTTCGGTAACATCAACAAGGTTATTGAAAACTAATTGTAAGTCCGAAAGAAAGACTTGTTTAAAACGAGTGATTTTAGATGCATCAGGAACTTTGGTAAAGCCACAGAACTCACGAAGATGTCTGGAATACTTGAGAAAAACAAGAAGTAAGGAATCAGTCGGAATTGAAAAAATCCGCTGAATAATAAGTGCCCATAAAAAGGCATGCAAAGGGTATTTACGGGATCTACCCGTTGATGCATAGAAGTGATTCCGGAAGGAATCGGGAATAATTTCATCAAGATCGATGTTTGATTGAAGAAGTGACAGAAACTCAGGCTTGTCAGATTCATAAATTTCCTGACAATCTGAAAAAACATCTGCCAATGAAAGCTGATTACATGGTATAATAGCCATAAGATAACTCCTTTCAGGGTTTTGTTTAATTGTTTCTCGACAATTCAATTATAACATACCTGTGAGGAGTTATTCCATTTTAAACAGTAAAAAAGCCTGCAAAATCAAGGCTTATGGCGTTTTGCAAACGCCTAATAAAAACTTCCGAAAGCGAGGAGATACCATGATCTGTTATGAAGGTACGATTATAACCTGTAACGAAAACAATGCCATAGCCGGCTATCTGGTGGAGGACGGCGGAAAAATTCTGTATGCAGGTGATACACTTCCGGCACAGTATCAGGCCTGCAGGCGCATTTCCCTGGGAAACCAGGCTCTTTTGCCCGCATTCGTGGATACGCATCAGCATTTTGCCAGTTTCGCCACCTTCCATGCAGGTCTTAATGTCATGGACGCCGAATCTAATCAGGAGATCGCCGATATGATTGCCTCTTTTTTAAAAACCTGTAAGAATAAGACGCTGATCGCATTCGGCGCGTCCCCCTGTTCTGTACGGGAAGGACGCCTGATCAGCAGAGCCAAACTGGATAAAGTCTGCCCGGATAAGCCGGCGATGGTCGTGAAATATGACGGGCATGCCTGCATTATCAATTCTCTGCTACTGAAAAAACTTCAGAAGAAGCTTGCAGGGCTGCGCGGTTACCATCCCGATACCGGTGAGATGAACCAGGAGGCCTTTTTCGCCGTCTCCAACTATATTACCAATTCTCTGTCCATCGTTGAACTCGTGCAAAATATGCAGCGTGCCATGGACTATATGGCATCCGTCGGAATCGGCACGGTGCATTCTGTCAGTGGTGTGGGCTTTCCGTTAAATCTCGATATTTCACTGGAAAAGTGGATGGCTGCCAGCGCTCAGAGCGGTTTCCAGCTGCGCATTTTCCCCCAGTCCATGGACATCCGCACGGCTCTTCGACGAAAGCTGCCCCGGATCGGCGGATGTTTTTCCAATGCCCTGGACGGCTGTTTCGGTTCGCGTGACGCGGCATTGCTGAAACCGTATGAGGGCAGCAGTTCTAAAGGCGTTTTGTACTACAGTGACGCTCAGGTCGCTGACTTCTGTAAGGCAGCCAACCGGGCCGGTCTGCAGATCGAACTCCATGCGATCGGTGACGCCGCTTTCGAACAGGCTGCCCGTTCGATAAAAGCCGCTCTGGATGATTATCCCCGCACGGATCATCGGCACGGGATCATCCACGCCTGCCTGCCGACAGCTGAAGGTCTGGAAGTCTGCAGAGAATATCAGATTCAGCTTCCCGTGCAGACGGCATTTACCGACTGGAAGCAGGAGCCGGATTCTTATCTGGAAAGCATTCTCGGCAGCAGAAGTTCCATGCTGAATCCGCTTCAGACGATGTGGAACAAGGGTCTTATTCTCTCTGCGGGGTCCGATGCTCCCTGCACTGCCCCCAACCCGATTGCATGGATTCATAAAGCCTGCAATCATTCCAATCCCAGTCAGGCGCTTACTCTTGACCAGGCGCTTCGCATGTGTACTTATAACGGTGCCTGGGCCACCTTCGATGAGAAGCTGCGCGGAAGTCTGGAAGCGGGCAAACTCGCCGACATGGTGCTGCTTTCCGCAAATCCCTATGAGGTTCCCAGAGAGCGTCTGCAGGAGATTCAGGTCAGACGCCTGTATCTTCAGGGCCGTCCTTACCAACAGCAGAGCCGGTCTGCCGCCGGCGCTTTGTTAACCGGTATTTTTTCGCGCAATGCCAAATAATATGGTAAGTTCACAGACAGAGATATTCTGAGGCATTTGCTATCCCTCCATTTGGGCTTCGAAAAAAGAAAGGCAAACTGTCATACGATGTTGACAATTTGCCTTTTTTGTTTTTATCAGCATTTCATCCGGCTGACCAGCTGATCATAATAGTGACTGTCCCTGGAAGCCTTCTCCAAATCTTCATATCGCTTCTCACTGAGCATCTGTTGTAACAAATTCTGGAGTAACTGCCTTTCTTCTTTTCTACCTTCTTCTCTTGCTTCCTCCTGCATTATTTTTAAAGCATAACACATATTGACCCCTCCTTCCTGATTGCGAAATCCCTTATCAACATTTCTCAATTCCCTGATATCGGCATTTACACGAAGTACATCGTAAGCATCCTCACGAAGATCTGAAAAACCTTCCTGATGCGCTGCTACAAAGGATTTCAGTCTTTTTGGATCCTTTGTATTTTGCAGAAACCCAAACACCAGGCCTAAATCCGTCCGAAACCTCTCCAGATTTTTATACCTTGTAACCTCCAGAATATGCAACGGATAATCTGCCACCGCAGTTTTTACTTCTGGAGGATATCCTGAAAAATCCAGCAAATCATGAAGCCTTCTGGCTCCATCCCATCGTTCGCCAAAGTATAACACCAGAGTCATCGTCGGTATCAGGCGATCATTTTTTGAAAATCGAGACAAATACTCCGCACCCTGCAGGTCTTTTTTTCCCGATGCTCTTTTCCTATCTTTCGAAGCTGCCTGCTATATTCAGCGGTATCATACTCCATCACCCTCACTGGCATGGCATAATGAACTTCACTTTGTTCCTCCACCCCCACAACAATAAACCGCATACCACAGGCTACCTTTTGTAAAATATCCCGACTCTTATATGAGGTTTTTATATTCCCATCATGTTTGCCCAAGCTCCGGACCTCTCCGGTCATTTCATTAACATCTTCCGGCCGAATTACTTCACGTCCGCCAAAATAAAAAGCATTGATCAGGTCCGCAAATCTGCTTTTATCTTCTAGATAAATCTTTTCCACAATATCCTTCCTCATGCATCCTCCATAATATCAAATGCACACTTGTACTTTATATTATTATACCAAATCAATTTTGCCGTGGCAATTGAATAAAGCACCCCTGCATTTAATTTTTCAATTTATACTAATTGGAATTTACGGCCGAACGGCCTTGAACGCCAGTTTATACTGGCTGTTGATTTTGTTTTTTACTGTAACATAATTGTTTGCAAAAGTCAAGTTATATGGCTGATAAGAGGACAGAAACGGCGGCCATAGCTATCTCAAAAGCGTGTTGAGCGGCAGGATAGAAAAACTTATCCCGCCGCCCTTTTTAGAATGTTTGCAGGGTGCTGAGTGCCAGTGGCACTCGTTTAGCACTGACCGAAGCGGAGCGGAGATGTGGGAGCACATCGTGCGAAGCAATCCGCGGCATCAGTTGGGGGGTAAAATACCTTTTGACCCCAACTCATTATATTAATCAGAAAACTTCTGCAGTGCAAACCACAGCTTATCATGAAAATCTGTCAGGGCATGGCTGCACTTACCAGATGTCCGACAGGCGCCACGCAGAGAGCACAGAAAAGTATCGCACCGGACAAAACCGCATATTGTACAAACGGCAGCTCACGGCGCTGCTGCACAACATTCAGTACAAATACAATAGCTATCCACAGCATAAACACGCTGGTCAAAATCCGTTTTACGGTAAACCCATATGCAGAAATATACAGCAGCATCTTGCTGGCGGCAGTGAGAATCAGCAGAAGTGTCAGCACAGACATCAGTACATTCAGCCAGCGGAGAACTTTGTTTTCCCTGCGCACCGTTTTGGAAAAAGAATTGGCGCCCAGCAATACCGCGATATTCAGCAATGAGATCTGGCACAGCTCGAAAAATCCCTGCCTGGCATATTGCGCATAAGTAAAATTTTCCGGTCTGAGCCCCGCAAATGCCGAGAACAGATAAGAACTCTGCAGTCCGATAAACACCAGATAAGCCGCACAGACCGCCACAACCGCAGTGCTGACTGCCACATCCGGAACCGCGTGAAGTTTCATAACCACGGCGCTGGCACTGTCCTTATGAAAATGGCTGGTACTCTTCCTGATAATTCCTCCGTAGGCCAGACCGAACAGATACGCCGCCACGGGCACAGACAGCAGGAAGCGAAGAAAATACCCCAGACAGTTTCTCCAGAAATAATCCATACCCTGCCGCACTAAAATCTGAAATCCGGCGTCAGCCCTGCCCAGAAGCGGCAGCGCCACTGCAAGAACCGGCATTGCAATGCCAAGTCCCAGGAGCATGCCCGCCATCCGCCGCCCGGAACGCGTTCTTCGAACGCCTCCGCGCAGCTCCCTCCAGTAACAGCAGATATGCCTGAAAGGCACATCCACAGCCGCATGCCAGACATCAACCAGAATCCACTGTGACGTCTCGTGTTGTTCAATCAGTGCCCCTGATGCCGAAAGCGTCCAGTATGCAGTCGTAACCAGCAGTACAAGTACCTGCAGAACAGGCATAATGCTCCAGAAAGCATATGGGATTGCGATGGCTCCCATCACCGCCAGCCAGAACCAGCTCTCCGCTGCCATTCGTTTATTCTCCTTTCGCAGCCAGAATATGACTACTGCCGCATATGCGGCAGTAATCAGCGGAATATTCCGGCGGAAGTGACTGTCATAGCCGAAGTCCGTAAATACGCAGACAAACCCATATCCCAGCAGCAGGTACATCCACACGAATATCCAATGATTTTTGAGCGTACTTTCACAGGGTAAGCCGCTTTCGCTGCTCACCAGATTTAGATTTTCCATATTTTTTCCTCCTGTGTTAATCTTTCCGATACTCCAGGATATCTCCCGGCTGACACTGAAGAACACTGCACAGTGCCTCCAGTGTAGAAAAACGGACAGCTTTTGCCTTGCCGTTTTTCAGAATTGACAGATTTGCCGGAGTGATCCCCACCTCTTTAGCCAGATCACCGGCGCTGATTTTCCGACGTGCCATCATCACATCGATATTTACAATTATGGACATACTGGCACATCCCTTCTATATGGTATAGTCATTTTCTTCTTTTAACGCCAGGGCCTCAGCGAATACATTCTTGATTACGCGCAGGATCAGACTCATAAAAACCGCCATAACTGCCAGCGCCAGAAACGGCAGATAATAAACGGCGCTGATCAGGCAAATCAGGCCTGCAATCAGGCAGCACCAGGAAAGCCCTCTCAGACACCTGACATTCCCCTGCTGAAACACATCTCCTCTTTTGATATTCGAAAGCAGACGATACAGCAAAATGAGTGCGGCTGTCACCGGGAAGACCGTCGTATAGGTACTGGTAAGAAAATATGGCAGCGTGCCGTCAAGAATTTCTCCCCGTGTTTCTATAAACATCCGGAATACCCAGGGTGCACCCACTGATCCTGCCGCCAGCAATACAGCAAAAATCCATACACATACCTGTGATAATGCGAGACTCTTATCTTTGTTCCAGTTCATGTTTCTACTCCTTTGACAATCATTCATTATCTATGAATCCCCTTGTTCCTGAACTGTATTATACCACCCACTACACTGTTTTTCAATAGTTATTTATTGTTTAACGATAAATATTTTTCGTATTGCGAAAAACTAAGGAGGAGTAAACTCACATGTAAGATGAGATGCCACTTTGTAAGTTGAAATGCCATCTTTGTAATTGACAATTGAATATTTGTAAACGAAAAGCCACTTTTGTACTCGAAATGCATGTTTTGTAGACCAGAAGCCACTTTTGCAACCGAAATGCCATTTGATTTTTTGCTTTTATTGTCGTATGATGATAAAATAAAGTATGCCAAAGGGAGGTCGACTCCCTCTCGATTCTTTTGTAATCGGAGAATCCACCCCTAATTCCTTAGACAGATTAGACGTTGACGGCATGCAAATTTATTATTTTTTGAGAAGGGCTGGTTTTAGCATGATGTCTCCGGCGGCTACCGGAGCACATCCAAGTTTATGCAAAACCTCTTCTCCATGATAAAAGCTGAAGGTTTCGTAGGGACTACGATTATTCAGCTTTTTTCTTTTGTAAGAATTAATGTGATTCATCATCAGGCTGATATCGTCCTGTGTAAGATTTCCAAAGCCTGTTCCTTTGGGAAGGACTCTGCGTATCAGTTCATGATTTACTTCGATTGCACCCTTTTGGTATGGACTTCCTGCATCACAATAAAACACTCTGGTCCTAAGGCTTTTGAATCGTTCATTTCCATACTCAATTGCTTTGGGATTTGAAAATTCGCTTCCGTTGTCGGTCAGAATCACTGGAAACAGCTTTTTGAATATATCCTGCCCAAGGGTTTGGTACAGTACATCATAAATATCAGTTACTGATTTTGAAGTATTCGCATCACGTAGAAAAGTGAGCATGAAGCTGCATTCCACAAAATGGAGTGTAAGAAGGCATTTCCCTCCCTTTTCCCCGATGACAGAATCCATCTGCACAATGTTTATGTCAGGATTCTTTTCAAGGAACTCACAGAAATTCTTATAATTGCGGTCTATACGGCAGCCCTTATCGACCTTGAATTCTGGCTTTTTGTATCGTCCCCGGAACTTTACTTTTCGGGGCAGATCAATGTTCCTGACATCGAAGAGACAAGCATCAATGTAGTTGTAGATTGTCTTTTCACTGCACATCAACTCATCCTGATGATTGATATAGATCTGGTTAACAGACTGCCCCTGTTCCACAAGAGGCGTAATGATTTTATTCAGTCTGCTGACTTCCTCTTCTGAAACACACAGACCACTTCTTGAAGAAGAAATCTTTTCATGTGCACAGAGGTGGGCATGCTCTGCATCATAAATATTTTTTAGAAGTGAACACTTATCAATGCTTTCACAGCCATTACAGACATAG
This sequence comes from Ruminococcus gauvreauii, assembly GCF_025151995.1. Classification (NCBI taxonomy): domain Bacteria; kingdom Bacillati; phylum Bacillota; class Clostridia; order Eubacteriales; family Oscillospiraceae; genus Ruminococcus; species Ruminococcus gauvreauii. The sequence goes on from NZ_CP102290.1 coordinate 1,659,702, forward strand.
GGCACCCGAAATCTCGCCATGCAGATTTCTTCCAGAAAGTCTGTACAGTTGGAATTGCAGGATTGACAGAGCTTACAGTAGATATTTGATTTCCGTGTACACTCTTTTCCACAGATTTTTTTCTTCCTGCAATCAAATCTATTTTTGCAGGCATTATAAGGGAAACCAGGATAACCAGTAGCAATAAGCGAGCTGTAATTACGTACTTCTCTGGAGATAGTAGTTGGATTTTTGTCCATGCGGCGTGCGATCTCCTTAAATGACAAAGAATCTTTGAGATATTTTTGCAGGCTGAGCCTGTCTTCGTAAGTAAAAAATTTAGGCATCCTATATCCTCCGTTCTGCCGCCAACCCTTTTAGGATATAGGAATAGATTATACTAAGGAATCGGAAAAGACTGGTAATTTCATCAAAACAATGAGGCAATACCCATTTTTTTATAAGCCAGAATGCAACCTACTGGCACATATATTTTATTGAACAAACATAATTCAATTAGGAATCGGAAGGGTTGCATTTCGATTTACAATTGAGGTTAAGGAGGAGTAAAATTAAAGGAAGAACAGATATGCCGCTATCTGTTCTTCCTCGTCTCATTGGGGTTCTCCCCATAAACTTTTTTGTATGTGGCAGAAAAATAACTGTCGTTGTTAAACCCTACATCGCGGGCAATATCAGTGATGGACTGTTCCGTCTCCACGAGGAGCTTCCGCGCCGCTTCCATCCGCAGCTGCAGCAAATATTCCGAAAATTTCTTCCCGGTCTCCTTTTTAAAACGTCTGCTGAAATAATCCTGATTCAGGTGGACAGATTCCGCAACCTCCGTAAGGGTAAGGTTTCGGCTGAAATTCCCCTGCATATACCAGAGTGCATCATTGATGGCCTGAGAATATGCGCCGGCCTGAAGATCGGATGCCTCAATTGCCTGAAATATATCATTTTGCAGTTCTTCAATATTCCCGGACGTTTTGATGTTGCCGAAATCCTGTCTGCTGCCGCTCTGTACCGCATAGTCGCTGAGTACGGAATACAACGTCTGTTTGAGAAGATGGATACTGACATTCGCCTCCACCGCATACGCCAGGATGTCCGGTATCAGCTCAAACAATTTTTTATAGTTCTTTCCCTCGATCAGATGATATGCCCGGTTCGCAAAAGCCTGCATTTCTATCTTCCTGCTCTTCACAGCCCCCTGTGCCGCCTGGCGGCTCGGCGGCAGGTATTTTCCATAAAACTCCATGCTGTAGGATTCGCACGCCTCCATTACCGCCTTCCTGAGCATATTGATACGGTGATAGATGGTGCTTGCTCCTACCGGTCCGTTCACCTCTCTTCTGAATCCGTTTACGATTTTCTGTACTTCCTCATGCAGCTGATTCCCGGACCCGCCCGACAGATTTGCGATCAGTATGATCTCATACTCATGATACGGGAAAATCTCCTGGTTCTCCAGCAGTGCGTGGCGAAAGGATATGATCTTCTGCAGATTCTGATTTGAATTACTGAAAGACAGCGCGATAAACGCTTTGTCTTTGAGGAAAATCTTGTGTTTTTCCAGATCATAGGAATCAAATAGCAGTGTCTCCTCGCCCTCCATCAGCTGTATGAAATAAGAATCGCTCTCCAGATGGTGCAGGGATTCTTCCGCAGCCTTCTTTCTTTTTTCCTGTACCGCCCGGAGCAGATTTTCCATAAAAGGAAGACTGATCTCATCCTTCAGAATATAATTGTCCGCCTGAAGCTTGATTGCTGTCCTTGCAAATTCAAAATCATTGTGACATGTCAGCATGAAGACGGAAACCTCAGGATGCTCTGCCTTGACCTGCTCCAGTAGCTCCAGCCCGGTCATCTTGGGCATGGTGATATCCGCAAATATGAGATCCGGAACCTGATTTTTCATCACTTCCAACGCCTTTTTCGCGGAATTCACACTTCCGATTACTTCATATTCCTTCCCGCACTCTGTTATCATCTGTGTAATATATTTGCGGATGGGCACCTCATCATCTACGATCAGTATCTTCATGTCTGGTTCTCCTCATCGTTAAAGTAGACGGAACGATAACCCGCGAAAACAAGTGTCACTTCCGTTCCGACATTGACCGTACTTTTAATCTCCAGTCTCGCTCTTTCACCATAGATCAGCTGCAGCCTGCTTTTCACATTTTGAAGTCCGACGCCATGATGAGAATTCACATTCCTCTTTCCGGCGAGTACCATCTGTATCTGTTCTTCTGTCATCCCCTCTCCGTTATCATTGATGACAATATAAAGATCTTCTTCCTGTTCATACGCTGTGATTGTGATAATTGCATTGTCTTCTTTCTCGGCAAAACCATGAAATAATGCATTTGCCGCAACAGGCTGCAGGATCATCCTCGGCACCAGCACATGTTTGATCTCCTCCGGCATTTGGATCTGAAGAAGAAACCGTTTGTCGAACCGGTATTCCATGATCGCCATATAGTGCATCACGAGTTCAACCTCTTCATAGACCGGCACAAACTGCTTCTCCACCATCATCGGAATCCTCAGCAGCGCATTGAAATCATCCAGCATGGACATGGCTTTCCTGGATTCCCCCAGAGCGATCAGGCTTTTCAGCGTGAGCAGCGTATTCCTCAGGAAGTGAGGCTCGATCTGTGCCTGCAGAAAATCAAATTCCACCTTTCTCTTCTTGCGTTCATTGATCTTGATGTTCTGAATCAGCTCCTGTATACGTGCCAGCATCTTGTTGAAGCGCTCCGTGATGATGTTGATCTCCGCATAATCTTCCTGAACCGGAATCTCAGTAATATCATTGTTGATATCCGGCTGAAGACTCTTGATATGTCTTGAAAACCTTGTCAGTGAATTCGTGACTTTATTGATCATCACAAAATCCAGGCCAACCATGAAAATGGAGCAGAGCATCACCCCGGCGATGACGATAATGATCGTCCAGGAATAATCTTTCAGCTTGCTGGTCAGATCCAGCTCCTCCACAAATGTCCATCCGCTCTCTTCATTATGGTAATTGGAGAGCAGCACCGGCCTGTTGTTTTTCGTCTTCACCGTATAGGAATTGTACGGCCCGACTTTCTTCTCAAACGTCGGCATATAATAAAAGGAAAATCCAATCAGCCTTGGGTTGGAATGACTGATGACTATACCGCTCTCGTCCAGAATATAGATCACGTTGTTTTCATTCAGCGTGTTTTTATAACTTCTCAGCAGAGTCTTCTGGGACGTACTGATAATGACAATCCCGGCAGCATCGCCATCCTCATCGAATAATGTTCTGCCAAAAGACAGCAGAATCCCTTTCTCCGAGTCCTCCCTGTTAGAAAAATTCATATACCAGCTCTCGGTTCTCGATCCGCTGATCAGATGCGTATACCGGACTGTCTTCTTCAGGGCATCAACGCGGCTCATATCCCCGTCGGATGTATACGTACCCACATCCTTCAGAATAATATCCACCATAGAGTCAACTCCCATATTCGAAAAACACCGCTGTGTCTCCTTCATCACCAGAGCCGCCTGTGCTTCATCAAACTTTTCGATTGAATTCAGGTTGATAAATGACTGAATACCGGAATAGAGATCCGTCATCGTATTTTTTACCGCATTCATGTTCAGCTGATTCAGATCGCTGATCTGCTGCAGGACTTTCACCTGCGTGCGCCCGATCTCATTCTTAAGAAAGTTGTACACTCCTATGGATGTGACAAGCAGCGCAATGATGATCACCAGATAATTCCCCAGCAATATCCTGGGAAGCAGCAGCTCCTTCAGGCTTCGCATCCGTTTCTTCTTCACGTCTTTGTCCGTCACCCCTCTTCTCTGTCAGTATCTTCCGTCATCCCCGCATCCGCCGGTTTCGCACAATCTGCAGAACATCCCTCAGCTGCTTTTCCCGTTCAGAAAAGAAGCGGTATATCGCTTTGCAGTAATAATTTTTCTGTATGCCCGGCACCTCCGTCGGCATCCGGTCTCTCCTGCAGCCGTTTCTGCACAGACTGCCGTAACGGCATGTTCTGCACTCCTCCGGTACCGGAAGCGACTCCGTGATAAACTTCTGTGCTTTCGGGCTGTCCACAATCTCCTGAAACGTCTGCTCACCCACGTTCCCCAGTTTCCACTCATCATACACGTAGAAGTCACACGGATAGATGCCTCCGTCGCCCTCCACGACGAACTGGATGCTGCAGCAGCCGTTCATATTGCACGCTTCCGGCTTTTCTCCCATCATGAGGTGAACCCAGTTATCGATATGCCGGATACTGATATAATTCCCCTGCTGAAAGTCCGCGTACCACAGATCAAAGATATTGATCAAAAAGTCGCCGTATTCCTGTACAGACAGGTGGTAGCTCTCCGTCCCGCGCTCTTCCTCCAGGGGCTCCAGGCACGGGATAAACTGCAGATAGCGGAAGTTCTGTTTAGAAAAAAAGCGGTACATCCGGCGGATTGACATCGCGTTTTGCCCGGTAACCACACTCAGGACATTGTACTCAACCTCAAAACAGTTAAACAGTTCCACCGTCTGCATGACTCTTGCAAAAGTGCCCTCTCCCCTGGTGTCCACCCGGTTGCGGTCATGGACATTTGCCGGTCCATCCAGTGAAAGCCCCACGAGGAAATGGTGTCTGTGAAAAAATGCTGCCCACTTTTCATCGATCAGAAATCCGTTCGTCTGAATCGCATTATGAATATGCAGGTCTTTTTTTCCAGACTCCTTCAGATACTGTTCCTGATACCGGATAACTCTTTCGAAAAATTCAAGACCGGCAAGCGTCGGTTCCCCGCCCTGGAAAGCAAAACTCACCACATGGTCTGCATACTCGATTCCGCTTCGGATCAGCTCCCTCAGCGTCTCATCCTTCATGACTCCCATGTCGGCAACACAGCGCTGGCTGGCAATTGCGTAATAAAAACAATATTTACATCGCATATTACATTTTGATGAGGCCGGTTTGATTAAAATATTAATTGGCGGCATATGCTTACTCCTTTGTTAAAAGAAAGACGATAAAGTTGTTGTAAAATATTGGTATTTTACAACAACTCATCTTTATTTATATGTATTTAATGATATTATATATATTTATCAGTATAATTACAACCATTAATCCCAAAAACAATCGGTCTACATATCTCTCTTCAATTTTCTTGTTGGCCCTGGAACCGGCAAGCCCACCCAGCACACCGCAGATTACCATGAGGGCGATCATCAGAAATGTAAATTCTGGAACCTGGCGGGTCACAAGACTGCTGATCAGACTCGCCGTCTGCGAGAACATGATGATATACAGGGAATAAGCCGCCGCCTGCTTCGTCCCCATGGAAAAGAAATAAAAAAGTATCACCAGATTGATGGGTCCTCCTCCGATTCCCAAAAATGCCGACATCATGCCGAGAATGCAGCCGATAATCACGCAGGCCGCATTTCCGGTTACATGCAGCGTGTTGATTCTTTTTTTATAAATTGTATATATCAGCGTCCCGATAGTCACCGCGAGCAGCACCCCCGCCTGGACGGCGCCCACCCTCTGACTGTCCGGAAGCCCGCTTAAGATCCTCTGATAAAGACTTTTGCCAAGAAGTCCTCCGGCTACGGCTCCGACGGCCAGCATCGTCGCAATGCGCTTATCAAACGCAGGGCGGGCACTGTCCCTGAGGTTCTTTGTCACCGAGATTACAGACATAGACAGCACCGTACAGCCCGACAAAAAGCTGATTGTATTCACAGGAATAATGCCTGTGGCATCCAGCACCGGTTTGATGATGACACCGCCGCCAATTCCGCAGATTGATCCCACAACGGATGAAAAAAAGCTGACCAATACGATAATGATATATTCCATGCCTGTTATCTCCCTTTAAAGTCCAAGTCGTTCAAACTGTTCCTTGGGCGCATCATGCAGCCGCATACATTCTTTCAGCTTTACCGCCATGTCCGCCTCCAGTGCGGCATCGCAGACCGGATGCTCCTGTTCATAGTCATTCTCCAGATCAAACAGCAGCGTCTCCTCGTTGAATACGGACCGCTGTGAAAATTCCTGGGACGGATTATGAAAATGAATGATATCCGCCGGGAAACGGTACACCGGATAATCAGTCCAGGAAAGATATCGTCCCATGCTGATCTTGTCATAATCGGACACATCCACCGCATCATTCGCACCCATGTACTGCCTGAGAAGGCTGGGCACCGCCGTATACACAAACAGCGGACGGTTAGAGGCATCGGCCGCCGCACGGAAGTAAGTATATCTGCCGTCCGTATATGCCACCTGCTTTCCAAAGTAGCCATAGACGGCGCCCTCCCGCACCCTGTCAGCATTTCCCTTCAGAAGATCGATGAGGCTATGCCCGTGGAGCGGATACTGCAGCACCTCTTCACTGACGCCGAAATACTCCATCAGCGTCGGCATCACATCAATGTTCTGAGTCACTGCGCTGCACCGGCCCGGCTTCACCTCCGGGTGGCAGACGATCAGCGGGATATGAAACACCTCGTTGTACGGTGCCATATAATTTTTTGCCATCAATCCGTGTTCTCCGATATGGTAGCCATGATCGGTTGTAAATATGACCATGGTATCCTTCCACATATCGTATTTGTCCATCACATCCAGAATTTCTCCGATATGCCGGTCCGTCATGGTGAGAAGCGCCTTATAACGGTTGCGCAGATGCCTGGTTTCCGCCTCGGTAAAGATATTCGGCTGATAGTCCGGGTGCGTATAGTCCGGTCCGTCGTAGTCATCCCCGGTCTCATACAGGTCCAGATAATGTTTCGGCGCATCATACGGATCATGCGGGTCAAATGCCTCCGCCCACAGAAAGAAATTGTCGGCATCATGATTTTCCTCGAGCCACTGGGCCGCGTTGTAAAGCGTCTTCACACTGGGGTAGTCATACTCTGTCTTAAATCTTCTCTTGTTCGCCTCTTCCCCCTCAAAATATTCCCCTTTCCATCCCTCGGGACGGCGTTCCTTACGGATCCCCGTCTTATCGGGCTGTATGCACCAGGGATCCGCCTCCTGACCCCGGTAGACATCCCAGGCGGTAAAGTCCTTGGTGTAGTTCTCGCCTCCCGGAATCAGGTAGTGGGCGTGATCGGCAAACATCATGCTGTGTACGTTCTTTTCCTGCAGTACCTTCTGGAGTGTCTGGTCATAGGGCTCCATTGCTCCCCATGGCTTTTCCAGAAAATTAAGCCTTCCCGTCATCAGGTCTTTTCTGGCTGGCATGCAGGGAGCGCTTCCGCACCAGTGGCTGTCGAAGACCACTCCCCTTTTTACCAGCCGGTTCAGGTTCGGCGTAAAAGCCGGGTCTGTTTTACTGTAAAAATCAAGTGTCCGCCGGTTTACGGTGTCACACAAGATCATGATCGCTTTCATGGCATTCCCTCCTGTTGATTTCAGGTGTATATCGTTCAAACCGTTCAATGTTTCGTATCACTGCGCGGCGCATACAGTTACGCACCTCTTCATAGTCCGGATCGTCGATCAGATTGCAGTTCTCATCTGGGTCGCTGAACAGATCATAGAGAAATTCTTCCGTATAATGGTCCGAACGGCTGTCCCGCACCCCGTTCAGGCTGGGATCTGACACGGAATATTTATACCTTCCGTCACAGACCGCCCTTCCCACCTGGGATTCACTGATCTGGATGAATACTTCATCACGCCATTCCTCCACCTCTTCACCCCGCAGGAACGGCACAATTGATCTTCCATGGTAATGCTTTGGAACCTCCACTCCCGCAAGATCCAGAATCGTGGCGGGCAGGTCCAGCAGGCTGAACAGGTGCTCCCACTCTTTTACGCCTCTTTGAACACCTGGTCCGTGGATGACAAAGGGTATTCTCGTACACGCCTCATGGCAGGAACGTTTATATTCTCCGTTTCTCGTACGGAAATGGCTTCCATGATCCGATGTGAAGATAATAATGGTATTCTCGTACAGCCGGTTCTCCTTCAGGTTTTCCATTACGCGCCCCAGATTTTCATCGATCCTTTTAATAATTCCGTAGTAATCCGGAAGGTTTTCCTCCCAGTCTCCCTGTCCCCTGCGGCAGCTTAAGTCACCCGGCACCCAGGCGTCCCGATAGCGGTCTGCATACCCGTCCGGCGCCACATAGCGGTGCATACAGTTCTGATGATGCGGTTCGATCAGGGACATCATCATAAAAAACGGTTTCTCCTGTTTCTGATCGTCTAAAAACTGGAGCAGGAGATCCGTCAGGAAATCCGGGCGGTATCTGTGTTCGTATCCGATACGTTCGTTATTCTCATCGTACAGCTGCCCTTCATACGGAAGGGATGCGTACTCCAGCACGTCGACCGCCTTCCAGCAGTCCTTGTACCCCAGCCTCAGCTCCTTTGGCACCGGTCCGTCCATAGTCAGTGACCAGTGATTCTTTCCGATATATCCGGTCTGATACCCTGCGCGGTTCAGATACTGGGCAAGGCTCGTCATCTTTTCCGGTTTCACCTGACAGCAATTATGGTGAAAATCCATAGCCGTCGGATACATGCCGCTCTGTATGGCAACCCTTGCCGGACCGCAGACAGGCTGGCAGGTATACGTCTTCTCAAACACCATGCCGTCCGCAGCCAGACTGTCCAGATTAGGCGTCAGATTCAGATTCGGATTGTAGCAGCCGCAGGTGTCCCACCGCTGCTGATCCGTAAAAAACAACAGGATATTCGGCCTTTTGCTCATTTTTCTTTTCCTTTCTTATGTATGATTCCGGGTCCATACGGCGCAAATCTGAGAAAAATGTACGGACAGGTGCATACATCCTGATGCTGACTTGCAAACTCCCACATTTTTGTACACATCTCTTTGACAATCCGTGCATTTTGCGGTTCAGAGATGACGTTTTTCATCTCCAGCGGATCTTCTGTGAGATCATACAGTTCATCATAGTCAAAGCCGTTAAACACATATTTCCATCGATCGTTCCATACGGCACGCTGTACCCCGTACATCTCATTTCCATTCGTCTGGGTAAACATCTCTGTCCGCCAGTCATCCGGATTTTGACTGCCCGTGAGAAACGGTTCAAGCGACCGTCCGGTGAATGAAAGATTACAGTCGGCTCCGCAAAGCTGAAGAATCGTGGGCATCATATCAGCCAGTGATACCAGCGGGGTTTTAATCCCGGTCTCCGTCACACCTGCGCCGCCTATCATGGCGCAGATGTTATAAGCTTCCCGAAAACAGGGAAGGCCCTTCGCCCATAAGCCGTGAGCTCCCATATAGTCTCCGTGATCCGACAGATACAGAATCACCGTATTCTCCCGCAGTCCCTTTTCCTCCACGGCATCCAGGACTTTTCCGAACAGATAGTCCTCATAGGAGCAAAATGCATAATACCGGCGCAGGTTTTCTTTCTGTTCATCCGAGGTCAGTGAAAATAATTCTCTGGAACGCCGGTATATCGCCGGCTTGTCCAGCATATCATCAGAAAATGACGGCGGCAGCTCTATGTCCTGCGGATCGTACAGATCCAGAAATTCCTGCGGAGGTGTGTAGGGATCATGGGGCCCCACCGTTCCGATGTACAGAAAGAACGGCTCATCCCCCTCATACGTTTTCAGTTCCTGCACCGCGAGTTCCACCGTGTCGGTGTCTCCAAAAGGATTCTCATCCACTCCGTACGTATGGTATGTCGGATACCCCGGCCGAATGATCCTTCCCGGCTCCCACGTCTCGTCACATCCGTCAATCTGATCGGGGTCTCCATATTCTGCTGTCCACTCCGTATACCTTGGAACGTGGTCCCTGGATCCCCTTCCGTAGTTTGATATATATTCCGTCAGTACCTTATCGAACCCCCGGTTCTCGGGTCCATCGTACGAACAGACATGCCATTTCCCTGAGAAAATGGTGCGGTATCCATTCTCTCTCAATACCTCCGGCAATACTCTCACTCCGTCATACAGTCCCCGTGAAATTGCCATGCTGGTCTCGACGTTGTTCCATACCCCGTGTTCAGCGGGATAGAGGCCGGTAAAGAAAGTGGCCCTGCTCGGACAGCAGTGAGGCGCCGGGCAGTATGCCTGCGGAAACTGGACAGACCACTTGCGGAAACGGTCGATATTCGGTGTCTTCACCGGATGGTCAGAAAGCAGGGTATCCCCTGCCTGCTGGTCTGTCATAAACACGATTACATTTTTCTTCTCTGCGTGTTTCATAGGCTAGTTCCTGTTCGGGTATTGTTTCACCCAGTCAAATACCTGTCTGATCGTCTCCGGACTGCATCCCGGCGGCATCACGCCCGCTGATGTGAGTACGATGCCCCTGTGATGTGGAAGCCTGGATAACTGTTCTTCTATGTACGCGATGATCTTATCCGGATCATCCATCACCCACTGTCCGGCACCGCATCCTCCGATCAAACATTTCCCCGGGCATTCGGCGCGTCCCTCGATGAGAGTCGCAGCCCCGAACGGCGGCGGCGTAAATGCCTCCTGAGCCTGGTTCGGCAGCTGATTCAGATCAGAGAGCAGCAGCTTCAGATGTCCGCACATATGGTAAGCCACCAGCTTGTCCGCATCCTGCATCATCTTCGTGTACTTCTCCAGATACGGCACGCAGTATTTCCGGAACTGTGTCGGCGACAGCGTCGTCGTCGACGTATTCTCCTCTATGTACAGAATGTCCGCCGGGCTGTGCTCCACCTCATTTTGCACACGTTTCTGACACCAACGATCCTCGGCCTCAAAAAGCGCCTCGATCTCATCCTCATAATCCGCCAGCAGGATATGTCCCTCGGCGATCCCCGCCAGATATTCGAGATAGTACATAAAGGGGGTCTCCACAACAACCTCCGAAACCACGGCATCCTGCCCGCATTCGGCGTATCTGGCTTTTGCAATGTCGTTTGCATCTTTGTCAAAGACAAACTCACTGCTGTTGTACCATTCCGTCATAATCTTAATGTCTTCCAGCGTCTTGATGCACATGTCCGTCGGATGCATGGACTCCGTCTCCGGATCAATCTTCCTTCTGTTCACACATGTCCCGTACTTTGTGATGTACTTTATGGTGATATCACCGTTTTCATTTGATTTTTCCATGCCCGCGCCGTTCTTAAACTCGATTCTCCCTGACGGAAGAATCCATTCATGTCGGTCACTGCCGACATACTGCTGCAGCTTTAAAATCGACATGTTTTTAAACGGTTCCCGCTGATATTTCGGATAAGACGAGCCAAGCTTTGCCCATACCGGAATTCTGTCCACCGGCCGCATCGTCATAGCTGCCAGCCAGCGATCCTTTGCTGTCATCATCTCTTTCATGTCTGTCACAATCCCTTCTTAAATTCCCAGCCGTTCGAACTGTTCCGGCGGAGTATCTATTTTTTTCATCTCATCTTTTAAAATATTGCAGAACGTCCGCTCCAGACCCGCATCACAGATCGGATGCTCCTGAGCATAATCCTTCTGTATGTCAAACAGCATGCTCTCCCCACAGTACGGGAAACGGTCGTTAAATCCCTGCGTCGTATCACACCTCACATCCCTTGTCGAGAACTTCAGCATCGGATAGTCCGTCCAGGGAAGTCTCACACATTCGATATTCCGGAAGGTCTCTTTTTGCATCATATCCAGCCCAATCGATTCTCCGAGTATATACGGCATCGTGGTATAGATGTATAATGGCTGATTTTCCTTATGTACGGGCGCACGCATGTATACGTAATGTCCGTCTGTCATGTTGACGTTTTTCCCAAACTGTCCGAACAGTGCATAGTCCCTGTTCTTTTCCCTGCTGCCATCGATCAGCGGCATCACGCTCTTTCCGTGGAGCTCATTTGCCGTTTCCCCGACCGGGATTCCAAAGATATCCAGCATCGTCGGAAGCAGATCAATGTTCTGGGTAACCGCTCCAATCCGCCCCGGGGTGTGATCCGGATGGCAGACGATCATCGGGATATGCATCAGTTCGTTATAGTCCGGCATATAGTTCTTTGCAAAGTACCCGTGTTCCCCCAGCAGATAACCGTGATCCGTCGTAAAAATCACCGCGGTGTCCTTCCACATGTCATATCTGTCCATCACATCCAGGATCTTTCCGATATAATAATCGGACATGGTCAGCAGCGCCTGATAACGGTATTTGATCTGTGTGATCTGTTCATCCGTATACCCATCCGTCACATCATACGGCGGCCAGAAAAAGTTCTCGTCGAAGTCACAGCATTCCCTGTACTTGTCCAGAAATTCATCCGGTACATCAAACGGCTCATGCGGATCAAATCCCTCCGCCCAGAGCAGGAACTGGTCTGCATCCCGGGATTCCTCAAGCCACGCAGCCGCACGGTCAAACGTGCGCGCCGTTGAGTAATTTTCTTTTTTTCCTCCGTACCTGGTCTTTGTCGCCTGATATGAACGGGAATAAATTCCCAGACAATCTTCCTTCGGACTGTCTGCGCAGCTGATATCCGGTATCCCCGCCCGGCATGGTCTCAGGTTGATCGCGTCATGCTCGGTACCGCGGTTCAGGTGCCAGGAGGTGAACTGATTCATATAATCCTCCCCGCCCATCTCCGCATAATGGAAGTGATCGGTCTCCATATGGCTGAAAATGTTGTGATGCCGCAGAATGCGCGGCAGTGTATCGTCACAGGGCTGTATCCCGCCCCACGGGCACTCCAGAAAACTCAGGCGCCCCGTGAACATATCTCTTCGCGCCGGCATGCAGGGAGAGCTTCCCACCCAGTGATTATCGAATACTACCCCGCGCTCTGCCAGACGGTCGATATTTGGAGTGATTGCCGGTTCTTCTGAGCCATAACATTTTAAAAATCTTCGGTTGACGCTGTCCAGCATCAGTACAATCGCACGCATTTTATCACCACCATTTAATCATATCTGTCACATGGTTACGCAGCTCTACGAATTCCGGCGCTGTGACATCCCTCGGATGCGGCATCGTGTCCGGAATGACCGTCTTCACCTTCGTCGGCTTATTTGTCAGCACCATGATGTTCTGACCAAGGTAGACGGCCTCCTCAATATTGTGGGTGATAAACAGAACTGTCGTTCCAAGCCTCTCCCACAGTCTGATCAGTTCATCCTCCAGCTTAAACCGCAGCTCGATATCCAGCTGGCCGTACGGCTCATCCATCAAAAGCAGCTCCGGTTTCGTCGCAAACGCGCGGGCGATACTGACACGCTGCAGCATGCTTGCAGACAGCTGATGCGGATACTGCTTCCGGAATTTGGTAAGCCCTACGATGTCCAGCATCTCCTCCACATTCTCCTGCGCCTCCTGCTTCGGCACGCCTTTGATGTCCAGCCCAAAACGGATATTGTCCTCAACGGAAAGCCACGGCATCGCCGAATACTCCTGAAAAATATAGGAGATATTGTGTTTCTTGGGATCTACTGATTCCCCGTTTACGAGGATTTCCCCGGCAGTCAGATCATAGAGCTTTGTCAGACTGTTTAAGAACGTCGTCTTTCCGCAGCCGGTAGGACCTACGATGCAGAGGAACTCTCCCTTCTCAACATTAAAAGAAATATCATCCAGCACGAGGAGGTCGCCGAACTTCTTCGTCAGGTTTTTAACCTCCACCCTGGCTCCTGTTTCCTGTGTTTTTTTAGCTTCCATTATTTCCCTCCAGTCCTACAGTGTATGATCTACAATTTCACTGATCTCTTTTCTGAGACTCAAAAACGCAGGATCCGTGTAATCACGGGGTCTCGGCAGATCAATCTTATATTCCGCTTTCACTTTCGTCGGACAGTTTGTCAGCACCAGTATGCGGTCCGCCAGATACAGCGCCTCCTCAATATTATTGGTGACAAAGATGACCGTGCGCTTTTCCTGTTCCCAGATCTTCATCAGGTCTTCCTGCATCAGATAACGTGTCTGTGCGTCGAGGTGGCCGAACGGTTCATCCATCAGCATCACGACCGGCTCATTGCAGTAGGCGCGTGCGATGCCGACACGCTGCTTCATGCCGCCTGAGATCTTCACCGGAAAATGATTCTCAAAACCCTGCAGTCCGACCAGGTCGATATAATGCTGCGCCTTCTCTCTGCGCTCTTTTTTGCCGACTCCGCGGACCTTCGGACCATATTCTACATTTCCCATCACTGTCAGCCACGGAAACAGGCACGTCGTCTGAAATACCATGCCGCGCTCCGCGCCGGGTTCCTTAACCTCTTTGCCGTCGACAATGATGCTTCCTTTTGTCGGAAGGTCAAAACCTGCTATCATATTTAATATAGAAGTTTTTCCACACTGCCCCGGGCCGAACAGCACCAGAAATTCGTTTTCTTTCACCGTAAAATTAAGATTCTCGGCAACCCGGAACATACCTTCATCGGCTCTCGGAAATTCTTCCATGACATCCTGACATACGATGAAGTCTTCTTTCATCTTCCCTGTTTGTTCCATGCGCATAATTTACTCTCCAATCCTCTCATAATCATTACAAGCAACATACCGACAACTGCGATACACACGATACCGGTCACGATCTGTACCATATTACTGCTCTGCTGTCCGGTGATAATGATCCAGCCCACACCCATATTGGACTGTACCATCTCGGCGGCGACGATACTCGCCCAGCTGTTTCCAAGCGCCACCTGAAGACCGGAAAATATGTAGGGAACGACGGAAGGAATAATGATCGTCGTAAACAGCTGATTGTCTTTTGCCCCCAGCATCTTGGCTGCACGGATCAGCATCGGATCCACGGATTTTACACCGGAATACACACTGATCGTGATGACAAAGAAGGATGCGAGGAAGATCAGAAAGTACTTTGACATCTCTGAAAAACCATACCACAGGATGGAGATCGGAATCCATGCAATCGGCGGGATCGGACGAAGGAATTCGATCACCGGTTTAAAGATGGATTCCACCACCGGGTACCATCCCATCGTAACGCCAAGGACAATACCGCCGGCCGCCGCGACGACAAACGCAACCATTACACGGCGGATCGAAACCAGAATGTGACCGACCAGTGTCACTTTTCCCAGCGGATTGACAAATTTATCACCAATGTTTGCCAGCACTGTGATCGGGTCGGGGAATATCTCTCCGAACGCCGTAAGTTTCGTAACCAGGTACCAGATGACCAGGAAAATAAATACGGCAAGTGTACCGTATACAATTTTATCTCTTCGCTCCTGAGCGGGTGTCTTTGTCTGCATTACCACTTACCCCCTTTCATTACCTTTTTCTCGATCAGAGAAATCGGAAGCATCAGCAGCGAACCAACGATACCGATGACAAACATACCGACGATGATGATATCCGGGCGGAGAATCCCGCGCGCCTGCTGAATCATGTAGCCGACACCTTTATTGGATGCCAGAAGTTCTGCCGCTACGATCGTCGTCCATGCACCTCCCAGTGAAAGCTTTAACCCGTTGATGATCATCGGGAACGCCGAAGGAATGGCAATCCTGCGAAGCAGCTGCCAGTTGGATGCGCCAAAGGTAGCACCTACCCAAAGATGAACCTGTTTCGTCTGCTTGATCCCTGAATATGCATTGATAACATTTGCTACGACCGCCCCGATAAAGATAACGACGGCTTTTGATGTAAAACCAATGCCTAAGAATACAACCATGACAGGAACCCAGGCAATACCGGGTACCGTACGAATCATGTCAAATACCGGGCGGACCATCAGGTCTGCTTTTTCATACCACGCCATTACGATACCAAGCGGTACTCCGATCACGACGCCCAGCAGGTATCCTGATAATACGATTTTCAGACTGGATACGAGATGTGCAAGCAGCGTTGCACCGTCCGGATTCGGGTCCGTCAGTTTTTTGATAAATGTCTGTACGATCTTGATCGGACTCGGCAGCGTATTCGGCGTAAAAATTCCCAGTCCGTCTGTGACGAGCCACCATATAAACAGAATGAAGGCAATCGTCGCCACACTCAATATCCATAAATATTTACTCTTCTTTCTTTTCACGGCAAATATCCTCTCTTTTTGTTTTTTTAGACAAAACAACAGGGCAACCATTCACAAGTAATTAATGAAGTTACCCTGTTGCTTTTTGTCAGCCGGTTCTTATACTTTTATGTGCCCTGCCAGTCGAACTAATCCAGCGTGGCTACTTTTACATCCAGATCCAGCGCTTTATTCAGGAAACTAGGATCGATGTTCTTCAGGTTGTCCAGATTTGCCTCCTCGATTACTCCGATCTCAGCGAAGAATTTTGCGGCAGAGATAGTACTGGTACCGAGCACGTAATCATCTTTCTCCATGGTCTCTTTTGTAAACAGCGGACGCGCTTCAATTTCAGCCGCAACAGTTTCTTCCGTATATTCCCGTCCGTTCTCAAGTACGTAATCCAGGTATCCTTTGTGGAAGGTATCCATATCATTCATCAGCTCATCTGCAGTCTCGTAGAAGACTTTCAGGAACAAGGTCACATCATCTGCACGTTCCTGGCTCACGTCTCTTCTTGACACGATACCGGAGCAGTACGGACTTCCTGTAGCTGCCGCATAGTCACAGATCTTTACCATGCCGGCTTTCTCGAGTTCATCAATGTAATTCAGTCCGTCGACAGAAATAATATCACCTTCCCCGGCGATAAAAGCCTGATTTGCTGTGGAATAATCCATGTTCAGGAATTCATAGTCTTTTCCTGCTGTCAGCCCGAATTTGTTCATATACGCATAGGCCTGCTGCTGTGTCAGCGTACTGGTAGCTCCAAGACAGGTTACACCTTCCAGTGTCTCTTTGCTTCCCTTCATACCGTCTATCTCAGACGCTTTTGCAATATCGCTGTCAGGTCTCGCATAGATTGCACCTGTTCCGGCAGCTTCCGATTCAGCGATCAGATCACAGACGCCGCCGCAGACCGTATAGATCGTTGCCAGGCCGTTGACTCCGATATCCAGCTGCTGTGCTGCCAGGCCCTCGTTCATGGATGAACCGTTGTCAAACACGATGTATTCCACATCCAGTCCGGCATCCTTAAAGTAACCTTTTTCACTTGCGTAGATGACCGGATAGCAGAAACTGCACGGCTGTACGCCAACCACGAGAGTTTCTCCGCTTCCCTTCAGCTCGCCGGAATCCACCGTGTCCTGATCCGCCTTTTCGGTATCAGCAGCGTCTTTTGAGGCATCACTGCTCTCCTCCGTGTTCTGCTTTGGCTCTTCCTTCTCTTCCGAAGCTTTTGATCCGCAGCCTGCAAGTGCTGCTGCAGCCATGATTGCAGCGAGTGCAATCCCTGTCATTTTTTTCCATGTTTTTCTTTTCATATACAGCTCCCTTTCTTTTTAGTATTTCCGTCTCCTGAATGACTATGGTTACATTATATAGATTTCAATGTTTTGTAACTATTAATATTTTGACCTGTTTTTTAGAATTTTTGACTTCTTGACCACGAAATTGCAAAAAAGTCAAAAATTTTTCCAGAAATAAACAAAGTACTCACAGCACAAAAAAATCAGGCTGCCGGCAACTTTAATTTGCCAACAACCTGACCTCGCCTGATATAACTTCTTTAATTTTCTCTCAAACGCTCCACTACCGGCTGCTTTCCTCCTGCTTTCAGCGCAGTGAGCGGGACCGCTGCTCCCAACACCAGCAGTATCGGAATCACTGCCAGCATCGGCACCATGGTAAAACGGAAACTCATAAACCACAGAGCATTAGCGGCAGTCCGCAGAGCCGTGAAGGAAAAAATGAGGGTGAGCAGTGTTGATGTGAGGGCAGTGAATGCCGCATAATAAATGCCCTCCAGCATCATCAGCTTTTTCAGCTGTCCCGACGTCATGCCGATGCTCTCAAGCATCGCAAATTCCTTCCGCCGTGTGATGATCCCCGTCAGAATGGAATTGATGAAATTCAGGATTCCGATCAGCCCCACCACCAGAGCCAACGCCATACCGACTGTCGTAAACATCGAAGTCATATCATCGAAGATTCCCAGCCAGGAAAATTTGGACTCATAATTCATCGTCGGCTCCACGTTATCCGTGTACTGTTTCAGAAACTGATTCATCGCCTCTTCCCTGTCATCCCGCACATTGAATGCATACGTCATGACCAGATCTTCCGAGGCCACGTTTCCATACTGTTCCGCCGTGGTATAGTAGCTGAACGAGAAGCCGATCCTGCATGTCTGCGGATAATAGTTTGATTTTACGATGGAAAGGATCTCATACGTACCGATCACTTTCCCCTCCCGGTCCTTCAGTGTAATCATATCGCCGACCTGATGCATGGCTGCATACTCTTCCACTCTCCCGTCATCATCCACCGTCACCGTTCCCAGAATGTATTTGCCTGTGTTTAACTTCTCTCGGATGACATCGGGATCTGTCTCACCCTTCCAGATCTTCAGCCTGGACAGCGGCAGGTCTTCCATCCCGTACAGAAACCCGGAATAATTACCATTCTGATCCACATTCGCCGGACGGGGCGAATCCGGATAAAGGACGGTTCCGTCCGATGCCCTTGCAACCTCAGGCGGCACCTGATAGGATTCTCTGTCAACGAAAATACCGCTGGATCCGTACAGTTTCCCACCCGCTTCGAATCCTTCCTGACTCTGCACATTGTTGATAAAATTCTCGCTCACCGCCTGATTCGGATCATCGCCTCTGTAGCCATAATTAAAATAATCCGCGTGACCGATCAGATAATCCGTATCCACAAACCGCTCCAGGTATTTGTCCGTGTCAAACGAGTGGAGAATCATAAATACACTGTTCAGCAGAATGACCGACAAAGACAGCGACAGCAGCACCACGACCGTCTGCTTTCTGTTTCTTCCAAGATTGGACATTGCCATCCGGTAGAGTTTGGCTCCCCCCGCCGTTTTTTTATGTTTTTTCCTTCTCTTTTTGCTCGCCAGACCCGTATAGGATACCGCCTCGACAGGAGAAACCCTCGCTGCAGTCCGCGCCGGTTTCATCGTGCTGATCCACACGGTAAACAGCGTAAAAACGGCCGCTCCGATGAAAATCGCCGGGTTCGGCGTCACCACCGCATACTTTCCGCTGGACGTTGACACGTTAAATATCACCGGCAGCAGCAGCTTGCCTATGATAAAACCAACGACCAGCCCCAGCGGAATCCCCACAACCGACATGCGCCAGGACTGGCGGCGGATGATTTTCTTGATCTGGCGCCCCGTCGTCCCGATCGTCTTCAGCAGTCCGTAGAACTGGATATCCTTCACAACCGAAATCTGAAAAATATTATAGATGATCAGATATCCCGCCGTCAGGATGATCAGCAGCACCGCTCCCATTCCAATCACGGATATCGCATCAATCTCTCCGGTACCGTCAGACAGATACGCCCAGTTCGCATTATTTTCAATATAATCCGGGCTGTCCGGATCTGCGGAATATCCCGCAGCTTCTATCATCTCATCCATCTTTTCCTGGATGTTACGGGAATTTGAGAATTTTACATACGCAAATATCTTTCCCACATTCCCGGATTCATTTTCTGAAGCCGCCTGCCGAAGTTCCTGCGCATGCTCCGTCAGATACGCCTTCGAGACCAGTCCGAACCCGACATTCAGCGCGGGGTCCGGTTCATACCAGCCGCTCAGTGTAAACGTCCTGTCAAACGGCTCCCTGTACTCCCCCATGCTCATCTGAAGCGTGACCTGCTCACCCTCCCGGCATGGAATGCCGAGCAGCTCCAGCGACATGGTATCCATCATGATTTCGTCTGCCTCCCGGGGGAAGTGCCCTCCGGAAATCTCGATAAAATACCAGTCCAGCTTATCTTCCGGATAATACCAGAACTCCACGTGCCGTTTCAGAAACTCCGGATTCAGTATCCTGTCAGCGCATATCATATTATCCGCCATGTCCTCCGGTATCCCTGTCGCTTTCAGTTTCTCATATTCTTCCCGGCTGATTCCTTTAAACGCTCCATGTGCATTCCCGCCGCTCTGGCGCATCGTCTGCTGCTGCATCGACTGCCCCAGTCCGATGCCGATCGTAAACAGTGAGGTGAACAGTACCGTAGTGAGAATAATTGCGATCACCGCTATGCTGTTCCTCATCCTGTTAGCCTTGAGGCTGCGGTCGGACAGCCTTCTCACCACACTCTTATTCTTAACATTTGGCATACGTGCCACCGCCTTTCACCCTTCCATCCTCAATCCGGATGATACGGTCCGCCAGCTGTGCGATCTCCTCATTGTGTGTGATCATTACGATCGTCTGACCGAACCTGTCCGCGGTAACCTTCATCAGACCCAGAACATCCTGACTCGTCCCGGTATCCAGATTTCCCGTTGGCTCATCCGCCAGTACAATGGCGGGCTTCGTCGCAAGCGCCCTGGCGATGGCCACACGCTGCTGCTGTCCCCCTGAGAGCTGTGACGGCAGATTATAAAGCTTCTCTTTCAGTCCCAGCAGAGATATGACATCTTTTACATAATCGCCGTCAATCTCACCGCCGTCCAGTTCAATCGGAAGCACAATATTTTCATAGACGTTCAGTACCGGAACCAGATTGTAACTCTGAAAGACAAATCCAATCTTTCTCCTCCTGAAGATCGTCAGCTCCTCATCTTTTAAAGAAAAAATATCCTTTCCATCCACCGTCACACTCCCTGCAGTCGGCCGGTCGAGACCTCCCAGCATATGGAGAAGCGTAGATTTACCGCTGCCGGACGTCCCGACCACCGAAGTAAAAGAACCCTCCTCAATCTGAATGCTGACCCCATCGAGTGCACGCACCTGCGTGTCGCCGCTCCCATAATATTTTCTCAGATCTAATGTTTCCAGAATCTTCATATCCATCCTCCATTCCCGAACTGTTACATATGTGCAAAAAAATCTGTGTAAAGCGTATGTTTAGCTTTACACAGATTATAACAGATGAATCTTTCCATATACTTTCCGAAATCTAACAGATTTGAAAGATTTTGAGTGTTGTCTGCTGCCTTTTTCATAGCTGCTCCCCGCCCCGCGTCGATCCCTGCACGATCAGCTTACAGTCAAGTTTCACTTCCTTCTGAATCGCTGCCTCCCCATTCTGTATCAGATCAAACAAAAGTCTCGCTGCCTCCGTCCCCGCTTCTTCATAATACAGATGCACTGTCGTGAGGGACGGCTCCGTCACCCTTGACAGTGAGCTGTCTCCGATGCCTGCAATCTGGATATCCTCCGGCACCCGTTTTCCGGCAGATTTCAGAAACTGCAGGGCTCCCGCCGCAATTGTATCCGTAGCGCAGATCACCGTGTCGATGTCCGGTACATCCGCAAGCAGCGCCTTCGCCTGCGCAGCCCCCGACTCCATATCAAACATGCACTCCCGAATATATTCATCGGGCAGTGTCTGGTGATTGTCCTGCAGTGCCTCCCGCACACCGCGCAGACGCTCCTTTCCGACCGCCTCATCCTTCTCCGTCACGCCGAGATAACCGATGCGTGTCCCTGTCCCGGCCAGATATGATGTCAGATCGTATGCGGCGCGGTAATCGTCCGAATACACGCATGAATAACCGCTCAGATATTGGCTCAGAATAACAATGGGAACAGACAGGCTTTTCAATACTTTCCTGTGCTCCGCTGTAAAAATAGTTCCCAGCAGGATAACGCCGTCCACATGGTTCTCCTTAAAAAGATTCAGAAACCTGAGTTCTTCCTTTTCATGATTATGTGTGCACGCCAGCAGCATCTGATACCCCGCGCCCGCAAGTGTGCTGCTGATCCCGGATACCATACGGCTGATGGAATCCGAATTGATCTTCGGTATGATCACTCCGATAAAATTTGTCTTTTTGCTGCGCAATGTCTGAGCGGAACTGGAGGGCTGATACCCTGTCTCTTCAATGATCTTCCGGATACGCTCTTTTTTCTCTTCACTGACATAACCGTTATTTAAATACCTGGAGACGGTGGCACGGGAAACCCCTGCCAGTTTTGCAATTTCATTGATATTCATAAATTTTCCTGCTTTCCTGATAGATGCACGTTACTCATCGTTCTGCACTCCATATGATGCCTGTGAGAGAACGATTCCATACTGAAAATATTAGCATTCTGCAAATGTAATGTCAAACGAAATGCCCCGCCTCCGGCGCATTTTCCGTCAGACCAAGAAAGTGCACAAAAACACGGTGTAATATTTGTGTGTTCTGTCAATTTACAATTTGACTTACAGGGATTACAATAAAACCACAATATGAAATCGATTCCACATTAAATCTCACAGTTTTTTTTGACATAATAGGTTATACGGCAAATATGTGCTTTTCACATCATGGGAACGTTTTCACATAATGAGCGATTTTTTTAAACAGGAGGGAAAGTCATGGATTATGGCAAGGTAGCAAATGCGGTATATCAACATATCGGAGGCAGGGAAAATATCGTCTCAGCCGCACACTGTGCAACGAGGCTGCGCCTCGTGATCGGCAACAACAAAAAATGCAGCAAAGAGGCACTGGAGAATATCGACGGAGTCAAGGGAGTATTTGAGGCGTCCGGTCAGCTCCAGATCATTTTCGGAACAGGTGTCGTCAATAAGGTTTACGATGAATTTATAAAAATTTCCGGAATCACCGAATCCAGCAAAGAGGATGTGAAAAAGGCAGCCGCACAGAGGCAGAATATTTTCAAACGTGCAGTCAAGACACTCGGTGATATCTTCGTACCGATCATCCCTGCGATCGTAGCAAGCGGTCTGCTGATGGGCCTCTTAGAGGGACTTGCCAATGTGTGGCCGGCTATGACAGGTTCCGGAACATATACGATTATCCATCTGTTCAGCAATGCGGCGTTCGTATTCCTGCCGGTGCTGATCGCCGTCAGCGCCGCTAAGACATTCGGCGGCAATCTGTTCCTCGGAGCAGTCATTGGCATGATCATGATTCATCCGGATCTGCTGAACGCCTGGAGTGTTGCCGGCATGGAAGCGGCAGACATTCCGTCGGCAGCCGCCTGGTTCGGTCTCTATGACATCAATCTTGTGGGCTACCAGGGGCACGTGATCCCCGTTGTGATAGCTGTCTGGCTGATGTGCACGATCGAGAAGAAGCTGCATAAGATCGTCCCTGAGATGATCGACCTGTTTGTCACGCCTCTTGTCACAGTGCTTGTGACGGGTTATCTGACTCTGACAGTCATCGGCCCTGTCTTCTCAACCCTCGAGAACTACGTACTTGCGGGAGCCCAGGCGCTGATCGCGGTGCCTTTCGGGATCGGTGGCGCGCTGATCGGAGCTGCCTATGCACCTACGGTCGTCGCCGGCGTCCATCATATGTATAATGCGCTGGAAGCAGGACTTCTGAGCAGTATCGGGATAAACACCTGGATGCCGATCGCAACCGCAGCAAATGTGGCACAGGGCGCCGCAGCACTGGCACTCGCATTAAAAACCCATAACAGAAAGACAAAAGCAATCGCACTCCCCGCTTCCCTGTCTGCATTCCTCGGAATCACAGAGCCGGCAATCTTCGGTGTCAACATCCGTTATATGAAGCCCTTCATCGCCGGATGCATCGGCGGCGCCTGCGGAGGGCTGGTGGCCGGCCTCTTCGGTGTCGGGGCTACCGCATACGGGATCACCGGTATCTTTGGATTTTTGATCACTACGAACTACACCTTGCAGTATGCTCTGGTCATCCTTGTGGCATCGGCAGTCTCATTTATCATCTCCTGGCTGCTCTATAAAGAGGCGGAAGATCATACCGAAACTGCAAAAGCACCCGAGACACTCGAAGTTAAGAAACATGCAGTATACAGCCCGATGCAGGGAACTGTGATCCCGATGGCTGAAGTCCCGGACGACACCTTCGCAGCTGAGATACTCGGAAAAGGAATGGCGATCGTCCCGGAATCCGGAGAAGTCGCGGCACCGGTAAACGGCAAGATCAGCACGATCTTCGACACCAGACACGCCGTCGGCATCACAACGGACGACGGAATGGAGCTCCTGATCCACGTGGGGATCAACACCGTGGAGCTGAACGGACAGTATTTCACAGCACACGTAGCCGAAGGCGATACCGTGAAAGCAGGTCAGCCTCTGCTCACCGTTGATCTTGCCGGAATCGCATCCGCAGGTTACGATCTGACGACCCCAGTCATCGTCACCAATTCCGATGATTACGAGGAAGTCCGGATGACTGCCTCCGGAAAAGTAGATCTTCTGGAGCAGATCCTGGAAGTCAGATAATTACTGTATTCAACAAACCGGAGGATTTATGAAAAAAACAGATATATTAAGACAGATAGATGCAGCCGAAGCAGCATATCCCCGTATATCCGATGAAAAATATCGTCTCCGTTTCCACCTGATGCCGCCCGTGGGCTGGCTGAACGATCCGAACGGATTATGCGTGTACCATGATACCTTCCATGTGTTTTTCCAGTATTCACCGGAAGCCCCGGACGGCAGCGGCCGGAAATTCTGGGGACATTACACATCGGCTGACATGGTAACCTGGGAATATCAGGGCACTCCGCTCGTGACGGACTCCATCTGGGACCGCGACGGCGTCTACTCCGGCTGCGCATTTACGGACGACGGGGACCTGGAAGTATTTTATACGGGAAATGTAAAGGAAACGGGCGATTTTGACTATATTTCTGATGGCAGACAGGCAAATATATTATATACTGTAAGTAAAGACGGAACAAACTTTGCCGGCAAACAGCTGCTGCTCACCAACCGGGATTATCCTCAGACCTACACCTGCCATGTGCGTGATCCGAAGGTATGGAAACAGGACGGGCAGTACTATATGGTACTCGGCGGCCGCAGGACGGATGAGCACGGTGCGGTGATGATCTATACCTCACCCGACAAAAAAGTATGGTTCCTGCTGAAAGAAATGACTGCCAAAGAAGCATTCGGCTATATGTGGGAATGCCCGGATCTGTTTGAAATGAGCGGAAAATGGTTCCTGCTGTGCTGCCCGCAGGGCCTTCCGGCAGAAACCGAACGGTATCAGAATCTTTATCAGTCCGGGTATTTCCTGTGTGAGGACTTCACACTGGAAAATTCCGATTACACATGTCATCCAGAAGCATTCTGCGAGCTGGATCATGGCTTTGATTTCTATGCCCCCCAGACATTTACGGACGGCCGGGGACGGCGCATTCTGATCGGTTGGGCGGGGATCCCGGAGGAAGAACGTTACGGAAACGCTCCCGCCATCGCTGAGGGATGGCAGCATGCCCTGACCGTCCCCCGGGAACTGACCTTTGACGGAGAGCTGCTCAGACAGTATCCGGTACAGGAGCTTGACCTTCTCCATGGCGAAGGTCTGTCCCTGGATGAAAATGTGATTCAGGCGGCGGCTTTTGACCTGCAGCTTACACTGGCAGGAAACGATCAGTCCGTTCGTTTCGGCGATGACCTGGTGCTGGCGTGTACAGACGGGCTGATCACTCTGACATTTTTAAATGATACGGGCGCAGGACGGACCTGCCGGAGGGCGAGGCTTCCGAAAGGGCAAAAGGGGATCAAGGAGCTTCGAATCTTAAAAGACACTTCCATGCTGGAGATCTATATCAATCATGGAGAACTTGTATTTACCACAAAGTACTATCCGTCTGACGTAACGAAGACAGAGCTGTCACTTACGGGTACCGTATGCACGCTGCAGCTCTGGGAACTTAAGAAAATGGATGTACAATATAATAATAAGAAAATAAAATGATGCCAGGGTCAAAAGGTCAAATACCGTTCATGCTTGCATGATAAGGCATTTGATCTTGGGACCCGCCAAACATGAGGAAGAAGCGATTTACTCAGTAAATCAGCGGATTCCGAATGTTTACAGGATTGCGGGAGCACGAAGTGCGGAGCAAGCCGTAGGCATCAGTTGGGGGCAAAAGACCTTTTGACCCCAACATCATAAAACAAAAAATGGAGGAACAATGTTATGAGAAATTTTCAGTATGTGATCACAGATGAGGTAGGTATCCACGCAAGACCGGCAGGTCTGCTCGTTAAAAAGGCAAAATCATTTCCGGCGGTCATCACCATCAGCTGCGGCGGTAAAAAAGCAGAAGCAACGAAGCTTATGGCAATCATGGGTCTGGGAGCCAAAAAAGGCAGTGAAGTAACTGTGACTGTTGAGGGCGAAGATGAAGATGCCGTATCGGCTGAAATGGAAACTTTTTTCAAGGAAAACTTCTGATAAAAAGAACGGCATAAACGCCGGGGGAGGGGTCATATGGAATGCAGACAGGGCAAAGCGATCTTTCACGGAATCGCGATTGGAAAGCTTTCCGTCTACGGAAAGGAAAGACAACCGGTAAAACGGGAAAAAATCGAAGCGCCGGAGGCTGAAAAGAAACGTTACTTTGAGGCGCGGGACCATGCAGTGGAAGAACTGCACCAGATCTATGAGAAAGCCGTACAGGAAGTCGGTGAGCTGCATGCGCAGATTTTTGAAGTGCATGCGATGATGTTGGAGGACGATGATTACACTGATTCCGTGCTCAATATGATCGAGACACAGAACGTCAATGCTGAGTACGCTGTCGCAAAGACCGGGGACAATTTTTCAGAAATGTTTGCGGCTATGGATGACGAATATTTTCAGGCAAGAAGCGCTGATGTCAAGGATATTTCCGAGCGCGTGATCGCGGGATTGACCGGCACCCAGACAGAAACGGTACTTCGCGAACCGGTCATACTTGCCGCACAGGACCTTGCACCAAGTGAGACCATTCAGCTTGACAAAAACCTGCTGCTGGCATTTGTGACGGAACTTGGCTCTGCCAACTCCCATACGGCGATTCTTGCACGCTCTATGAACATCCCCGCACTGATCGGCATCTCCGTCCCCGAAGAATGGGATGGGAAACTCGCTGCCGTCGACGGTCATACCGGCATGCTGTATATCGATCCGGACGAGGAGACCCTCGCGATGCTGCACAAAAAGCAGGAGGAAGCGGATCAGGCACGCGCGCTTCTGCAGGAAGTCAAGGGCAGGGAAACCATTACCAGAAACGGGAAGAAGATTCATCTGTACGCCAACATCGGAAGCACAGGAGACCTGGCAAATGTACTTGCAAACGACGCGGAGGGCATCGGGCTGTTCCGGACAGAATTTTTGTATCTTGAGTCAGACCACTATCCCACGGAACAGGAACAGTTTCAGGCTTATCAGACGGTTGCAGAAACCATGGCAGGGAAAAAAGTGATTATCCGGACCCTGGACATCGGAGCCGACAAACAGGTGGATTACTTCAATCTCGAGAAAGAAGAAAATCCCGCGATGGGCTACCGGGCGATTCGGATTTGCCTCGACCGGAGGGATATCTTCAGGACGCAGCTCCGGGCCATCCTGCGCGCCTCCGTGTATGGCACACTTGCAATCATGTTTCCGATGATCATCTCCCGTCAGGAAATCATCGAAGCAAAAAAGATACTCGCCGAAGTAAAGCAGGAGCTTTCCGAAGAAGGCATTCCCTGTCAGGACGTCGAGACCGGCATCATGATCGAGACCCCCGCTGCCGCCATCATGAGCGATGAACTTGCACAGGAGGTGGATTTCTTCAGCATCGGTACGAATGACCTGACCCAGTACACACTGGCAATCGACCGCCAGAATCCGAAGCTTGACGCGATCTATGACGCCCACCACCCGGCGCTTCTGCGGCTGATCGAACAGGTTGTCAAAAACGGGCACGAACACGGGGCCTGGGTCGGCATCTGCGGAGAACTCGGGGCAGACCTTACGCTTACTGAGCGTTTTATCGAGATGGGCATTGATGAGCTGTCCGTGACACCAAACATGGTGCTGCCTGTGCGGAAGGAAATTTTAAAAGTATAAACTATCTGAGGCGGATGAATTTCACCCGCCTCAGATTAATCACTGTTTAATCTCCGCTGTACATTTTTCTGGACAGCTTATAGATCAGCTCACTTCCTTTTGTCAGATACGGCTCATTCAATGTATTCAGCCATATCATAAATCTCCCTTTCGGCCCGAGTGCATTCACCATGCGCTCCAGCTCAGCCAGAGCCTCTTCTTCCGGCATATCCGGCGCCGGTACGAAGATACTGCTCTGGAAGAGACGGTCGCCGTAGACGTCCATCGTCATCTGTTTGTCATTACTGTTATCCTGACCTTCCCATCCGTCGAATCCAGCATCTATGATCGAACTCACATGAGACTCAATACATCCGCAGGAATGAGAAATCACGCGAAGTCCCATCTCATGGGCAGCATCCGTCATTCTCTTATAATGCGGAAGGAGGATCTCGCGATACAGTTTGGTTGCAAAAAACGGGCTCCTCTGGGTTCCCATATCATCGTGGAACGTGATCACATCTGCCCCGTATATTTCCCTGGCAATCCTGATCAGTTGAATATGCCATTCCGTCAGTTTCGTGTAAAATGCATGGAGTGCTTCAGGCTCCTCCAGCAGATAGCAGAATGCATCTTCAAAGCTGGTCAGATCGGCTGTGCGCTCAAAAAGTCCGTTCACGATGACGAACATGGTCGGCCTGTCCGGGCTGATCTTCCCTTTATATTCTTCATCATAATTTTTCTGCCAGTCAATGGCATTAAGATCCGGAAATTCCAGTTCTTCTTCCCAATTTGTGATATCACTTAATCTTCTGGTTCCCGGTTTGACCATTGCCGAATTTGTCAGAGGTTCATACTGCCATTCGATTCCAAACCAGTCTTCTCCCCCATGCCATCTTGCCACCGCATCCTTCATCGCAAGCGGCTGGATAAAATTGAAATCCACATAATAGTTCGGAATCCACAGAGGTCCCTCCCCATTGCACATGCGTTCAAAATTCTCCTTCGGTGTGATCGGAGTATTGAACCTGCGGATGACCGCCCCCGGCTCACCGTACGGCATCGGAAATTTCGGATACACTTCCAGTTCTCTTAGTTCTTCTGCTTCTCTAAATGGATATTTGTTCATAAACCCTCCCTGATACAATGTCAACGATTAGCTCCTGAACTAAAGTATACGCGGTACTTTATCATCTGCATATTTACGGATTTGCATGAGGTCATTCCCGTTTGGAATGTTGTCGGATATTATGAAATATGTTAAAATATTTACTGTGAAAGTCCCGGACGGCGCCCAAATGAATGGGCAAGCCTGCTTGCAGCTTCACTTGGGCATCGGACGGGTAAGCCGGTATGAGCAAGCAGCGCGACAGCGCGAATTGCGAATACTGGCGGAGATTGTGGGAGTCCGGAGGACGGAGCAATCGACTTTCATTTATGGTGATGACGCCGCCAGGCGTCATGTCCGTTTAGATATTAATGGTGCTGGGAGGGCAAAGGCGTGAGACATTTTCATGTGCTGGACATCAGTTTTTATCAAATACAGATCTTTCTTGCCGTCGGAGAGCGTGAAAGCATCACTCAGGCCGCACAGTATCTGAACATTACGCAGTCAGCAGTCAGCAAGAACATCAAATCCCTGGAAGATACTCTTGGTCTGTATCTGTTTCGCAGAGAGAAACAGGCGCTCTGCCTGACCCCTGCAGGGCGTCTGCTGATGGACGAAATGTCCACGATCTACACCATGACCGAAAATGCACTTGAGAAGGCACATGTGCTGCAGAAGGGCGAAGAAAAACCTATTGTCATAGGCCTCCCGGATTCTTCCAACCTGGAACGTTTTTTTCTGAATACAAAGGATTATCTGCGCAAACATAATATTTCGACCAGTCTGCACATTGAATGTCTCCCGTTTCATCAGCTGGAGAAACAGCTGCAAAACGGCGTCATCGATATCGTACTGACCTGCGGCTTTGATCTGGTTTCTTTTGAGCATCCGGAACTGACATGCATTACGCTGCCGTCAGGACCTTATTATGCCTATATGAAGCCTGAAAACACCCTGAGTGAGCGCGGCTCCATACCCATGTCAGAGCTGCAGTCTCACCCGTTCCTGATGTTTTCTCCGATCGAGACACCTGCCTATGAGCAGCTTGTTTTATCTATGTGCCGTTCAGCGGGGTTCCAGCCCCAGATCGCCAAATACGTGACCTCCCCCAATTCTTTTATCTGCAACTTCGAAACAGGTCAGGAGGTATTTATCGCGGATGCCTACATGCGTGAGAGTGATAACACCAGCCTGCGCCGGGTGGCAATCCGGGAATCACAGAGCTGCATTGCACTGATCAGAAGGCGCAGAAACTCTAATCTCACCATCCCTTACATTTTCAGCGAGATCGCCGCCTGCTGGGAGGAGGCAGGACCGAATTAATCATTTCCCCGGTTCCTCTCTCAGTAAAAACACAGAAAACACGGAACCCTTTCCATACTCAGAACGGACCTTTACGTATCCGCCCTGCTTCTTCAGGATCTCCCTGGTCAGATACAGTCCGATCCCTATGCCCTCTTCCTGCGCTGTATCCTGTGCACGGTAAAACCTTTTGAATATCAGCGTCTGTTCTTCCTCTGGTATTCCTCTTCCCTCGTCTGCAATATCAATCCTGTAAAACATCGGATATTCTATAGCTGCAACCCGAATCATGCTACCCCGCGGAGTGTATTTCACAGCATTATCCAGCAGGTTATACAATGCCTCGGCTGTCCACTTCCTGTCAAAGAACGCAGTCCCTGCCAGCTGATCACAGTTGATCGTTATCCCTTTTCGTTCGGCTTTTAACGCTGCTTGAGTCACGGCCTGCCCGATCATCGGCGAAACCGCCTCTTCCTTCGGATGCACAGCAATGACTCCGCTCTCCAGGCGCGAGCTTTTGACCAACGCCTGAATCAAAAAATCCAGTTTTTTCACCTGCATATGCAGGGCATCCGCACATTCGCGCCCCTCTTTTGTCAGCGGCTGCTCCAGTAAAAGCTCCGTGTATAAGAGACTGTTGGCGATCGGCGTCTTCGTCTGATGGGAAATATCACTGATCAGTGTCCGGACCCTCTCCTGGTCTTCCCTCTGCTGCCTCGCCGACATACGGGTCAGCTTCATATAGCGGTACAGTTTGTTTTCCAGCTCAGACTGTCTGCTCTCATCAAAACACAATTCCTGAAAAGTGCCTGAGACAGCTTTATTCAGCATAGAATCCAGACGGTCATAAAGTCTCTGTATCCTCCGGCGGCTGACTGCAGCCCAGATCACAGCCGCTGCAGTCACAACCGCTGCCGCACAGAGCAGCCCTGTCATCACATCGCTACTCAACTTCATTCACCGCCCACACATATCCGATCCCATAGACCGTCCGGATATATGTCCTCCCTGTCTTTTTGTCTTCCAGCTTGTCGCGGAGCCTTTTGACCGCCACCGACAGTGCATTTTCGTCCACATACTGTGCACCGTCCGTCCATACATAGTCTACCAGGCGTTCCCTGCTCAGGGTAACCCCCGGATTCGAAGCCAGCAGATACAGAAGCTTCTGTTCCGTCTTGCTAAGCTCGACAGGCTGTCCGTCTCTCTTAAACTCCATACGTTCGAAATCCAGCAGCAAATGGTGTGTCTCCAATCGCCTCCCGCTCATGCCTGCATTCGTATCCTCAGCAAAAGACAGCTTCCGGAGCTGTGCATGGACACGTGCTCTGAGCACCATGAGACTGAACGGCTTCGTGATATAATCGTCTGCCCCTGATTCCAGACCCGCCACAATATCTGTCTCCATATCATTTGCAGTCAGTATGATCACCGGCATCCGACTGCAGGTCCGGATTTCTTCCAGCAGTTCCATGCCGTTTCCGTCCGGCAGATTCAGATCCAGTATCACCAGGTCATACACTTCGTCTCTGAGACATTGTCTCGCCTCTTTTACTGTGACCGCCGGTCTCAGTTCTAATTCGGCAGATCCCAGCGCCATAATGATCCCTTTTCCGAGAGATGCATCATCTTCAACAACCAGTATAGTTCTCGTCATTTCATGTCTCCTGTCCAAATATTTTCAGTAAAAAAGCTTATGCGATCATCAAAGCAACCTCTGTCATGGTCGGCGTTGACCACAGATTTTATGTTTCTCATTGTAGGCAATCTGCAGCCTCCTGTCAAATTTCCGTTTGACAGGAGGCTGATTTATTTTTACAATGATAAAGCGGCATTTTAATATTTATTACAGAAAGAGGACATAGCGTGGCAGGACTTGGTACACTGATCAACATCTCCGGTATCTTAGCCGGAGGTTTTATCGGCCTTCTGTTCGGGAAGGCAATGAAAGAGAGATATCAGAATACACTTATGACGGCAACCGGCGTCTGTGTGCTGTTCATCGGCATCAGCGGCACCCTGGAGGAGATGATGACCGTCAGTCAGGGTAAGCTTACAGGAAGCGGAACGATGATGGTCATCGGAAGCTTCGCCTTTGGCTCACTGATCGGAGAATGGCTGAATATCGAATCGCGCATCGAACAGTTTGGCAGATGGCTGAAGAAAAAGACCAGAAGTGAACGGGATACCTCTTTTGTGGACGGCTTTGTAACAACCTCACTCACGATCTGCATCGGCGCCATGGCGGTCGTCGGCTCCATTCAGGATGGCGTATCCGGCGACTATTCCATTCTGGCCGCCAAAGCGGTCCTGGACCTGATCATAGTCCTGGTAATGACTGCATCGATGGGAAAGGGATGTATCTTCTCAGTGATACCGGTCGCCCTTTTTCAGGGAGTCATCACACTTCTCTCTACTTTTATCGAACCCGTCATGACTGAGCAGGCACTGTCCAACCTGTCGCTTACCGGTTCGATGCTGATCTTCTGTGTCGGCGTCAACCTGATATGGGACAAAAAAATAAAGGTCGCCAATATGCTGCCGACTATTGTACTGGCAGTCATATGGGCATTTCTTCCGTTCTGAAAAGGAGGCCCGGCACTTTACACGTGCCCCGGCCTCCCGTTTTATATCTCGAACGTCTGTCCTTCACGGCTGATCTCCATGATCTTTTCGGCAAACGTCTTCGATTCGTCGGACTCCCTGTATTCACGGATCAGATCAAAGTTATCCCAGAAATGCATGGGAAATACATGCTGTGCTCCGACTCTCTCCATAAACCAGTCCATTCCCAGACGATACCATTCCTCCTGCCTCGGGTCAAGCGGCACGAAGGCCGTATACAGCCCGTCCGTCCACTCCCTGAGCCGCTCTATTTCCGCCTGATAACGCGCCGTCATGTTTCCAATCTCCTGTTTCGTCTCACCTTTCCAGATCCACCAGTTGAGATCTCCCGCATGATATACCTGTTTTCGAAATGTCTGTGTCTCATAAGTAACCAGAAACGCCACGCCGCAGTCCGTCGAGTGAAGGGTACGGACACGGATATCACCACCGGCCCCGTCCGCCTCCCGGTGTGACTGGTACGCCTTAAGAAACGTAATGCGTTCGTTCTGCCTGTCACTTAAGGAAACTCTCTTAACCTGATAGGAAAGATCCCTGGACAGCAGATAGCTCACATCCGGATACTCCTCAAATCTGCTGAATATCTCCGGGTTAAAATGGTCTGCATGTTTATGGCTGCAGAACACAAACAATTTTTTCTCATGCGAAAACTCAGGAATGTCTCCGCGGTAGTAATCAAAAAGCCAGACGCTGCGTTCCCACTCTACAAGGAAGCCGCTGTGTCCGATATACGTTATCAATGCCATGCGATCTCTCCAATCATCTATTCCCTTACAGCAGCTGCTTCTGCCAGCTCCCCTTCCAATACGGAAGTACAATGCGGGCAGCGCACTGCATCGACGGCTATCTCTGTTTTACAAAACGGACAGACTTTCGTAGTCGGGGCTTGTGGCGCCTCCTCCTTCTGGGAGGTTCTGGCGGCTATCCTGTTCATGACTTTTACGAGACAGAAAATGACGAACGCCATCACCAGGAAATTGATCACCGCGGATATAAAGCTTCCATACCTGATCAGCGGCGCATCTGCTCCGGCCCCAAGTGTCACCGAATATCCGGAAAAATCAATTCCTCCCAGAATAAAGCCCAGAACAGGATTGATAATATCGTCAATCAGTGAGCTGACTATCGCCTGAAATGCAGCACCGATGATGACACCGACTGCCATATCCATCACATTTCCTCTGCTGATAAATGTCCTGAATTCCTGAATAAAATTTTTTCCCTTTTTCATTGTACAACTTCTCCTTCGTGAAATCTTATCGCTGCAGTTAAACTTTATCCTGCCTCACACCGTAATCTCAATCTGATTTCGAAAATCTGTCTTCTGATTAGGATACCCATTGCCATATGGTCATCAAAATGCCCCCCTGTTCAGATCAATCCAGATCCTGAATACTCATTTTATCCAGCTGCTTCTTCCTCCTTTGTTTCTCCCTGCATATAAGGCAGATCGCAAGCAGTATGACGGTAGAGATATTTGTCGAAAGAAAGGTACCGGCGATCGCACCAAATATCTCCCATGCAGACATCGCATCCGTTATCACCACTCTGAACACGCACAGCAGCGAATATAAAAAAGTAATAAACGGAAGAATCAGTCCCAGAATCCTGTTCTCCCTTTTTGAGAGATAAAACTGCAGGATGATACCGCCGGCGCAGACGGCAAGCAGCAATAATAATACAAACCATACGGTAATGGTTCCGGTTATCATCGGCTCCCCTCCTTACTGATCTTCTTATACTCTCCGATCAATACTTTTGCAGTCTCAAAATCCAGCTTCTCGTTGACGGCAAGGCGTTTGACCAGAGCAACATACGGGTCGCGCTCCACATCATCACTGATTTTGATCTTCTGTATCAGTTTATCCAGTCTCAGCCTGACCGTGGGATATGTCACTTCATATTGTTTCGCGATTTCCTTCAGTGAACCGGATGCCAGCAAAAATTTTTTGATAAAGGCGACATCTTCATCATCCAGATTTACCATCCACTCAGGAACGATCTCGATTGCCATAGCATCCCCTCCTTTAATAATATTAATTATACTCTTTAATTTTATTAAAGTCAATGTTGATCTCGATCTATATCTTTATTAAACCATCCCTTTTCTTCCGGTAGTAGAACAGTCCTGCCAGATCCGCCAGTATCCAACCGACTGGAATTGATATCCAGATTCCGACCACCCCAATACAATCTGACAGCAGATAAGCAAGCACAACCCTGGTTCCCAGTGAAATAACGGTGAGAATGACAGACATACCGGGACGTTTGACTGCACGGTACAGCCCATACAGTAAAAACAGGCATCCGATACCAAAATAGAAAATACCGACCACGCGTAAATACTGCACTCCTGCGGCAAGGATCTCCGTTTCGTGTTGCTGTACAAAGATCAGCATCAGTGGTTTCGCAAAAATCACTACGACTGACGATACAAACACACAGAACAAAATAGTCAGTTGTACAGATTTTTTAATTCCGGCGCGTATGCGCTCCTCTTTTCCTGCTCCGTAATTCTGTGCAACAAATGTGGAGAATGCATTCCCAAAATCCTGTACCGGCATATAGGCAAAGGAATCGATCTTCACCGCTGCTGCAAAGGCCGCCATGATGACCGGTCCGAAGCTGTTGACCAGTCCCTGTACCATCAGAATACCAAAATTCATCACAGACTGCTGAACACAGGTCAGTATGGACAGGCTGAAGATTTCTCCCAGCATGTCTTTGTTCCACTGAAGATCGGCACGCCCGGGACACACTTGCCGGCACCGCAGAAATGTGTACCCTGTGATACCGATGCCCGAGACATACTGTGCGATCACCGTAGCTGCAGCCGCCCCGCCTACTCCCCATCGAAATCCAAGTACAAACAGAAGATCAAGCACAATATTCAAAACAGCGGATATCCCCAGAAATATCAGCGGCACCGCCGAATTGCCCATAGCCCGAAGCAGACAGGAAAAGAAATTACTGAGGAATACCGCACCGATACCGGCAAATATGATCCACAGGTATTCCCGCATCAGAGCATATACTTCCCCGGGTACGTTTAAAAACCCCATGATGGGATCAATACAAAGGTAAACTATGATGTTCAGAACGACGGATATCGCAAAAACAAGTCCGAACGCATGCAGTACCGCCGCTCTCAGACGCTTCACATCCCCCTTCCCCCGGTAGATGGAAAATAATGCCCCGGCCCCCATCGAAAGCCCGAGAAGCACCGAGGTCAGAAACGTCATCAGCGTATAGGCAGATCCCACCGCCGCAAGAGCGTCACGGCCCAGAAATCTGCCTACGATCAGTGTATCTGCTATGTTATAAAACTGCTGCAGCAGATTGCCCGCAATCATCGGCAGCACGAAAAGTATGATGGTCTTCGTTATATTTCCTTTTGTCAGGTCCCTGTACATTAAGCTGTCCTCTTTTTGCTTTCATTGTCTCTTTAAAAAACCGCAAAAAGCACTTAAGCGTCAAATTAGAGGATTTCGATTTTGTTTATGATACAGGATACGTCTGACTTCCATAATGTTTTTTGCACCTTCATCCTTAATTACTACATAAAAAATCACAAAATTCTTCACATATATGCGGTAATAAGGGTACTTCCTTTCCTTTAAGGAATGGTATGACTCAAAAGATTCTGCATTCGGCAGCCGTTCCAATATCGCTTTTTCTACCGCATCCAACAAGGTATTAGCCGCCTGTGGATTTTTCAATTTCTCGGAAATATAAATAATCTTTTCTTCCAGCTCTTCATAAAACAATGGAAGATATCTTAAATCATATTTTATATCAGTCATTGATCTTCCTTCTCAATCCACTAAAAACCTCATCATGTGTATAATGCCTGCTGCAATTTTCTGCAGCAAAATCAGCTTCATCCAATTTCGATTCTACGCCATCCGTCAATTTCGAATATGCCTCCAGACTTAATACCACCATAGCACCATATCCGTTTTTTGTAAGATAAACTGGTTCACCCTCGTTAACTATTTTTTCTATATCAGGAAATTTATTTCGCAAATCAGAAACCGGTTTGATCTGTATCATAATACCACTCCTTATCATAATTTTATCATTATTTTATCGTTGTTTTTATTATAATCGAAAATCCGTTCAGCTGCAAGTATCATCTTATTTTTATTCCCGGATTACTATATTTTCCAACACCAACTCCTCCGAACAGGCATTCGTAACGAAAAAATAATACTCACCTCTGTAATAAAGACAAATGACCGGGTGCGTGCATCTTCCGCCTTCCCTACCTTGTCCATGTTGTGCAGAATCTTAAGAAACGCATCGTGCACACAGTCCTCTGCACCCTGTACGTCTTTTAAGATCTGCTTTGCAATATAAAACATCGGCTGACTGTACCGCTCATACAGCAGCGTAAATTTATCCTTGTCCTCCTCGGAATCCAGCATTGCCAAATAGCAGATCATGGCATTTCCTCCCTCTGTAACACTGTCTTTATCATAACAACCAGGGACTCCGTTTTGTGACAAACCACAACATGTTAACATGCAGGCGGGCAGGTAAAATTTACCTGCCCGCCTAATAAGTATGTTCAAACCCACGAATCTCCTTTGATCTGCAGCGGTGTTCCCTCCTCCATGATCTCAAACCCATGATTTTGATAAAATGTTACATTCTTTTTTTCATCCGGAACCACACTTACATAGAGAAAACCCTCATACTCACACAGCAGGTCACTTAACAGCTTTGAGGCTATGCCCCTTCCCTGGTACTGCGGATCTACCAATAGGCAGTCGATTGTTGCCTGCCATATGCCATCGTCAAGGCCTCTGATCAGTCCAACTAAACGTCCTTTGTCCCATGCGGAAATGACTTTGCTCGAATTTCGTAATGCAATCTTCAATTTATCCGGAAAGCCTCCCGAAAACCAGCCGACTGATCTGAAGAGGCCTTCTATCTGTTCCTCTTTAAAATTCCTGGTATCCTTATAGCTAATCATTGCAGACCTCCTGTCCCCGTGTTATATAAGGCGGATAGGCAGTTCTGTGTTCTTCAGATATTTCACGGTCATCGA
Organism: Ruminococcus gauvreauii; assembly: GCF_025151995.1. Taxonomy (NCBI): domain Bacteria; kingdom Bacillati; phylum Bacillota; class Clostridia; order Eubacteriales; family Oscillospiraceae; genus Ruminococcus; species Ruminococcus gauvreauii. The sequence goes on from NZ_CP102290.1 coordinate 1,697,548, forward strand.
AACACTTATAATTTGGGGATGGCGCGACAACAATGTGTTCGAACTCAACCGGAATTCCCGGAGAGGAGTAAAAACTCCTTCCTGCCTGCAGATGAAAGTGTAGATGCGGTTCCGTGCTGTTGCCGGAATTCCCGCATTCAGCGATCTTCTCCCCGCGTCTTATAAGATCTCCCTCGGAGACCACGACGCTGCCCGGTTTCAAATGCGCCAGCACAGAATACTCTTTTTCCGAATGCTGAATCAATATGTAATTTCCCCGGATATCCTTTGCCACACAGGAAACACTTCTCTCCGGCGTAATCACACTGTCCGGATGCCCTTTTCCCACCTCAGCAATTTTCCCGTCAGCCGGCGCCAGAATATCCTGTCCGTAACAGTAGTAGGCCGACGGAGATGTCTCATCACCACGGCAGCTTTTTCCGTGTTCATCCAGTATAATAAAATCATAGGCGTATCGCTGCGTAGGAACTTCCCATGAATGCGAAGTTTCCTGCACGGCGCCCCCGTTTACCGCAACCCACCTGCCATGAAAGGGAAGGGAATACTTTATATCGCATCGGTAATTCGAAATATCGGGAAATTTTCCCTTATACCTGTGTTCCAGCACGACAAGCCCCCATAACTGCTTCAGTGACTGAAAAAATACTGCTCTGTTCATATCCTGCCTCCTCACCACAGACCCCAGTGAAAGTCACTGTTTTATCTTTCGACTTCATCGATCCAAGCCAGCGGGTCATCGATTTTCATAATTCTAAGATTCATTTTGCTTTCTCTCCCATCTTACTGTCTGCGGATATCAGGCGTGTCCGCCCTTCTGCCTTTACCAGATTTTCAAGTTCTTTCAGCGCATCCTTAGCAATCCAGATCTGTGTCTTATTTCCCTCCGCTTTCAGTTCATGCGCTAAAATAATAGCTTTCTCGTTATAAGTAAAATCCCTCTTCCCAATCTCTCTTAATGCCCACGAAACTGATTTTTTTATATGTTCCTGTTCATCCTGTGAGTTCTCCCGTATCAGATTCAGATAATCGTCCAGTGTCTCATCCGATATCCCTTTGTCGTGTATTGCAGCCGAAGCTATCAATGTAAATGCTGCACGTTTCTCATAAGTCCGCGGTGAATGAATCCATTTCATGATAAACTGATGATAATCATTCCGCTTAATAATCAGATTCTTACACATATGGTCACATAAATCCCATGACTTAACATCCTCCATGAGTCTCTCGATATCTGCGGCGCTTAACTGCTTCTTTTCAAAAAGAAGTACCGCCAGAAGCCTTGCTTCATGGTATCCCGTTTCCCATAATTCAAAGGCAAGCTCATCTGACCGGCCAGTTTCCCTGGCAAGTCTGCGAATATCTGCAGTCGATACTCCAATACTGCTTTCTTTTGGTATACCCATTTTTACAACATTCGTCTTGTGTTTTTCCGACGCACATGCGTAAAGCTTTTTTATGATATCTGAACAATTCATAGACCGTCCTCCCGATTGCCTTTCCGTACCCTGTACCAAATAAAAACGCATCCTATAACAGCAATGAAATAACCAAGAATCAAAAACGCCAGCTCACTCCCCGAAGGAGCGGTCATCTTACAAACAGGGAAAAACGAGATAACAATAACAGCGGGAACCACCAGGCCATATACTGCCCGTTTCCCAGCCGACAGATACACGTGAGAACCTAATAGAGCCACCATCAGGATAAATGCCAGAAGCTCTTTTAAGTCAAATCCTCCGTCGAGCAATTGCATCAAATATACGATTGTCATAGCAATCACAAAACATATAAATATTGTCATCCTTTTACCCCCATAAACTCTGATTACTGTTTGTCATCCTTCCGTCTCAGGAATTCGACAAACGCAAATATGATAGATATCACACTTAAAACTGCTACGATCAGTTCTGCCATGTTATTGGCATAATCTGACCTTTCCGGTGAAACGAGTCCCAAAACCAGAAAATACACACACCAGATCAGCCCCAGAGCAAGAAGCAAAAACGTAACATATTTCAAAAAGTTCGCGGCTTTTCCTACCAGTTTTTTAGTGGCTATCACTCGTTTTTCGGAATATGATTTGCTGCCAAATGCCCATTTCAGGCCGCCTGCTCCAAATCCTATGAGCACTCCAAGCGTAAGACCAATGCAAATATCATAAAACGTTCCCATCTCTGTCTGTCCCTCTCAATCATCAGCATTTAATTATCCTTTTTCACCGAGTAAATAGTATGCGGCATGTCCATATGATAGTAATGTTTGACCAGTTGTCCTGTTACTCTCATGCCATTACGTTTTGCAACATTTTGTGATGCAGTATTGGTATCACGTATGATGGAAAACACCTCGCCTGCACCCAAAGTGTCAAACGCATATTCTCTGCATGCAATTGCCGCTTCCAGGGCATATCCTTTGTGCCAATACTGCTTTTGAAAAAGATATCCGATCTCCATCACCTGCTTACCATTACAGTCCTGCATGGTAAGCCCGCACTGTCCGATCATCTCATCTGTTTCCCTTAATACAGCTGCCCACAACCCAAATCCATCATGATCATAACGCCTGATCTGGTTGTCCAGCCACTCCTGTACTTCATCATTATCAAATGCATGTTCATAGGCGTACATCACCTGTTTGTCCTGCAGTATCCTGCATAAGGCTGTATAATCTGTCTGCTCCATTTCGCGCAGATATAACCTTTCCGTTTCCAGTATCACCATATCATTCACCTCATCAATGCGGCAGCGATTTTTACTCCAATGCTGTCAGGTCAGATCTCTCATACCGGTTATGACCCGGCAGACCTTTTTTATATTTCCAGCATTTAATGGCATCTTCTAAGGATTTCCCTTTATTATCCGCAAAGAAATCACGAACATAAGTATTATATTCGAACTGCCGGTCAATGGTGGTGGTGCCTTTCTTCTTTTGCTCCAGAATCCGGCTGTAAGCGGCGATTGCTTCCCGATACGTTTTCCCGGTATTTTCCTTCAGCCATTTCTGAAAGCCCACGTTAAAAGAAAAACTTTTTCCAATCTTCTCTTTAAAAAATGCACGGTGCTTTTCAGTACATTTGAAATCAGGTTCAATCTCTGTATCTTCACTGATCACATCTACCGTTGCCGTCGCCTTTTTACCTGTGTGATTTTTCAGCACTTTGCCCGTGTCTAAGAAACAGGCGATTCTTTCTGTGATGTCCGCTTTTCCCCCGGAAGCGGGCAATCCGTTTTGTCTGCAGAATTCAACCAGCTCTTCTTTCAGATAGTAAAATTCTCTAAACGTATCGCTGCTCAGGTTTTTATCCAGTTCTGGTCTTTTCACCATTTCCCCCATGTCTATTCGATTTTCCCGGTATCTTCAACATAAATAGAAACTTCGCCGCATTTTGGACAAATTGCTACTTTGGGGCTCCCTATCCGCCCGCCGAACAGCTTATTTTCATCTGTTGACATCACAATCCCGTATCCTGTGCCTGCTACTTTTATGGTACAGTTTTCCTTCATCTCTGCTCCGCATCTGATACACACTCTCATAATTTTCTCCTGAAATCAATCTATTTTTGATACCAGGGTCAAAAGGTCGTGCTTTTTCATGCTTGCATGAAAAAGCATGACTTTGGGACCCGCAAAACATGAGAAAGTAGCCCGATCAGGGTGGATTTCGAATGTTTTCAGGATTGTGAGAGCACATTGTGCGGAACAATCCGTGGTATCATGGGGTCAAAAACCTTTTGACCCCAACATCTTTGTTCCAATATAACACATATCCGCACCGGCTGCACCTGAAAAAAGACCGCTTTGGCAGAGTATTCTCTGCAAAGCGATCTTCCTTATTTCTACTTCTTATGATTGCTGCAGCGGTATTTCCACGTCACCCTGCATCAGATAAATACTCTCAATGTGATCCACGTCAATGATCCTCGTAAAGTTCTCGATCACCAGATACTCTGACCTATCCTCATCCGGTCCGTAGATTCCTCCTCCGGTAAAGTACTCTTCCGCCTCATAATCCAGCTGTGTCCCGTCGTCATAGACGATTTTGCGGATTGCCAGCCTGGCATCTATTTCAAGTCCCGGGTCATCCCCCTCATACGTAAATGTATTTCTCTCATCTTCTTCAACTCTCATGGCGCTCTCATAATCAGCGTATATCTTGTAACTCAGAGGTGAGATCTCAATGCGGTTGATCAGAATATCATAACCGCCGAAATCATACGTCTGATTAATCTCATATGTCCGTACCATATCACTGCTTCCATCGATCGTATATTCGAAAGACCACGGCCCTTCTGCGATCAGCGTTCCCGCATCAGATGCCGGCGCTTTGATTCCCTGATAATCCCTTAAGGCATCAAACGTCAGCGTGATCGTTCTTCCGTTCCAGTCAACCGGACTGCCGAACAGGTAACTGATTTCATATGTCACGGTGTCAGAACTCTCGGCATTCTCAGGTATGATAAATCCACCGCTCCCGCCGCTGCTGCTTCCTTCGCAGATATCTCCGGCAGGTTTTCCGTCAATCAGGACGTCCAGACCATTTGCAAATCCCAGATCGTCTGTCGCCTGCACCCCATCCGGCAGCTGCACCTCGCAGAGCATGTACAGATTGTAATCGTCATGCAGTACCTGTGTCAGAGTAACGCCAACCCCGTTATGTGTGACCGTCTGGCTGACATCCTGTATGACGCCTTCTTCCGGCAGCGTCTCCTGCTGTTCCTCGCTTGGCTGGAACTTCTCAAGGATCGTCGGGTTCCATCCAAACCATTCTGCTGCCAGAACAGTCCCCGAGGCCAGCACGCACACAGCCGCTGCTGCGACCATCACCCTGAACCCGATGCCCCTCACTTTTCCGGCTTTTCTTCTGTCCAGTTCCCCCAAAGTCTGCTCAAATTTTACATGAAATTCCTCTGGCACCTCCGGCGCCACATGTTCCCATCTTTCCCTCTCTAGCATAATACGCCCTCCCTGTCTCCAAGCTGCACTCTGAGCTGTTCTCTCGCTCTTGATAGACGGCTTTTTACCGTTCCCTCCTTCATCTGCAGGATGTCAGATACTTCCCTGACTGAAAAGCCGTCCAGATAATAGAGTGTCACAAGCACTCTCAGCTCCTGCGGCAGTTCCATGATCGCAAGATACAGATCCGTATACCGATCTTCCTCCCAGAGCTTTCGATCCTGCATGTATTCCTCATAGGGAACCAGATTTTTACGTTTTTTCTGTATCCGGTAACATTCGCGGATCAGGATACGGATAATCCATGTCTTAAAATACGCATCCACTTTCAGAGTATGAAGCTTCTCAAATGCAATCATGAGCGCTTCCTGTACCGCATCCGCACAATCCGCGTCGTTTTTCAGTATGGACATCGCCACGTGATACATCGTCGTCTCGGCATCGCGCACCGCATCCATAAACTCCTGTTTTTTCATCGTAAGTCCTCCTCACCAACCGGCCGGTTGTTATTTCCTTACAACTATTAGAGTCGTCGGATCTGCTTTTGGTTCCGGGAAATTTTATTTCTTATTCCTGATCCATATCCAGATCCTCTCCCCCTTCTGATCCCATTATATGATTACGATACATTTTTTCAAAAAAGGCTGCAGATTGACTAGAATATAATCTATCATCGCATAAAATCTATACAGATCATAAGAAATTATCATAATACGTTTTAATTTTACCACTTTTATGATAATATATAAATAATTTACTACCTATTATAAATGTAATCCAATACATGCTGTATCACCGATAATGTCTTATTTTTATTCAGGTCCCTATACATCACTGTAAGAAAGGAGTTTTTGGATGCTGCTGTCTCAGACCAGATTTTTAGAGAAACTGAAAGAAAGCCTGAACGCAGTCCTGCCAATCATCGGTATTGTGCTGCTGCTGAGTTTTACCATTGCGCCCATACCCTCCGGCATTCTGCTTTCATTCATTCTGGGCGCTGTGCTGCTGATCATCGGCATGATGTTCTTTACCCTTGGTGCCGAAATCGCTATGACCCCGATGGGTGAAAAAATGGGTACGAGGATGACTAAAACCCGAAAGCTGGCAGTCATCACGGCCCTCTGTTTTCTACTTGGTTTCATGATCACGATATCTGAACCTGATCTGCAGGTACTCGCGGAACAGGTTCCCTCGATTCCCAATTATACACTGATTTTAGCCGTGGCATTTGGTGTCGGTGTCTTTCTCGTCATCGCTGTACTGCGTATGCTTTTTTCCATTGCCCTGTCCCATCTGCTGATTGTATTTTACTGCATTGTTTTCATTCTGGCATTTTTCGTCCCACGGGATTTTCTGTCCGTCGCGTTTGATTCCGGCGGAGTTACGACAGGACCGATGACGGTACCGTTTATCATGGCACTCGGTATCGGTTTTTCTGCGGTCCGAAGTGATAAGCATGCAGAAGATGACAGTTTTGGGCTGGTCGCCCTGTGTTCCATCGGACCAATACTGGCCGTTCTGATTCTGGGGTTGTTATACCATCCCGGAACTACAGAATATGTACCGGATGCCATTCCGGATATCCAAAACTCCGTGGAGTTGTGGGGATATTTCGCAACAGGTTTTCCTGAATATATCAGGGAAATCGCAGTCTCCCTGCTTCCTATCGTCATTTTCTTTGCTGTCTTTCAGATAATGTTTCTGAAGCTGAAGCGAAGATCCCTCCTGAAGATAGCGGTGGGCATCATCTATACCTATATCGGGCTTGTGCTGTTCCTGACCGGTGTGAATGTCGGATTTATGCCTGCCGGCAACTATCTCGGACAGATCATCGCAGGACTGCCATACCGTTGGGTCATCCTGCCGATCGGTATGGTGATCGGTTTTTTCATCGTAAAAGCAGAACCTGCAGTGTACGTACTGATGGAGCAGGTTGAGGAGATCACCGCAGGTGCCATCTCAGGTAAAGCGATGGGAATAAGCCTCTCGATCGGTGTGTCCATCTCCCTTGGTCTTGCCATGATCCGGGTACTGACGGGAATATCAATCTTCTGGTTTATCCTCCCCGGCTACGCGATCGCCATTATCCTGTCATTTTTTGTTCCAAAGATTTTTACGGCTATCGCGTTCGACTCCGGCGGCGTGGCATCCGGTCCCATGACCGCTACGTTCCTGCTTCCCTTTGCAATGGGAGCCTGCCAGACCATCGGAGGGAATATTGTGACAGATGCCTTTGGAATTGTCGCGATGGTAGCCATGACCCCGCTTATCACGATTCAATGCCTCGGTGCGGTGTATCAGATACAAACCAGACGGCTTTCCTCTGTTCCGGATGAACCGGCATCTTATCTTGACACCTGGGAAGATAATGATATCATTGACCTGTGATATCTGCTGTGAATAGGAAAGGAACTATAATATGAACGAAATCTATCTGATGGTGGTTATCGCCAACCGCAGTATACGTGAAAAAATCATCTCATTTTACAAACAGAATAACATAACCGTCACACTTGCCACACTGGGATCTGGCACTGCACACAGTTCCGTCCTGGATTATCTCGGAATGGAAGCAACGGAGAAAGCCGTATATTTTTCTTTTGTCACCAGAGAAACCTGGAAGACCCTGAAAAAAGATCTTCAAAACAAAATAAATATTGATATCCCAGGGAGAGGAATTGCCTTTATTATCCCGTTAAGCAGTATCGGCGGCAAAAAGATACTGGAATACCTGACCCTGAATCAAAATGTCATTATTGAGGAGGAGAGCACATTGAAGGAAACCACGTATGAGCTGCTGGTAACAATCGCAAATACCGGCTATTCCGATACCATTATGAAGGCTGCAAGAAGTGCCTACGCACCCGGCGGGACCATTATCCATGCCAAGGGTACCGGCATGGAGGAGGCAAAAAAATATCTGGGCATCACACTCACCGATGAAAAGGAAATCATCTTCATTGTTGTGAAGACTGCCCAGAAAAACGGGATCATGAGGGCGATCATGGAGCAGGCCGGTTCAAAGAGCAAAGCAGGGGCCATCGTATTTTCTCTTCCTGTAGTCAGCACAGCAGGACTACGGCTTATGGAGGACGACACCTCAGAATAATTACGCCTTTATGGTCTCCTCTGCGTACAGGGAAGGCCAGCCAGGCATTTTCCGCAGACTTCAGAACCTGAATCAGCCGCCTCCCCGCCCTCTGCGGAGGCATAGGAGTTTCCAAACTGTGTATAGACCGCTGCATTTTTCAGGCACTGTGCAAAGCATAAGTGCCTGTCATATTCTTCTGTGGTCAGCGCGCCTGCCGGGCACCGGCTGACACAGACGCCGCAGCTTTTATTCCTTTTGTAAAGGCATGCTTCTTCCGCCTGCGGCTCCCCCGCCGGTACATTCAGATTCGTAACCAGCGCATTCAGCCGTCCCGCGCAGCCTGATTCCGTGATGAGCATATTATTCAGCCCAAATGTCCCGAGACCTGCGGCATATGCAAAGTGGCGGAACGACCAGTGACTGACCAGCTCATCACGGTAAAAGACTGTACTCTGTGGCGACACAGCCCCGCGGTACCCTCTGGATTCCAGAAAACCGATCATGTGTGCATTGAGTTTTGGAAACATGGCGTTCGTCTCTTCATAGATCTGTGCCCAGTCGGCGGACGCCATCTCCCCCTGCCTGTTTCCTCCTGCCACCCACGGCTGAAACGGCACAAAATACACCATGATCACCGTGGCATCCGGCATCACTTCCCAGGGCATCTGATGGAGCTTATGTACGATGTCCGGAAGCTCTCTGATATAAGGATGTTCCACATCGGCAAATCCCACAAGGGGCTTCCCCCACTTATTTTTCAATGTTCCGGACGCATCATACGTCCGGACGAATTCATGCAATTCATGTTCAATATCTGTTCGTAAATCCATGTTTTCCTCCCATGCCGCACTTTCTGCCGATCCAATCAGGGACTTTTAGTGTCCCATTGTGCCGCCCAGTCCGAAAGCTCTTTACCTGATACACTTCCGCCAAAGCGTCTGCCGTCTGTCACACTGGCTCCCGGTGCAAGTGCCGCCATATTTTTGCCCGAATCCCCCATCCCGCTTCCGCCGGATGTAGCGAAAGGAATCAGAGTCTTACCGCTGAAATCGTAAGACTCCATGAACGTATCGATAATGGACGGTTCTCTGTACCACCAGATTGGAAAACCGATAAATACCAACTCATACTGTGCCATATCTGCCGCCTTGCTGCGGATTGCCGGACGGCAGTTCCGGTCATTCATTTCGATGGAACTTCTGCTGTTACTGTTCCGCCAGTCAAGGTCCGCAGTGGTGTAAGGTGTCTCTGCCTGAATCTCAAATAAATCCGCTTCGATTTCTTTTGCCAGCTTTTCTGCTAATCTTTTTGTTGTTCCGCTTGCGCTGAAATACGCTACTAATGACTTACTCATAAAAATCCTCCATGTCATGAAATTGACTTATAAAGTTTTATCAACTATAATACCTACAAGTTAAATATACAACCTAAAGTTAGCTTTAAGTCAATGGGTATTTTAATAAATATCAGGGATTGATTCGCTGCAGAAAATTACATTGCAAATATAAACCCATACCTACAGAAAACTGAGCAGGTGCTTATGAGAAATTATGACATTGGCGTGCTCGCGACCTCCCAGGAGTATTTTCATGTCGCAAGCATATTTGCTAAAAAAACACTGTTTTATCTTATATCGGGCGGTGATTATCAATGTGATGACACCTACACTGTCGTAAAGGGGGGCATGCCCGAAAGCTTTTATGTGATGCTGGTCCAGAAAGGGACACTGCACATCGAAATGAACGGCAGAACATATATGGCTCCGCAGGGGACCGTGTTCGTGCTGGACAGTAAGATCGACTGCCATTATTATGCAAAAGCCCGACTCTCCATGCAGTGGATCCAGTTCAGCGGCATTATGGTGCAGAATTTCTTTGATATGCTGTATGAAAATAACGAACAGAACGGACCCGTATTTTACATCGACGACATCATGGCCATGTCCAAAAAATTCAGTTTCATCATGAATATGTTCGCAGCTAACCAGATCAATGAATTTCAGGGCTCCCTCTCTCTGCACGATATCCTGACGACACTGACGCTGCTCAATCCCCTGTCGCAGGAGGACACCAATCTGAGCATGATCGAAGTCGCCCGTTACATTGACAAGTTCTACAGCGAAAATCTGACCGTACAGAATCTTGCCAAGGGCTGCAACCTGTCCGTCTATTATTTTATCCGGGCTTTCCAGCAGGTCCACGGCTGCACTCCTCACCAGTATCTGGCAAGTGTCCGTTTTGACAGTGCAAAACATCTGCTGCTCACCAGCAATCTGAGCGTCGAGAAGATCGGTGAGATCGTCGGTTTCTCCAGCGGCTCCAATTTCGCCCGGGCTTTTAAAAAGGAATTCGGATATTCCCCGACAGAGTTCAGGGATTACACCCCCTCTGCAGCAAGATAAAAGAGGTTCCTGCCTGTCGCCATCTGACAGGCAGAGACCTCCCGCATCGTCTCTTAATTATGGTCTTCCGTTCGGATACATTACCACTTCCAGCGCACTTCCATCCCTCATCGCCTCAAATCCAACGCCAAACTCCTCAAGCGTCAGCCTGTGAGTGATCATATCCTCAAGTTTCATCGGAATGTTTGCAAGCATCTGAATCGTATTATGCCAGGTATAGGTTCCGATATAGCTGCCGTAGACGGTCAGGTCTTTTCTGGTGATCTGGCTCTGGCAGATCTCCTGAGTGGCTGCCATATTCAGTCCAAACAGCAGGATCCTTCCTGAACTTCTCGCAAAGCGGATCGCGTCTTTAATGCAGAACCCTACCGCATCGATCACAACATCGGCACCCAGCCCTTTTGTCGCCTCTTTTACAGCCTCGTCGGCCTCCTGCGGGGAAACCACCACATCTGCTCCCATGTTCCCTGCATACTCTCTGCGGAACTCCGTCGGTTCCACAGAAATCACCTTTCCGGCCCCATTTAATTTCATCAGCTGGATGAAATACAAACCGATGGCCCCTGCGCCGATCACAACCACTGTTTCTCCGGGCATGAGGCGGACTTTATTGGCCCCGCTCATCACGCAGTTCAGCGGTTCCGTGAAAATCGCGGTTTCCAGCGGAATATCTTTATCGATCTGAACAGCCAGGCTGTCCGGAACAACTGCATACTGTGCAAAGAATCCGTCATCGTCAAATCCCAGGCATTTCAGGTGCTCACACATGCTCGCATGACCGGTTCTGCAGAAGTAGCACTGCCCGCAGGGCATATTATTGTCGCATACTACGCGGTCTCCGGGCTGGAAGCTGGTGACGCCCGCTCCCACTTCCAGAACCGTACCCACCATCTCGTGTCCGATCGTGATGCCTGTCTTTGCCGGGTATCCCGGGGGGTTCCTTAAGATCATCATATCAGAACCACAGATGCTGCAAATATCAATCCTGATTAGTATTTCATTGTCTTTTTTAATCTTCGGAACCGGTTTTTCTTCAATTGCAAACTTGCCCTCATCCTTCAGGACAACAGCATTCATTTTTTCCTGCATTTTCAAACCCCTTTCTGTATGAACCACTATATGTATTTGTAAAACCCCGTGTTTTCTTACTATTATAGTAGTTATACAGAAAATTTCAATTTGAATTATTGTCGAAAATCCATTCCAAAATTGCTTATATTGTTTTACACAAAGAGATCCAAATGCATTTCCCATGTAATACAAAGAGCGGGTCTGTCAGGAAATTTCCCGACAGACCCACAAGAGTAAAATATTTAGGAAGTAAAAATAGGATGCCATTATTTCACTGCGGTTCAATACCTCATGGATATCCGACCGCTGTCGCCTGCACATGCCACTCCACGAATGTTCCGTCCTGATCCCGGACCTCCCACTCTTTTCTGTCAATATGAAAATCGGCAGCACCTGCAAACTTTGCTTTTTCTTCCGCGTACTGGTATGCCAGATGATGAGCAAGTTCTTTTGCCCGATCATAGGTCAGTGCACGCAGACGTTCTTTTTCTGTGTATATATAATAAGATTCATTCCATTTATTTCTCCGAAGCAGTACAGCGGATGTCTCGATAATCTGTCCGACTGCAGCGCCCACTGCATTTGCGACACCTGCATGTTCCGGTATATCGCAACGCATGCCAAGTCTGGCGGCCGCATCCCGCAGCCATACGGGTGCCGGTGCACCCGCACCGACCAGTATCCGGATGTTCGCATTTCCAAATACATCCACACTTTCCCGGCAGTATTTGGCCAGTTTTTCCACGATTTTCCCGCGCAGTTTCTGTGCCGCCTGCAATGCGGGAATGCCCGCCCCTGCCGCCGCTTTCTGTGCAAATACCTCGATACCCCGAACAGAGCTGGATGATTCCCACTGTACGTATTCGCCGGTCACATGCAGTATATCTGTCGGTGTCAATCCGGATTTTCCACTGCACATCCCGGCCCTGCAAAGCGGCACCACACGGCGCGGTCCGATTTGTATCGTACCGTTTGGTCTTCTCCTGATCTCACTGTCACCACCAAGCCCGAACGTACAGATCTCCAGTGCCTTTACCCTGGTTCTCCATCCCGCAAGGCAGGTCCCCTCCTCAGAGACTTTGCACTGTCCATTCTGCAGGCAGGCAATGTCCGTCGTAGTGCCGCCCATATCGACAACCAGGCAATCCTGGCAGCCGCTTAAGAACCTGGCCCCGATGACACTTGCCGCGGGTCCGGAGAGGACTGTCTCCACCGGTCTTTCTACGGCATAATCCGCCCGCATCAGGCTTCCGTCGCCGCGCACGATCATCACAGGTGCTCGGATTCCCCGCTCCCTCATCACATCGTAAACGGTTGTGATCAGATTTCTGATAATCGGGATCAGCCTGGCATTCAGCACCGCCGTAACCGTCCGCTCATAAAATCCCAGCGAACCGGAAAGCTCATGTGCACAGACCACCGGAAGATCTAATACCTCGGCAACACGCCGTGCCGCCTGTCTTTCATGCTCCGGATTCCGGATGCTTGCATACCCCGATATAGCCACCGCATCACATGTATGACGGAGTCCGGCAAGCTTATCATCAAGCTCACTCTCATCCAGCGGCCTGCTGATCCCGCCGCGGATGTCCACTCTGGCGGGAAGCTCAGCGGATATATCTGCAGGCACCTCTCCGTCCGGTCTTCCGCCGAGCAGCAGAAGCCCCACCCGGCTGCCTTTTCCCTCTACAATGGCATTGGTCGCCAGGGTAGTGGAGAGGCTTACCATATCGATCTGCTGCCAGGATTCAAAGCCAAGCGCATCCATACAGTTCCTGATCCCAACCGTCAGATCATACTGTGTAGTCAGCGCTTTCGCCGTATGCACTACTGTTCCGGTATCCCGGTCCATGATCACGCCGTCCGTATACGTACCTCCGGTATCAACTCCTAAAATCAGCATAGCCGCTCCTGTCTGACTGTCATGTTATGGTGGTTAATGCATTGTCTGGCCGCCGGAAATATTGACCGCCTGACCAGTCATATACTCTGCATAGTCAGAAGCGAGGAATACCGCAATGTCTGCCACATCCTCCGGTGTCACCCAGCGGCCCAGCGGTATCGCCGCCTGCCATTCTTTCAGGGACTCTTCCGGCTCGATGCCGTCCAGCTCATAGACTGCCTGTGCTTCGCGCAATGTCATCTCACTCATGACGGAGCCGGGACAGAAGCAGTTGACCCGGATCCCCGTATCTTTTAATTCCATTGCCAGGGCGCGGGTAAACCCGATCACGGCTGCCTTTGTTGCGCAGTAGTGTACCTGTTTCGGGATCGCACCTTTTCCCGCCTGGGAAGCCGTATTGATAATACGTCCAAAACCCTGTTTTTTCATCTGCGGGATCACGGCCTGTGAGCACAGGAACACACCTTTACAGTTGACCGCAAAGATAGCGTCCCACCATGCTTCCGGCATCTTTTCAATTTCGCTGACTGTACAGATACCTGCATTATTGTACAGCAGATCTACTTTTCCGTACAGTTCCACTGCTTTATCAATCATCGCCTGTGCATCTTTGGCATCAGTGACATTTACCTGCATCGCACTGGCTGTTCCTCCATTTTTGCGGATGATCTCTGCTGTTTCCTGTGCCTTATCCACTGCCATGTCCGCTACAAGGACTGATGCACCGTGTCCTGCCAGCTGAATACAGATTGCGCGTCCGATACCGGAACCTCCGCCGGTTACAACAGCTGCCTGTCCCGCTAATACTATCTGATTTTTCATATACTATTTCTCCTGTCTGATTATAGGATGTTGTATCGTAACAGTTATATATAATTATCACTTCGTTTCCCTCCCCCCGGCTGGTTGGCAGCCAGCCGGGACTTCTTTCGAGCTAAGGGAATATAGAAGTTTTTAAGAGGGCTTTATTCACGCATACATAGAGAAAACTTTTTCGTAAATCTCAAATGCGTCATCCAGTATATCCAGAGAGCAGTAGTTCAGGAATGTTTTGTTTCCTCCTGCCGTCAGGATACCGTTTGCTGCCAGTGCCATCGCGAAATCTGTCATTCTCGCGGACGCAAACTGACGTTTTGCTGCCTGTTCATCTCTGGAATATTCCGGGAAGGTGGCAACGTGTTTCATGCCTGTCAGGTCGATCTGAAGCACAGATCCTGTACTGGAGATAATCGCCGGAATGTCATATTTATTTGCCAGATCTGTCAGTTTTCTTGTAAATTCAATACCTGCCTGATTCAATTTGTTCGGAATGTCTTCTTTCTGCAGCTTGCAGAGTGTCACGTAACCTGCACAGCAGGAGATCGGGTTGGCTGTCAGCGTACCGCCGACAACAATCTTATTCCCCGCAATATGTGCCACGCCCGCTGTCAGCACGCTCATGATGTCCTCACGGCCGCCGAATCCTCCGGCAGATGCGAACCCTCCCGCGATGACTTTACCAAACACCGTGATATCCGCACGGGTATCAAAGTATTCCTGGGCACCGCCGAGTGCCAGGCGGAATGCTGTCACGACCTCGTCATAGATCAGGATCACATCATATTTGTCACACAGTTCTCTGACACCTTTATGGTATTCGCGGGTTGTTGGGAGAACACCGGAATCCTGACCCATTGCTTCCATGATAAAGCATGCCGTTCCGCCGTTCTTCTCATTTTCTTTGAAGCGGTCTTCCAGCGCGTTCAGGTCATTCACCATAACGGCTGATATATTGCCGAAGCATTCATCCGGAATACCTGCAGCAAATGATGTCTTGGAATCACAGTAACGGATATCATAGATCAGCTGATCGGAAATACCATGGTAACAGCCTTTCAGCTTTACGATATTTTTCTTTCCGGAAAATGCACGCGCCGCACGGATTGCCGCCATACATGCCTCAGATCCGGAGCCCATCATACGGAATTTATCTACGGACGGGAAAAATTCTTTTACTTTCTGTGCCAGTTTATATTCATATTCATGGTAAAGGCCTGTCAGATAACCCGTTGTGTTCAGTGTCTTGATCACAGCATCGTGAACATCCGGATCATTATTTCCAAGTATGGAAGGACCTCCGGCGCCGATAAAGTCGATATATTTGTTGCCGTCGATGTCATAGAGGTAAGCCCCTTCACCTTTCACGCAGTTCAGTGCAAACGGATAGTTGTTGGCAAGATTGTGCTGTACGCCCCCCGGAATTGCGCTTTTTGCTTCCTCAATCGTTCTTTTGGATGCTGCACAGTGGGTATCAAACCACTCCAGACACTCTTTTTCCGCCTCCGGTTTCAGCCTCTTTGTATGTTCCAGTACGTATTTTGCTCTCTCATGTACAGCATCGTAATTAAACGCATCTAAATATTCCATCTTCATAATCGTTCTCCTTTACCTATTGGTTTCGTTCAGTTTTCGGTACATATCTTCCAGACTTTGGTAACTTTCCCGGTAACATTCGTACATCCGGTCATATCTCTTTTGATAACCGCTGCGCGGCATGTACGTTTTACCGCATGTCACTACGTCATCCAGTACAGTAAAATCCCTTGCTTTGCCCAGGCCGACCTCGATACAGGACTGCAGTCCCAGATTCCCGGCGAACCGCGGATTCTCAAGCGGAGTAAACGGCGTGTCCAGAACATCTGCGAGCATCTGAGCAAACACCTCACTCGCCATGCCTCCGCCGATCCCCCGCAGGAAATTCGGATTCCAGCCGTTTCTTTCCCGGTGTATATCACGCATCCAGCGGAGATTAAAGCATACACCCTGCATCACGGCCAGCGCGATATGGCGGCGTTTCGTACTTCTGGTCAGGTTCAGCAGTGAAGCTCTCACTGTCGTGTTGGAGATCGGCGCCGACGCTCCTGCCAGAAAGGGGAGAAACAGTACATTCTCATCTTCCTCCTCAAGAGCCGTCCAAACCTCCTGATTCATCAGTGTATACACGTCCGCTCCCCGTTTCATTTCATCCGTATAAAACGTATTCAGCAGATAGTCGATGCAGCTTCCCCCGGAATCCGTATCATAGAAATGATATCTGAGTCCCGGTACCGGTGACGGCATCCGTCCCGGCAGGGGATCATCCTCCGATGTCGCCGCCGCCAGCCATGCGCTCGTTCCCATATAAATATGCGCATCGCCCGGCCGGATGCATCCGGTCCCCAGCATTGCCGTCGCATGGTCCGAACATCCTCCGAACAGGGGAATCCCCGGGACAAGTCCCAGATCCGCTGCCGCGTTTTGGGTCAGCAGTCCGATCTGTTCCGTCGAGCCTGCGATCCTATCCGGCACCAGCCGGCGCGGAAAGCCAATCAGCTCAAACATATCCTCATCCCAGCATCGTCTCCCGATATCCACCAGGCAGGTCGCCCGGGAACCGGTGAATTCATACGCCCATTCACCCGTCATCCTGTGAAAGAGAAATGCTGAGACATCCAGCATCGCATGTGCGCGCGTGACCGTATCCGGCTTTTTTTCCAGAAACCACAAAAGCTTTGAGATCACATTTTTCCCGCTGAACCGCTTTTCCTTCAGCCGTTCATTGATCTTTTCCGCCTGTGCTTCGGCTCTTCCATCCATCCACATCACACAGTCGGTAAGCGGCCTGCCATCCACATCTGTGAAAATAATTGTGGTCGCCGTCTGTGCGATCGCGATACCTGCAATATCCGCGGGATCCACTTTTGTTTTTTTCAAAAGCTTTTTCGTAGCCTGACACATTGCATTCCAGTGTTCTTCCGGCTTTTGCTCCGCCCATCCAAACTTTGGAAAATAGGTAGCATAAGGAGCATTTTCAATGCCGCATAACTTGAATCCCTGACTGGATAATGCCGCTTTGACGCTGCCGGACCCAAAATCATAGGTCAGATGGTATGTCATAATGTCATCCGCCTTTCTGTACGTTAGATTTCAATCACTATTTTACCTGCCATACCTTTTACCATCAGATCGATACCGTCCAGCAGCTGCTCAAGCGGCAGTCTGTGAGTGATCAGCTTATCGATCGGAATCAGCTTGTTTTCTATTATCCTGATCGCCAGCGGGAAGGTTCCCTTCGTGATATACGTGCCGCGTATCGTAAGTTCCTTTTCTGTGATCGGGTACTGCGGGATTGTCACCTGCGCTGTCTGATTGACGCCGAACACCACGATCTGTCCTCCCTTTCGGGCGATCTGTACAGCGACCGGGAGCATCACGCCGACTGCATCCACCACGATGTCAGCGCCTTCGGGTGCGTATGCTCGAAGTTCTGTCTCAAGATCTCTCTCTTTGGGGTTAACGGTCACATCACATCCCAGCTTCAGGGCCAGATCCCTGCGGTATTCCATCGGCTCGGATACAGTCACGTGCGCACCTGCCGCCTTGTAGAGCATCGCAAAGATCAAACCGATCGGTCCCCCGCCCAGTACAACCACTTCATCACCGGGCTTGGCTTTTACGGTTGTTGTGCCGTTTAACACGCACGCCAGCGGCTCTGTCAGCGCACCGATATAAGAAGGCACCTCGCTGTCGATCACGTAAACCATCCGCTCCTCGATACAGAGATATTCAGCCATTGCACCGTCTATACGGTCTCCGATATGGCGGAAGTTTTCGCAAAGATTAATATGTCCGGTACGGCACGGCTCACATTTTCCGCACCAGATATTCGGGTGAACGACAACCTTGTCCCCAACCTTACAATTTGTCACATCGTCTCCGACTGCCTCGACGATACCGCAGCCCTCATGGCCTACTACGATACCGTCCACGAAGTCAAATGCCGGAGGATTTGCCAGTGCCCGCACATCCGTACCGCAGATGCTCACCGCCTCAATGCGGATCAGGACTTCATCCGGTCTTGTGATCTCAGGTTTCGGCACCTGAACGACGGGACATCTCTCCTGTCCGACTCCGTTTTTATTAAATTTCGTTCCACGCATCATTTCCATCATAACAGCCCTCCCTGTTCCACAATGTCACGGTGATGTCCGCTTGTTCCGAACAGGCGCAGTTTCTTCTTCGCTACCTCCTTCACCTGTTCACGGGCATACGCCGAACATACTCTTGGTTCTTTTTCACCTTTATTAAACATTTCCTTCATAGCGCCGGACCACGCATACTTCAGTTCCGTTCCCACATTGATCTTGCTGATTCCGCAGGAGATCGCCTCGCGGATCATCTCATCCGGTGTTCCGGAACCGCCGTGCAGTACCAGCGGCACATCCACAGCTGCCCTGATCTCCCTGATACGCTCAAAGTTGATCTTCGGCGGCTTCGTGTAGACCCCGTGCGCCGTCCCGACTGCCGGAGCCAGAGAACATACTCCCGTCTCTTCAACCATACGCACACAGTCTTCTACTCTGGCGGTCTCGTCACCGTCATCCATCTGGTCATCATCCACTCCGACCCGGAAGATTCTTCCCAGTTCCGCTTCTGTATAGATTCCGGCTGATTTCGCCACCTTTACCACTGATTTTGTCAGCGCAATGTTTTCATCCAGAGGCAGTGCCGATCCGTCCACCATCACAGAAGTATAGTCACTGCCGATGCAGCGCATGATCAGCTCATAGTCCGTCGCATGGTCCAGATGCAGGTATGCACACGTCCTGCTCTGTGCAATCGCCTCCAGACTCGCCTTTGCCAGAACCTCATGGTGCAGGAATGGAACGTATGCACTGTACGGCTGTACAATCACAGGTGCATCCTCCTCCTCGGCTGCTTCCAGTACGGCAAACAGCACATCCAGGTTATAATAGTTAAATGCCGGTACCGCGTATCCTTTTTTCTGTGCATCCGCCATCATTACTTTAGGTGAAGCCAACATTTTCCACACACTCCTTCTCTATCGGCTGTGATTGCTGATCAGCACAACCGTTGTTTTTATGTCATTGTCTCCCTGTATTCCCATGTCACAGAGCATCGGCCCGACTTCTGTCGGCTCCGCATCTCCCGGCAAGATGGTATTCAATTTTCCGCCCATGAAAAAGATGTATTCTCTTCCCCTCTCACGGGCAAGCTCGAGCAGCTGTTTTCCGTAATCCAGTGCCTGACCGTTATGGCAGCTGACGCCCACGTATGGTGTCCCGTCTTCATCCGCGGCATCCAGCAGATCAATCGGATCCATATCCACTCCGATGTTGATCGTAACAGCCCCCATCTCACGCAGCACTCCGTCTACCAGCTGCAGACCGTACGCATGCGCGTCTCCTGATGCGATTACAATCTTTTTCCCGGCAAGGCTTCCGGCAAGTCCTTCTTCCTTCAGCTCCTGTATGATCTCATCACGCATCTCATTCGTCTGACGTCCGAGGACTGTGGGATAAAAAGGAATGACTTCTTCATTCTGACCGTTTACCGTAGAGGAATGAAATGCCTTTTCCAGTTTCTGCGGTGCGAATTTTTTCAGCAGCAGCAGCATTTCCAGCGGATCTTCCGTATCAATGCCAGCCTCTTTGAACGCCGACATGGCATTGTGGAAATATGTCTTCGCCTCCTTCACCATCACATCCTTCATCTCGATGATCGGTGTCCAGTCGATCAGCGGCATCCACTCATCCGCTTTTTCTTCCACGCGCTTGCCGCAGCTGTAGATATCCAGCAGCTCCTGCAGCGTCGGCACGGCAATCTTTTCCGTGATCGACACCGGGTTAATAGCAAGCGCCATGTGGAACTTTTTCTCAGCACAGATTTCCAGCAGCATCTCCTGCGCCGCAAACCCGTAGTTGCCGTGGATGTCATGATCCCACTGCATATTGGTGGATCCGTTGATATAGGTGAGCACCGGCTGTTCCTCCGTGCTCATCAGCTCATGCAGTGCCAGTGCCACGGCGATTCTTGTGTTCCCCTCGCTCAGAAGTCCGCCGAAAGAGATCACGTATCTCGCACCGCACAGTTTCGTACAGATATAATGCTCAAGCAGCGCATAGCCCACGTACGAAGCACAATCCATGAAATACCCGGGGAAGCTGTCGTCCAGATATGTCTCCACCGCAAACATATCATCCCGTTTGCTTGCCATGATCCCGAGGGAAGTGACCATATCCGAATAGCGCTTCACATCGTCGGTGAATCCCGGGTAGTCCCACAGGAACTGTCCGAAAGAACCGACCCGGACCGCCCCTGCTTTCAGTGCATTTACCGTCGTCTCGATAGAATTCGGGCAAACCAGATGGTGGTCGTTCAGGCTGATATCGATCGGTGCCGCATTCCTGAGTGCCATCCAGTCCTCCAGGCTCTCCAGCATAAAACTTGTGGTCTTGGGAGCATTTTCCCTGTATTCTTTCGGCAGGGCCACATTTCCGCTTGGGATGTGCAGCATGGATCCAAGCTTAAATCCGGTCCGCTCCTGGAATTCATAAATCTGTTTAACAGCATCTACCTCGTCCGCAAGCGTCGCAAGTCCCATCAGCAGACACCAGTAGATCCTGCCTTCCCGCTGACACGCCTTTTTAAATTCCATATGATTCGCATAGCCCTCATACCAGGTGAGCGGTGCCTCAAAACTGTTTCCAATCTCGATTCCTTTTTTCACCAGCTCACGTCCGTCCGCGTGAGGAGCCGGCTTTAACCCGCGGATATATTCTAACGTTGCCACGTCCATTCCTTCACACCCCTTTTCGTATCATTCGAATAAATCAGTCGCCCTGAGGTAACGAACCTCACCGTGAATCGCACGGATGGCATTTTCCCGCGTCGTGTGCGGCTCCAGGGTACACATGCCCTGATATCCGTCCTGTGCGAGCCTGTGTACCAGACCGTCAATATTTACAACACCGTCCTTGGCTTCACAGTAGTAGATCGTCCCCGGCTCACACGTCATCGCCCCGCCGAACCATTTCGTATCCGGGCAGAAACCGCCCGGCCGGTAAAGTCTTCCGTTCTTGATATGTACGTATGCGATATGCTTCTGCAGCAGTTCGTATGCATAAGGAAATGCCTCGCAGGATGCATGGTAGTAGTTTGTCGCATCGAAATTTGTCTTAAAGTTCGGGGAATCAAAGGATTCGACGATCTTCAGCATATTTTCCGGTGTCCGGCTGGCATCTCCGGCTTCATTTTCCAGTGCCAGGATGACACCGAGTTCTTCTGCTCGTTTTACCGCCGCATCGAAGTACTGGTGCAGCCGTTCGATCTCCGGTGTGAGTCCCGGCTGAATCTTATCGGAATAATGATTCACGACCTTTGCCCCAAAAAATGCCGCTGCCTCCACTGTCGTCACCAGTTCCTGTGAAAATAATTCCGGATCACTTGTCATCTGCGTATCCAGCCCGAGCCCGGAGGAGAGAGCACCCACGGTCATCCCCGCAGCCTCGACCTGTTCTTTTGCCTTTCTCAGGTTTTTATCCGAGAAGGCATAGAAGTTCACACTTTCTTTCCCGTTCGGCTCCAGATTCGAGCCCCAAAGTTCCAGATGGCGGATCCCGAAGTCTTTTGCCAGCGGTATCAGCACATCCAGCGTCTCACCGGGAAATGTATTTGTATTCAGACCAATTTTCATCATATCTGTTGCCTCCCGTCCTAAAATTGACCCATTGCGTCTTTTAACACATAGGATTTCTCCTGAAGAAATTCTTTCAGCGTCTCCGAAGATCCCTCTCTTCCGATGCCGCTCTTCTTATATCCGCCGAACGGCATCGCTGCCGTGCGGTAATTGCCGCCGCCGTTGATGACAGCACTCCCCGCCTGAATATGTTCCGCAAATGAGATCGCCTTTGTCATATCTCTCGAAAACACGGCGCTGTTCAGTCCATACGGACAGTTATTCACAAGTGCGGCTGCCTCTTCGATCGTCTTGAATGTGATAATCGGAAATACGGAGCCGAAGATCTCCATATCTTTTGCCACATCCATATCCCCGGTGACACCCGTCAGTACTGCCGGTGACATAAAGTTTTTCCCCCATGCCTCACCGCCGTATACAAGTTTTGCACCCTGCTTCACCGTGTGGCGAATCTGATCAACTACTTCATTTCTCGCATCTTCTGAGATCATGCCGCCAACATCGTTTGAACGGTCCGTCGGGTCACCGATCTTCAGTTTTTCCAGAGCTGCTACCAGCTTCTTCGTAAATTCCTCTGCCACCGACTCGTGTACGATATACCGTTTGGATGCACAGCACACCTGACCGGCGTTGTTGACACGGCTCTCCAGCGCCTGGCCGATCGTCAGATCAATATCAGCATCCTCCAGAATCACAAAAGCATCGTTTCCGCCAAGCTCCAGATAGCATCTCGTCAGGTTGCGGGCGGCCATCCCGGCAATATGTATCCCCGTCTCGGTGCCTCCCGTCATGGTGATCGCGGCAACCTTCGGGTTCGTGATCAGAGCATCACCCACAACAGACCCCCGGCCGGTCACCACCTGAGCAGCCTTCTTCGGAACACCCGCTTCATGCAGACACTCTACCATCTTAATAATTGCCAGCGGACAGTCCGAAGGCGGTTTGATGATCACAGAGTTTCCCGCCGCGAGAGCCGGTGCGATCTTGTGTCCGCACAGCTCTACCGGAAAGTTAAACGGCAGCAGGCATGCGATCACGCCGAGCGGTTCATATCTTGTAAAGATGATATCATTGTGGCAGGACGTTGCATCTGTCCCGTTCGGCAGAGATTTTCCGTAGATATGACTTGCCTTGTCGCAGTAACTCTCGATCAGGGCGGCTACCGTATCAACTTCCTCCTCCGCCTCCGCGATCCGTTTTCCATTTTCCGAACAGAGCAGCGCTCCGATCTCTTCCCTGCGTGATAACACAATCTCTGCAAATTTTCTGAGGATCCGGTTCCTCTCAGTCTGAGGCTTTGCCGCCCACTCCTTCTGTCCTTCCACTGCCGCATCCACCGCACGTGCGATATCCTGATCCGTCAGCGCCGGAACATGGTCGATGATGGTTCCCGTCATCGGATTAAAAACTGGTAACATATCATATCCCCTTCCCAGGTGTTCTCCACCAATTTGAACATACATTTTTTTCCTCCTCCGCCGCGTCCGCTGCAGCTTAGATCATCGATGGATTAAAGCTTTCTTTTAATCCCATTTAATAATTATATATTTTATTTATTCTATCAAAACTAAGCAAAATATTACGGCCATACTCCGCGGATCTTCTTTGCTTCAACTACCCGCTGAATAGCGATCATATATGCAGCCTCGCGGTAACTTACATTTTTATCTTCTGCCATTTCACATACTTCCTCGAAGGAACGGTCCATAACGTGTTTCAGTTTGGAGTTTGTCTCCGTCTCCTCCCAGTAGATCGCCTGCTGGTTCTGCACCCATTCCAGATACGATACGACGACACCTCCGGCATTGCAAAGGATATCTGGCACAACTGTGATCCCTCTCCTGGAGAGTATCTCATCGCCTTCCAGGCTCGTAGGCCCATTCGCCGCTTCGATCACAATCCGGCATCTGAGTGAATCCGCCGTCTCCTCGTTGATCTGGTTTTCCATCGCCGCGGGTATCAGTACAGTACATTCCGTTGCCAGCACTTCTGCATTTGTAATATGTACAACCCCTTCCGCCTCATAATCCTCAAACAGCTTATCCGGATTGTTCTTAGTAAAGTCCAGAAGTTCGTATATGTTCAGCCCGTCTTTGCAGTACAGCCCTCCTGATACATCACTGACTGCGACAACTTTGAATCCTTCTTTGTAGAGCAGCCTCGCAGCCGTTCCGCCCACATTACCGAATCCCTGGATTGCAATTTCGGCATCCTGAAACGGAATCCCCATCTTTGTCAGGATGTTTTTTGTCGTAAACATCACGCCGCGTCCGGTAGCCGACATACGACCCGGAATTCCGTTGATCGCCAGAGGTTTTCCGGTAACCACACCAGGCATGCTGTGTCCCTTCAACATGGAATAGGTATCCATGATCCAGCCCATGATCTCCGGATTTGTATTCACATCCGGCGCCGGAATATCCTGATCCGGGCCGATGATCGGTGCGATCATCGCCGTAAAACGCCGCGTCATATGGCGAAGTTCTGATTTTGACAACTTCCTGGGGTCAACCACAACACCGCCCTTTGCTCCGCCGTACGGAATATTGACCACCGCACACTTAAACGTCATCCAGGCTGCCAGCGCTTTTACCTCATCTTTGTTGACTGCCGGATGGAAACGGATACCGCCCTTTGCCGGGCCGCGCGTTGTCGAATGCTGAACACGGTAACCCTCAAATACATGAATTGATCCATCATCCATCCTGACCGGGATCGAAACCTGGAGTTCACGTTCCGGATACTTCAGCGCCTCATAGTCTGCCGGCTCATATCCCAGTTTCTGTGCCGCATTCTCCACAACCGCAATCACATTATCAAACGGATTATACTTTTCCATCTTGCTCTACCTCACTTTTTCACCTTTCAACTCAACACATTAACCTGAACACAGGACCTATGATTTTCCTCCCTCCGATCGTATCCTGCCAATCATAAGTTCATTTTTAATTTACTTATGATTTTACTTTTTAAAATATCTTTTATATGTTATCTACATAATAATTCCGAATTCCTGATTTGTCAATTGTTTTTCTGCAATCCGGGTATTTCTGTGTAATCAGCCGAAAGCATTCCTGATTTTTTGTGTAAAAGTAACAAAAACCGCTTTATCATCTTTTGAACATGTTTCCAAATGCTTTTAAATAGCAGATGCCGTACAATAACTTATATTTATAGTCATTGTACGGCATCTGCTGAATTATTTTTTATCATCTGCCCTCAAATATATTCGTGCTCTTCTGTCACCTTTTTCAACTAATAAACCTTCTTTCACCATCTCTTTCAGAAACCGCTTTGTTGTTGATTCAGCTAATCCTAAAATTTCTCTGGCTTCTTTATTTGAAATACTTCCTTTATTATCAACAAAAGCTAGTACCAATTCTTTTCTTTCGGCTTTTATCGGCTTTTTATCGGCTTTTATCGGCTTTTTATCGGCTTTTATCGGCTTTTTATCGGCTTTCCTGTATAGATTTACTCTAAACATATCCCCAATTTCCAGAAACTCCGGTTCCGGTAGCCCAAATTCCTTTGCTCGATTTAAAATACGCCGGATTCCCGTTCCCCACTCTTCAATAATTTCCATTCTGCTAAAAACTTCGGCAATTGCCCGGTTACGAATTTTGGAGCGCCCACTCATAGCTTCTTCTAACGTCAGCCCACCGTAAAGCATCCCTGGGGATGTGACCTCAACTCTGTTATCATACACAGCTACCTGTACACAGGAGTTATCCATATAATTTCTGTGGCACACGGCATTTACAATCATTTCTCGAATAGCTCCTACGGGAAGCTCATAAGTTTCTTTTCTTACAATCCCCTCAATCTCTACTCCAAGATTAATATGGCGCAATACAAACTGATATGCATTCTCTATTTGCTCGTATAAGGGACCACTATATTCCTTTTTATCAATAAAAACATCCCTCTCTATCCCTTTAAACAAGGCGCACTGTATCTTTGAAAATGTAAAATATTTGCTGGTTAGCAGAACAAAAGCATTTGTGGAAAGGATTTCCCCCTCTGATTTCCTCAATATTTTCCAGTTTAACAATTGTTCAACGGAAACTTCTTTTACCGCTTTTGGATCATCTTCTCCAATTGCCTCTGACATATAATGTTTAATGTCATTCGTTTTCTCCTGGATATATTTCGATAACAACCACGCATTTATTTTCAATAGTCTCAAATGTAATGTTTGGTATAATCTGTGGCTCACAACTATCAGATACCGCATTCGCTATGGCATCCATAATCTGAAATACTTCTTTTTCATTTACTCCAACAATGTTTCTGGTCTGATCATCCACACCAATTACAATCTTACCGCCACCAGTATTAGTAAATGCAATCACTGATTTCACGTATTTTTCACTCTTTTTCGGAAGTTCAACTTTAAACTCGATATTTTTTGATTCACCCTCTACAATATCCTTTAAAGTCACGGTTTCCACCCCACTTTCTAATATGTTACAAGTATAACATCTTCATACTCTATCCTCCTAAAACTGGCGCTCAACCAGCGCTACGCTGCACGACAATTCTGCCAGTGCAAGATTCAGCAGACCATTGACATAATCGTCATGAATATCGCTTCTCAGAATAATATGCGGCATATGCTGCGGTTCGATCAGCTCCAGACACTGTTTTTGAATTTTCTCAATGTTTTCCGCGTCAAAGAAACCTCCTGCCAGTGCCACGGTCCCCGGATTCAAAATCGGTACAATGGATTCTATAATATGTGCTGCCATCTTAAGCCTGTTTTCTGTCGTGTTAAGATTCTCCAGATGCGGTGCCGGAAGAAATGCTACCTCACCTGCAAACCCAGTCGCCCCGCGCAAAATCCGTCCTCCTGAAACGAAACCCGCTCCAAAATCAACACCGATATTCAGTAACCTCTTCTGCTCATTACTGAGTACTTTCGTGTCCTGTCTATCCACCCCTGTCAACGGTTCCAACGGAGAATATACGAACGCGATCGTATCATTTTCATTCCTGCTGTTATTCTGATAAAAGCCGAACGCCGCAGCATTCATGTCATTTTCCACCAAAGTCCGAATGTCCGGAAATTTTTCCTGCAGTATCTTCTGTAGCGGCACTCCGATCAGGCTTGCAAAATTACACAGACCGATTCTGTCCCCGGTAATATAACCCGGTATACCGACTGCCGCCGCTCTCAGTTTGTCATATTTCTCTGCAAGCTCTGCAAGTGCGTCTTCGATGGTCCCGGAGGTCACGTCCTCAATCTCTTTGACATACTCTTCCTGCACCTCACCCAGCAGATTGCTGACCATCACGGAAAGCTTTATTTTGCCGCGGTCTGTCTCCACATAAAGGCAGGCAACCATCGCATAATCACCATTATAGACATAAGATTTTGCGGGACGTCCATATCCACCCGATGTTATCTCCGCTTCCTGCACTTCCCCCGTTGTACATAGTTCGTTTAGAATCTTTCCGCAGGTTGCCACACTGATCCCTGTGGTATCGGCAATCTGTGCCTTCGTCGCCATCCCCAGACTTTTTAGCGCTGATTTAATAAATTCTGTATTAATTTCTTTTACTTTGGTTATATCGTTTCGCATTGTCAGCATTCTACTTTTCCCCGTTTCATCAAGGCATTTTATATCGTTTATCATAGCATTTGGTACGATAACCTGTCAATTGGATTCCCAATGCAGATTATCAACTGTTTCTCTTATTACCGTGACTTATCACTTATATGTTTCTTAAAAGCGGAATATCATTTCCAGTTTTGATGTATTTAAAATCTCCGGAAACCAAAAAGAAGAAGCCCCAGCTTTCAAACAGCCGGATACTTCCTCCTTTTTTATTTTCATTCACATTTCATATCCCTGCCAAAGCCATCTGCTGCGCAGACTTAGTGCTTTTATTGGCTATCACCGCATATTTTAAATGCATAAGTCTAACATAGAAAACACTTTTCTTCCGTATTCATGTCTAATATGCCTTTTCTGAATACTCGCCCCTTTGCAGCTGGCGCATAATCTCCGGATACTCATGATCAAGCCTGTATAACCATATAATTCCTGTCATCAGTGCCCAAATAATAACAGGCATACCGACAAACAAAAATTGTATACCCACATGTGCAGATTGCGATTGTATAGCTGTAAGGCCATCATATCCGGTGGCATCCATGACAAACCCAACCATAGCAGAGGTAAGCCCGCTTCCAATCTTGTAACCCAACGTCGCTGCGCTGTATAGCAATCCTTCCGAACGGATTCCTGTCCTCCAGTTGCCATATTCAATCGTGTCTGCCATCATAGAGTAAATACAAGCTGTAAATGGTCCTATACCCACTCCTTTAAGGAATACACCGATCATTACAATCGGTATATTTTTTGGCATAACAAG
Organism: Ruminococcus gauvreauii; assembly: GCF_025151995.1. Classification (NCBI taxonomy): domain Bacteria; kingdom Bacillati; phylum Bacillota; class Clostridia; order Eubacteriales; family Oscillospiraceae; genus Ruminococcus; species Ruminococcus gauvreauii. The sequence continues at coordinate 1,725,862 of NZ_CP102290.1, forward strand.
TATCATACCAGCACCGATCAACATAATTACACACCCAGCCAACGATAAGTTACGCTTACCAAATTTTTTAATAAACGTCGCCACTGTTAACACGGTTATCACGGTTGCCCCCTTTTCCAGAATATTCATCATGGACATAAGATCACGATTTCCAAGTTCATATTCTGCAAAATAGGTCATCATAGTTCCGTTCAGCGTCATATATACCGCCCAGATCAGATACATTCCTCCAATCATCCACCAGTATTTATTACTGAACATTGCTTTAAAAGCATTTTTTTGCGTTACCTTATCTCCTTTTGCAGCAGCTGGGATTTTAACGCGTTCATGGCAATTATGAAAACACAAAAGTATCATAATCATACCGGCCACGGCATAAATGGTTGTCACCTTAATCCATGCCTTCTGTGTATCACCAAGCAGTTTAATCAACGGAAGCGTAGCTGCGGATACAATAAGGTTACTAATGTTGGCCATGACCATACGAAAGATATTGATACTGGATCTTTCATTCTGATCTCGGGTCATCATTGCGGCAAGTGTACCGTAAGGCAAATTTATTGCTGTGTAAACAATTGTTACAGCAAGGTTATACGTAATAAATACATAGACAGCCTGCACCAGTTCCGTAGCATTTGAAGGAATCAAAAACATCAGTACGGCAGTTAAACCATATGGTATTGTCATCCAAAGCAGCCATGCACGAGCTTTACCGTGTCTGGACTTTGTTTTATCCACCAGGATGCCAATAATAATATCAGATACACCGTCAAAAAGTTTGGAAATTAAAAGAATCGTACCAATGACCGCAGCTGATAGTCCGACAACATTTGTATAAAAGTATGTAGAGAGCGCCGTCGTCAACGTAAAAACAATACAGGATGCCATATCCCCAAGTCCATAGGAAAATTTCTCTTTTACCGGAACACGTTCCATGCCTGTCAGATTTTTTGATATCGTTTCACATGGAACGTATCCTTGACTCTTTTCGTTTTTCTTCACGGAGTATTCCTTCCTGTTCTTTTTTACGCAGTTTTTTCATGATTAATCGCAGCCTGCGCCGCCGCAAGCCGTGCGATCGGCACACGGTACGGGCTGCAGGACACGTAGTCCAGCCCTACCTTCTGGCAGAATTCCACCGAGCTCGGGTCCCCGCCGTGCTCCCCGCAGATGCCAAGCTTGATGCCCGGGCGCATCTTCCGCCCCTTTTCGGCCGCCATCTCCACCAGCTGGCCCACCCCGTTTAAGTCCAGGCGGGCGAACGGGTCAGACTCGTAGATCTTCGCCTTATAGTAGGCGTCCAGGAACTTCCCGGCGTCATCCCGCGAGAACCCGAACGTCATCTGCGTCAGGTCGTTCGTGCCGAACGAGAAGAACTCCGCTTCCTCCGCGATCTCGTCCGCCAGCAGCGCCGCACGTGGGATCTCGATCATCGTCCCGATATGGTACGCGATGTCCGAGCCCTTCTCCTCCTTTACTTTCTCCGCCGTCTCCACCACGATGTCCTTGACGAACTTCAGCTCTTTCTTCTCACCCACCAGCGGGATCATGATCTCCGGCACGATGTCATAGCCCTGTTCCGCCTTCACCTCGATGGCAGCCTCCATCACCGCGCGGGTCTGCATCCGTGCGATCTCCGGGTATGTCACCGGCAGGCGGCAGCCGCGGTGCCCCATCATCGGGTTGAACTCGTGCAGGTCGTCGCATTTCTCACGCACCTCATCTGCACTCAGGCCCATTTCTGCCGCCAGGGCCTCGATGTCCTCCGGCGATGTCGGCACAAACTCATGCAGCGGCGGGTCCAGGTAGCGCACCGTCATCGGGCGGCCCTCCAGCGCCTCGTACATCGCCTTGAAGTCGCCTTTCTGGAACGGGATCAGCTCCGAGAGCGCCGCTTCCCTCGCCTCCGGGGTGTCGGACAGGATCATCTTGCGGATCTTCGGGATCCGCTCCGGCTCGAAGAACATATGCTCCGTCCGGCACAGGCCGATCCCCTCCGCGCCCAGCTCCACGGCTTTTTTCGTATCCGCCGGGGTGTCCGCGTTCGTGCGCACCTGCATCCGGCGGTATTTGTCCGCCCAGTCCATGATCCGCTGGAAGTTCCCGCCGATCTCGGCCTCCTTCGTCCGGATATCGCCCAGGTAGATCCTGCCGGTCGTCCCGTCCAGGGAAATGTAATCGCCTTCTTTTACCGTCTCGCCGCCCAGCTCGAAGTACCGCTCGTCTTCATTCATCTTGATCTCCCCGCAGCCGGAGACACAGCAGGTGCCCATGCCCCTTGCAACCACCGCCGCGTGGGAGGTCATGCCGCCGCGTGCCGTCAGGATGCCTTCCGCCGCGTGCATCCCCTCGATGTCTTCCGGGGATGTCTCCAGGCGCACCAGGACCACGCGCTCGCCGCGCTCATGCGCCAGCTTCGCCTCATCCGCAGTGAAATATACTTTCCCCGCGGCCGCACCCGGGGATGCCGGCAGCGCGCTTCCGATCACCTTCCCGGCTTTCAGCGCCCCCGCGTCAAATGTCGGGTGCAGCAGCTGGTCGAGGGACTTCGCCTCGATGCGCAGCACCGCTTCCTCCTCCGTGATCTTCCCTTCGTCCACCAGCTCGCAGGCGATCCGCAGCGCCGCCGGCGCGGTCCGCTTCCCGTTCCTCGTCTGCAGGAAGTACAGCTTCCCTTCCTGGATCGTGAACTCCATATCCTGCATGTCACGGTAGTGCTCCTCCAGCTTCATCGCAAGCTCCATAAACTCGGCATAGCACTCCGGCATGTCTTCTTCCAGTTTCGTGATCGGCTGCGGCGTGCGCACCCCGGCCACCACGTCCTCTCCCTGTGCGTTGATCAGGTATTCCCCGTAGATGCCTTTTTCCCCCGTCGACGGGTTCCGCGTAAACGCCACGCCCGTGCCGGAGGTGTCGCCCATGTTTCCGAACACCATCGCCTGCACGTTCACCGCGGTCCCCCAGTCCCCCGGGATGTCGTTCATCCGGCGGTACACGATCGCACGCGGGTTGTCCCAGGAGCGGAACACCGCCTGCACCGCGCCCATCAGCTGCTCGCGCGGCTCCTGCGGGAACTCTTCCCCGCCCATCGCCTCTTTGTAGACCGCCTTGAACCTGCCGACCAGCACCTTCAGGTCCTCCACCGTCAGTTCCGTATCGTAATGGACGCCTTTTTCCTCCTTGACCTCGTCGATGATCTTCTCGAAGAAGGATTTCGGCACCTCCATCACCACGTCTGAATACATCTGGATGAACCGGCGGTAGGAATCGTAGGCAAAACGGGGGTTGCCCGTCTTCCTGGCGAATCCTTCCACCGCCTCATCATTCAGTCCCAGGTTCAGGATCGTGTCCATCATGCCCGGCATGGATGCGCGCGCGCCGGAGCGCACCGACACCAGCAGCGGGTCGCCGACGTCGCCGAAGGTCTTCCCCTGGAGCTGTTCCAGCTTTCCGAGCGCCGCAAAGATCTGCTGCCGGATCTCGTCCGAGACCTGCTCCCCGTTCTCATAGTAGTTGGTGCACGCTTCCGTCGTCACCGTGAACCCCTGCGGGATGGGAAGGCCGAGGTTCGTCATCTCCGCCAGGTTGGCACCCTTGCCGCCCAGCAGGTTCCTCATATCCGCATTTCCCTCCCTGAACATATAAACCCATTTTGTCATTGTCTTTCCTCCAATAGTTGTTAAGTATTTATTTAAATATGTCTTTCAACCAGAGCCACACTGCACGCCAGCTCTTCCAGCGCAAGATTCAGCAGACCATTTATGTAATCATCACGGATATCATCCCGCATCATAATCTGCGGCATGTGCTGCGGACTGATCAGCTTCAGACAGTTATCCCTGATCTTTTCTATATTCTCTGCATTAAAAAAAACTCCTGTGAGTGCTATAATCTCAGGATTCAGAATCGGAACAATAGAACCGATGATATATGCCATAGTCTCCACTGTCACCTCTGCTGTCTTATTCCTGGAAATAGGCGGCATTGGCAAAAATGCAACTTCACCGGCAAATCCCGTCGCTCCGCGAAGGATCTTACCGCCGGATACAAATCCCGCTCCGAAGTTAATGCCAAAATTAAGCAGTCTGTTACGTTTTTCATTTCCCTGCTCATTTACCTTTTCCTCCAGCCTCTTTACCGGCTCGACAGGCGAATAAATAAAAGCAAGCGTTGCATTCTTTTCCACACTTCCGCTTCGGTAAAATCCAAACGCAGCCGCGTTCATGTCATTCTCCACCAGTACACGCAGCCCGGGAAATTTCTCCTGCAGCCTGCTTTGCAGGGGTACACCCATCAGACTGACAAAGTTGCAGAGGTCAACGACATCGTCTGTGATGTATCCCGGAATTCCTATCGCCACAGCCCGCAGCTTTGGATATTCTCTGATCAGGACTTCGATCTGTTCTTCCAGGGTTTCATATGTCACATCATCCGCCTCCTGCGTGGTCTCTCCCTGAAGTTCACCCAGCAGGTTACTCACAACCGTGCTGATTTTTGTTCTGCCCTTTACCATCTCAGCATAGATGCATGCAATGAATGCATAATTGCCGTTGTACACATAACTTTTTGCAGGACGCCCGTATCCTCCGGAGGCCACCGCCGCTTCCAGTACTTCACCTGACTGGCATAATTCATTCAGAATTTTGCCGCATGTTGCCACACTGATATCGGTAGCCTCCGCAATTTGAGCTTTTGTTGCTGTACCCAGGTTTTTAAGTGCTGTCTTAATCAGTTCTATATTGATCTCTTTTACTTTTGTAATATCATTTCTCATCGTTACCATAATTTCTCACCCTATCTTTATTTTCCCAGGTATCGTAGCACTCTTTTGCCAGTAAAGTCAATATTAATCATTATATATATCATTTAATAAATAATAATATAGGTGAAATACCGGAGTCATCCTCTTATGGAATGATTTTCTGGATTTTCCAGGACACCGCCTGCGCAAGTCTCTGATGTCCCTGCTCATCTAAATGAACACCATCTTCCTGGCTTGCGCTGCATACTTCTGCAGCATCTAAAAATGAACAGTTATATCTCTTTGACAGGATCTGATATTCCTCAGCCAGGCATCGGGAATCCAGCACTGATTTCTGTCCATAGTAAAACCCGGCTTCTTTGTCCATAACGGACTCATCGATCGCCGGAGGCGCGACCAGCAAGACCTCCGGCGCACGTTCGCCAGACCACAGTACAGGCACATTGATAAACTGCAGATAGCGCTCCATCGCCAGAGCACTCTCCTGCGGCGATGCACAAATCTGCGTCCTCCGGTCATTTGTCCCGAGCATGAAAACCACAAGATCTGCATCCGCCGCACTTTCCATGATCATAGGAAACGTCTCGAATCCATTCCTAAAAGGCTCCAGCGGAATCTGATAAGATGTCGTCCTGCCGCACAGCCCTTCCTCCATCACATGATATCCGGCGCCCAGATATCTTTCCAGGCGGCCCGGCCAGCGGATATCTCTTGGATACCTTCCCCCTTTACCCGGGATGTATCCCCAGGTATTGGAATCGCCATAACATAATATACTTTTCATAATTACACATCTTCCCGTTTTTTCTTTCGTGCATAGCAGTCCATGCCGATAACCAGGACAATTAATATGCCGCGGATCAGCATCTGCATATACGGTGTAACAGCCAGAAGGTTCATCACGTTTTCCAGCAGCCCAAACAGGAACACACCGATCAGCGACTGTACCATACCGCCGTAGCCGCCGTTAAACGGAGTACCGCCGACTACAACACCACAGTTAATCAGAAGCGCCGTATTGTCACCATAAGCTGCCGAACCGGAATTCAGCTCCGCGGACAGGCAGAATCCTGCCAGTGCAGCGCTGCACGCCGATATGATGAAAGTGACCCACAGATGACGTTTTACAGCGACACCGGAATATGCCGCCACATCCTTGCTGTAACCCACGGCATAGCAGTTTCGGCCAAATTCAGTGCGCTTCATCACCCACAGGGAAATCACAAACAGCAGCACCGCAACCCAGGTAATATTATAAACACCCAGAATGCTGCCTGTTCCAAATGCCGCAAACGTCTTGCTGGTTCCCGCGATCGGCGCTCCGTCTGTCATTACCAGGCAGATCCCTTTGAGCAGCATCATCATTCCAAGCGTCACGATAAAGGAGTTCGCCCCCTGATTGACGCTGATAAATGCATTTACTGCTCCAACTGCAGCACCCACCAGCAATACTATGATCAGTATCACCCAGATCTGCAGATACGGCAGAAGCTTAATCGCAATGATGCCGCAGATACACATATTGGCACCCAGTGACAGGTCACATTCACCTGAAATAATACAGAACGTAACTCCAAACGCCATGATCCACAGTATAGTCACCTGTAACAGCAGAGAAGAAAGGTTCTGCGCAGTCAGAAAGTAACGGTTAAACACAGACATCAGTGCACAGATCACAACGACTGCAAGAAATGCTTTCTGTTTTGTAAGTGTCTTCAGCGACTTCTTAAATTGTACGGAATAATTCATAATCACACCTCCCTCAGACCTTTCTGCGGCTGTCGATCCAGATTGCCAGAATCAGGATCACACCCTTCCACACACTCTGCATATTGGCGTCGATCCCCAGTATATTGAGGGCATTGGACATGATCGTCACCAGCATAACACCAAGTACCGTATTCAGGACACTTCCCTTGCCTCCTGAGAGACTGGTCCCTCCGATACAGACGGCCAGGATTGCATTCGTCTCATAGTTCTTTCCCACCGTGGGGATCGCCGTCCCCACACGGCAGAGAAGCAGGTATGCTCCCAATGCCGTCATGGCGCCCGTTACGCTGAAAGACAACAGGATCACTTTGCTCGGCTTGATGCCGCACAGCTCTGCTGCTGTGGGATTCCCGCCTACCAGATGGACAGCCCTTCCCACCGGCATCTTCTTCATTAAAAACTGCAGCACCACAACCGCTATGATAAACAGAATCAGCACCATCGGGATTCCAAGAAAATTGCCCGCTCCCAGGAACCGTGTGAACGGTGTCTGCTCAAGTGTCACTGCCAGCCCTCCGTTTAACAACAGCGCCAGTGCATTAAATGCCGTCTGCATACCAAATGTGATAAACAATGCATCCGAACTGTTTCTCGCTCCGCATATGATCAGAATCAGTGCACTGACCGCTCCGCAGATCAGTCCTGCCAACAGGATCAGCAGCAGGGAAACTGGTCCGAAGCGATTGGAGAGCATGCTTGCCAGGATAGACATCATGGAAAACAGTCCGGCCACCGACAGATCGATGTATCCGCCGATAATGATCAGTGTCATACCAATGGATACAAACGCAAGAGGTACAAACGTACGAATCAGATTTAAAAGATTGCCTGGATTGAGGAACGCAGGCTCTGCTATGATGGTGTACAATGTCAATATAATAATTCCTGTCAGCAGAAGGTAATCATTTATGAAATTTCCTAATATTTGTTTCTTTTCCCGTTTCACTTCGTCCCCTCCTCTCCCAATGCAACGGCCATAACCTGAGTATCCGTTACCTCCGCCGCATCAAACTCACCGGCCACATGGCCATCGCAGAGCACATATACACGATTACTCATGTTCAATACTTCCGGAAGCTCTGAAGAAATCATAATGATCGTGCCGCCTGCCTCCGCAATCTCTTTCATCAATACATAAATCTCATATTTAGCTCCCACATCGATCCCCCTGGTCGGCTCATCCATGATCAAAACTTTTGGATTGAGTTCCAGCCATCTGGCGATCAGACATTTTTGCTGGTTACCGCCTGAAAGGTTTCCTATTCTCTCATCGGCTCCCGGCGTCTTAACTCCCAATGCTTTAATCTGTTTCTCAACGATTTCTTTCTCCTTCTTTTTATTCAGAACACCTTTGTCCGTAAAATGATCAAAGGCTGCCATGGAGATATTGGTGGCAATATCAAAGTTCAGGAGAAGGCCCTGTCCCTTGCGCTCCTCCGGCACAAAACCAAAACCGTGATTTTTTGCATCCAACGGGCTTTTAATATCCAGTTTTTTTCCTTCCAGCCACACCTCGCCGCTATGTAATTTGTCTGCTCCGAAGATCGCGCGAACCGTCTCGGTTCTTCCCGCTCCAACCAGTCCCACCAGCCCGAGGATCTCTCCTCTTCTTGCCGTGAAGCTGATGTCGTGCAGTTTTTTCGTATTCAGATTTCTGACCTCCAGAATCGTCTCTCCCACCTTCTGAGCTCGGGGGGGATATTCATTTTCAATCGTCCGGCCCACCATTTTAGCGATCATATCCGCGCGGTTCATCTCAGAGGTATTCCTGGTGTCGATAACATGACCGTCACGCATAATTGTGACACGGTCGCATAATTCAAAGATCTCATCCAGCTTATGACTGATATAGATGATGGTGATTCCCTTGGACCTAAGATCATTGATGATCGAGATCAGACGCTTCATCTCCTCATTCGTCAGCGTGGTGCTGGGCTCGTCCATAATGATCAGTTTTGAGTGAAAGGACAGTGCCTTACAGATCTCCACCATCTGTTTTTCAGATACGGATAAATCTTCCACCGGCGTATGAGTATCAATCGTACTCCCGATACTGTCCAGCAGAGCACGTGCTTCTCTGTGCGTTTTCTTCATGCCGCCCACTTCACGAAAGCGGTTCAGAAAAATATTTTCACCCACAGACATGGACTCGATCAGATTAAACTCCTGATAGATAATGGAAAGGCCCAGCTCCAGGGAATCCAGCGGCCGTTTAATATTCATTTCTTTTCCATCAAAAAACACCTTTCCCTCATCTTTTTTGTGAACGCCGGATAAAATCTTCATCAGCGTTGACTTGCCGGCACCGTTTTCTCCTACCAGTCCATGTACCTGCCCCTCATAGATATCGAAAGATACATCGTCGAGCGCCGTGACCGTTCCAAATCTTTTCGTTATATGCTGTACGGAAAGCATAACTTTTTGTTCCATATTCTCACCTCCGGATAACTCGTCAGTTCACATATTTTTGATATGTTCTTTTATCACTTTTGCCGCCGGGCGGACATTTTCTTCCTGGAGTTGTTTACCAGCCCGCTGTAAAGTTCTTTGCATTTTCTTCTGTAATACAAATATTCGGTGTATACAGCATCTTCTCGACTTTATCTCCGTCCCCGTTCAGCACTGCCAGTGCCGCCAGCACCTGGATACGCGAGTTCGTATCAAAGTCCTGCATGGATAGTCCCTTCCAGCATCCGCCTTCTGCTACTGCATCCAGTCCAGCCTGCGTTCCATCCACAGATACAAAGGCGATATCGTCTGCACGTCCTGTTCCCTCCGCAGCCTGAATGCAGGTGCCGCAGCCGATATCCCACTGGCAGAATACTCCGTCAATCTCCGGATATTTTGACAGATAGGATTCCATGACACTCATACACTCGGCTGTGGACCAGTTGAGGCAGCCCTGTTCTTCTAAAATCTCATATTCCGGATACTGTGAAATAACAGCTTTAAAACCCTTTGTCCGGTTGATCTGGCAAGTCTCACCCGGGTTCCCCTCAACCATTACGATCTTTCCGCCATCGGGCAGTGCGTTCATAAGGAGAGAGGCTGCCTGCTGTGCCGCCGCCGTATCGTCAGGTCCTACGTAATAATCATAGCTTTCCTCATCTGTCACCGTGTTCTGGACATTCAGCACCACCATGCCTGCGTCCTTCGCCTTTTTCATGACGCTGTTCTGGGAGCTGGCATCTATAGGGGCAACGATCAGTGCATCACACCCCTGAGAAATCGCATTGTTGATATCACTGGTCTGCTTCTGCGGATCAGCCTGGGCATCAAAAGTCACCAGCTCAAAACCCATTTCATCTGACATTCCTTCCATCAGCTCTGTCATGTGTGCCAATGATTCCTCCGCGTTTGAAAGACTGGACCATGCAATCTTCCATGGTGTTCCGTCTTCTTTTGTACCACTTGTATCGGCATCCTCCGGTACAAAATCTGTGATTTTTGGAGCTACGCCATATTCTTTAATATCTACCGGCTCCAGTACCAAATCGGTATCAGCGCCATCGTCTGCGCTTGCCTCCTCCGATACAGCTGCCGCCGCCTCTTTCCCGGCCGGCTCCTGCTTTACACAGCCGGCAGCCATTGTTACAACCATTGCCGCCGTTAACAGAATACTGATCACTTTTCTCTGTTTCATATACATTACTCCTTTTCTTTCTTCACCCTTTTGGTTGCTTTGGCAGTATCAGGCATTTCTTCAGACTTGACAGCGTCTGTAAAACAGCTTGCCGGCAAAATTTCATTTCACAGATGTGTATATCGTCCTCTGAGTCTCCTGATTCTTCCTTTTTTATACAATGCATCCTGTTCTCTGCGAGCCAGTCTGCAATCGCATACTTCTTTTCGTTATTTTATTTTTACTTTTAATTTTATCTTTAATAATTATAATTAAAATATAGGGCAAAAGTATTTCGCTGTCAACAATTTTTATGATTTCTTTGTGCAAAACCATGATATTACCCAAAAACACCATGCTCAATTTGTGAGTTTTGTATTATCAAATGACATTGTGCGTAACGAAAGGGTGCAAAATGCCGCTCAAGCAACTTTTACAGTTGTTGAACGGCATTTATAATTTTCCGAATTGTTAAAAGACTGAAAAAAATATTTATTAATCTGGATTAAACACTGTGCCAGAACTTCACACATGCCCCTCCCCCTTCTGAATTTTCTATCGCAGCTGATCCCCCGAGAAGTTCCGCCAGCTGCTTTACGATATACAGTCCCAAGCCGGAGTGACCGTCCCTTGTCTGTCTGGCCTCATCGCCACGATAAAATTTCCCAAAAACTTTGTCCAGGTCTTTAGCGCTGAATCCGATACCAGAATCACTGATCTGATAAAAAACGATATTTTCCTCTTCTCTTACCGATATGGTGACCATTCCTCCCGCAGGAGTATACTGCAGGCTGTTCGATACAATATTATCAAGAATCCGCTCCAGTTTATCCCGGTCGGTCAGCACGTGATCCGGCAAGTCGCCTTGAATGCTTAAAGTAACGGTGATCTCCTTTTGTCTCGCCTGCAGTTCATATTGATGTACTTTTTGTTCCAAAAAATCAGATAAATTCACGCATACTTTCTCCAGGGTGACGCTGGAGTTATCGAGGTCGGAAGTATACTGCATCTGCTGGACAAGTGAAATACTTTTTTCTATATTTTCCTCGATGACCGCAAGATATTGCCGCTGTCCCTCATCAACTTCGGTATCATCCAAAACTGCCTCCGAATACGCCTTGATGACAGACAGAGGCGATTTCAGGTCATGTGCCAGGGCTTCGACCATCTCCACACGTTCCTGTTCCAGTTTCCACTGCACAGACAGAGACTCCCTGAGTTCCTCTTTCATGTCTGAAAAGACTTCACACAGTTCCCCCAGTTCATTGTCCGCGTGATAATCGATATGAAAATCAAGATTCTTTTCCCTGATCTGACGTGAACCCTCCATCAAAAGTTTCAATGGGCGGGTAATACGATTTGTAAATACCCGGGAAAATAAGATCGTAAACACAATGACATAGATAAATGGGGACAGCACTATGATCAGCAGCGTCATGAACAGCCACACTTTATCTTTATTTGCGGCGAATAAACTTAATTTATAGGCAATGGAAACAGCCCCTTCGATTTTCCCGCTGCTGCTGATAACAGGCACCACTTGAATATAGTCTCCCGAAACACGGAAGGTCTTATTGAGGCAGCTGAAGAGCTGTTCCCTATTCTCAAATAATTGCTTCTGATACGTTCCATATAAAATATTTCCATCGGAATCTACCCCCTGGTAAGAAAGACCCTCATCTGGAAACACATTCTTCAGTCCTTTTTCACCCGCTTCGGATAAGACTGCTGCTCCCGTTCCACGTATATAGTTTTCAATGTCCGGAATCTGCTGCTCATAATAATTTTCCGGCCTGATCTCACTGCTATTCAGCGCACGCAGAAACAGTACTCCCGTAACTGCATAAGTGATCAGCGACGCCGCAATACTGGCAGCAATAATAAAGACAAATGTGATACGAAACTGTGATACCAACGGCCTGTTTTTCATTGTCTGTTCCTCCCCCTTTCTGTCACTTATTCCATTTGTATCCAATCCCCCAGACAGTCGAAATATACTGAACATCAGGTGTCACAGCTGCAAATTTTGCCCTGATATTTTTAATCCGCTCGATCACAGTTGAACTGTCTCCCTCAGAATCGTATCCCCATACTTTTTCATAGATCTGCTCTCTGGAGAAAACCTGCCCTGCATGGAGTGCGAGCAATTCTGCAATGTCATATTCCCTCCTTGTCAGGGGAATATCCTGCCCGCCGATTCTGACCGCGCGCTCCCGCATATCCAGAGCCAGTGTTCCAAAGTACAGCTTCGGGCGCTTATGTTCTGTATTGAGGTACTGAGAACGCTTTTCACGGCGCAGATTGGCTTCTATCCTGGCGATCAGCTCCCTCAGCCCAAAGGGCTTCACGATATAATCATCGCCTCCAAGAGTGAGCCCCCTGATCTTGTCTGCCTCCGACTGTTTCGCACTCAGAAAAATAATCGGACAGACTACATCGTCCCGTATCGCACGGCAGACCTCAAATCCATCCGCTCCCGGCATCATAATGTCAAGTATGATCAGATCGGGCTGTTTCTTCGCCTGTTCCATGCCCTGCTTGCCATCGTACGCTGTCAGCACCTCATGCCCCCTTTCCTTCAGTTTTTTCTCCAATAATACGACGATATCCCTCTCATCATCGATGATCAATATCCTGCTCAATCTGTACCGCCTCCCATACTATGCTCTCCCTTCCCACTTCCGAAACCATATCATTCCGCCGGTCAAAAATACAGCAGTTCCTATAACCACTGCCGCAAGCCCGGTCATCATCTGCCTGACTGTATCCTCAAAAACAAGATCCGTCCGGCTGAGTAAATAAACGGCGGGAAACATAGACAGCTTCACAGGCCACGCCCAGGGAACAAGGATCCAGATCTTATCTCCAAGGCTCGTAGCCCCAATCAGCGCACCCATCAGAAGTCCTCCCATGCCGGTTCCTATTGACGCCCCTATCCCCCACAAAAGACTGATCCACAGGTGAATGGCCAGAATGGGGAGCGAACCGATCACAGCAAAAAGTGCTGCCATCATAAACACAGCATAATACCCGTTCCCTGGTGCCGCAAGATTCATGCCTGCACAGAGAATGACCGTTGAGATAAACGTACAGGACATCAGACAAAAAATCAACAGAAAAAATTTTCCCAGATACACGCTGTCCCGTGATACCTCCGAGTTCAGAAAACCGTGAAAGTCGCCGGCGAGTTCCTCTTCATGTATGATAAAACCGGCAAGCAGCCCTGCCCCTAACGGTATGATGACCGCCGTCCACACAGTAAAAAATCCTTCATAGATAAAATCAGCCGTTACACCCGCTCTGCCCGGAATATAAGCGACGATACAAAGTGCAGTGACCACCGGCATAAAGAATGTAATCCATCGGACTGCTGTCCGTTTTGTCTTTAACCATTCTGATGATAATATTCTTATCATTTGACTTCCCTCCTGTTAAACCAGATACCCGTAATGACTGTGACCAAAAGAAACGTACTCACAGACAGGATCATTCCCACCGGAATCACAGAAGAATCCAGAAGAGGGCTTCCGGGTTCCAGTACAATTCCGTTCGGATGCACGCCTATGATCGGGCACATCAGCCTTGTCGCCCAGCTCCACGGAACAGCCGCCCAGTATGATTTCGGCGCTGCAAGAACACCCGCAAACATACCTGCAACCGCTATTCCCATGCTCAAGAATACCCCTTTCCATGTCGCCGCCCATAACTGAACGGGAATCAGTACAAGTGATGACAGCCAGCAGACCATGCTCCCGGCAAGTATCTGAAAGATGGGGATCCTCCCTGAAGAGGTGATTAGTCCGCAGATAACAACAGCAGCACTTAAGACAAGGGTTGACAGCAGACTGTAAACCGCCATTCCGGCCACCTTACAGAACCAGATCTTCACCGGCGGTATATGATGAGAGAGCAGCGCATGGTAGTTTCCGGACTTTCTTTCCTGCGCTGCCACTAACACGGCAAATACCCCCATGCCCAGCGGTAAGAATATGAATGGCCACCAGTTGAAAACAAGATCGAGAATACCCTCCCACGAGTTAAAAAAAGCCGGCAGCAATAATCGGATGACCAGCGAATACAATACAAAAAACAGGGGAATAAAGACAATCAGCTTTCTGGTGAATGTCCTTTTGTATTTCAGAAGCTCGGATGTTAAACCGTTCATTTTATTTTACCCCCTTTATGATCACGTCTGTAAAAAACTCTTCCAGATTCTCATCGGATGCCGGTATCCCCTGATATAAGAGTTTTCCCCCATTGATAATCCCGATCTCATCAACTACCTGCGCCACTTCCGACAGTATATGGCTTGAGAGGATTACGGTAATCCCATGCCCCGGGAAGGAAGCAATCAGTTCGCGCAGCTGCAGAATCCCAAAAGGATCAAGTCCGTTAGTCGGTTCATCCAGGATCAATAATCTGGGATCACTCAGCAAGGCTGCGGCAATCCCAAGACGCTGCTTCATTCCCATGGAAAACTGCGAGACTCTCTTTTTTCCGGTATCTTTTAAGTCAACTGTTTCCAGTACTTCATCGATCTTTTCACGCGGAATTCCCAAAAGCCTGGTATGAACCAAAAGATTTTCTTCTGCTGTCAGATTGCCATATAACGCAGGCGCTTCGATTAAAGAACCGATTTGGGCAAGGTCTTCCCGCCTCCAGGGCTTTCCGTCAAAAAAGATCTGTCCCTCCGTCGGACGGCAAAGTCCTACAAGCATCTTCAGTGTCGTCGATTTTCCTGCTCCATTGGGACCGAGCAGTCCGTAGACACTGTTTCGTTCAATTTTGAGCGAAAGACCCGCAACCGCCGCCTGCTGCCCGTATCTCTTAGTCAGGTTTTTTGTTTCCAGAATCAGATTCTTCATATCCATTTTCCTTTCCAGTAATTATCTCCATACTATTACAGGAAAGATCGTAGCATATAAAAATAACGTTTTGATAACATTCGTTCTCTTAAAAATAAAAAAGGCATTTTCGGATTCATAATTTTATCCGAAAATGCCTGAAGTATTGGGTACCCCTACAGGTAATTTACCGCCAGAATAGCGGCTCCCAGCACAGTGAGTACAACTCCCGTTACCCTGTTTAAAACCGCGGGCGCTGCCTTGTTCGCAAACCTGGCGGCAATTCTCGCCCATAGCAGTGTGCTCAGCACACAGAATACCAGGCTCTTCATATCCGGCGCTCCGCCGATGGCAAAATGACTTGCTGCTCCGGTAAATGCTGTGAATGTCATGATAAATACACTGGTTCCCACAGCCGTCTTCAGCTCGTATCCCAGGACGCTGGTCAGAAGCAGAAGCATCATCATTCCGCCTCCTGCCCCTACAAAACCGCAGATAAATCCCACGACAGCACCGCATAGCACGGACTGGATAAAGCGCTTTTTCTTATCCGTCTGTTCCATGCTGCTTCTGGTAGTCATGACTGGCCGTACGATGAATTTGATTCCCAGCAAAAGTGTCATAACCGTCGAAAAACCTCCCATCGCCGTACTCGGCACAAGGCTTGAGGCGTAGCTTCCGACCAGTGTAAAGCAAAGTACGGATGCCATCATCACAAGACCATTTCTGATATCCAGGTTTTTATGTTTTCCGTAAGTGTATGCTGATACAGCGCTGGCACAGACATCGCTTGCCAGTGCTACTCCGACCGCCAGATACGGCTCCATTCCCAGGAATGTGATCAGCATGGGACTGATGACCGCCGCAGCACTCATGCCGGCAAATCCGGTTCCGAGACCTGCACCGATGCCGGCGATAAAGCAAATTATAAACTGATACACGGCTGTTATCCTCTCTTCTGTTCAAATTTTTCTAATAGTTTCCCGACATTTTCATCGATACGTCCCATAAAAGAGCACAGCATATTATACTCTTCCTCCGTAAACCCACACATCATCTCTGCGAATACAGTTTCCTGACAGGCAGCCAGTTCTGTGATCTGTGCATGAACTTCGGGCAGCAGATACAGCCTGTGGACCTTCCGGCTC
Source organism: Ruminococcus gauvreauii (assembly GCF_025151995.1). Lineage (NCBI taxonomy): Bacteria > Bacillati > Bacillota > Clostridia > Eubacteriales > Oscillospiraceae > Ruminococcus > Ruminococcus gauvreauii. The sequence goes on from NZ_CP102290.1 coordinate 1,742,008, forward strand.
TCCGAATCCGGCTTCGATACCAGATATACCTTTTTCCGCAGGGACTCCACCGCATTTGAAACATTAGACTTTGCAAATCCCCGCTTCTCTACGATATCCCTTGCCGTATTGCAGTCGGGGTTGTTATGCAGAAACAGCAGAATATCGATTTCAAGCTGATTCAGACCATATTTGCATGCCAGCGGCTGAAAAGCCAGGAAATACATTCGTTTAAAACGATTGGCATACGTGATAATATTCCACTTCATTGCTATCAGCTCCCTTGGTTATATTTATAACTGTTATAATTATATCATTGTTTGTCGTCTGTGTCAATCCAAAGGAAAGAGACCCATATGCCCGGTCAGAGATATGATACTGGCAATACCTGAATATGACAGGATAATACTTCCGCACGAACTTGTCCATCGCTGTCTCATCGCCGCTCTTCATCTGCCGGATCAGAAGAAAATCTTTGTCCATGCCGTCACTCCCCCTTGTTAATTTCGAAAACGTTTTCTACTATGACTAACTGTAACACGGACAAAAAGGATAGTCCAATTTTGTCTTTTATCAGATTTTCCAACAGAAAAACCCCGGAACCCTTACGGTTCCGGGGCAGTCTGCCATCCCTCATCAATACACTACGTCATAGAGAATCACCTCTTCCGGTCCAGCGAACATTGCCGCAAACTGGGGAATGATTCGTTTGAAATGTTCTGTTTCATTATGAATATTAATTGCTTCCTGATCCTTCCAGATCTCCAAGAACATATGAATTCTCTTATCTTCCCTGTCCTGAACACTGCAATAACTTACATTGCCTTCTTCTGCACAGGACTTCTCAACAAGTTCTTTTACTAATTCGTGATATTTGCCGATCATTTCTTCTTTGATCATCTGTTTTGCTGTGATTGCAATCATGTTTATACCCTCTTTCACTCTTCTTGAAGTTGATGTAATGATTTGTTCATCTGAACTCGTGTTTCACGGTATTCCCTTGGTGATATGCCAATAATATTTACAAACTGATGCGTGAACCTGCTCAGATAATTGTAACCAACCATATTGGCAATCTCTGATATACTGTTATCTGTATCCGTCAGTAAAGTCTGTGCTATGCCGATTCGCTGCCGCGTTCTGTAAGCAATCGGTGATACACCCATCTCTTTGGTAAATAATCTTGAGGCGTGATACATATTCACATTGAATTTTTCAGTCAGATCATTTAATAAAAAGTTTTCATGGTAATGCTTATCAATATATTTTCTCATGGCAGAAACCAACTGTGACCGAGAATAGGTACCGGAAGTATTCATCTCTTCTTTCCCCTCCTCACACAAAATATCAATAATCCTCAAAAATGTGCCCACAAACATTTTGGTCAGCTGTGCGACGTCTGACTGGCCGGATGAAATACTCTCTTCCAACATCTCAAATCCATGGAGCAGATACTCAAAATATCTGCCGCTCCTGATAACATAGCCTGTGGATTCATTTAAAACTTTTCCCGGCGTTCTTCCCTTCATATGCAGGTTCTTTACCCCGCATAAGTGAAATTTTAATACCATACCTTCCTCATTTTTGTCACAGTGAAGAACATCTTTATTGTATACAATAACATCTCCTGTTTCGATCTGATATTCTTTATTGCCAATTACACTTGTTCCTTTTCCTGAATATACAAGCGCGATTTCTGTTATATCATTGTGACAATGAAATGCTCTTACATCTTTTTCTGAAGCAATCTCGGTTCTGGTAATATATGTAACATCAAAATTCCCTTTTTCGGTTTTAACAGACCACCCGGAATGATCCTCCGCCGGAACTTTATATGAATACCTCATAGCAGCCTCCAATCACGAACCTGTTCACCCTCAAAATCATATTACCATGATATCACTTAAAATACCATTCGTTAATATTATAAACAAAAGTATTCCATTTCACATTTTCAAGACTTTTACTGCAAAGGACATAATTATCACCCTGCTGATACGGAAAATAAGATAGCCATTCTTCCGGGAATCGTGTCTGATATTCTTCCCATAGTGCAAGTCTTGCCTCATCATCTGCTGTCGTTGTAATCTCATTCAGCATATCCATCATTTCAGCAGTAATCGGACTATCATCATGGTGACACTTATTACCAATATTATTAATGATAGTAGCCGCAACCCCCCCTGGCGCCGGAGAACCACCATTTCTTCTTACAAATAGATCATACTGTTCGGATTCATTTACCAAAGTATCCCCCATGACAGTACCGTCAAGAAGTTTAATGTTAAGGGTGATACCTACTTCTTTCAACATATTTGCAATCTGTTCTGCCGCACCTTTTCTTAATGGATCATTACTGTCAGCCAGAATTGTCAATTCCAGATTTTCTGCTCCGGCCTCTTTCAGAAGTTCTTTTGCTTTTTCCGGATCATAGCTTAATGGATAGTCTTCTTCTGTCCAATAATACACGGCTTCCGCAACTTCCGGAACAACACAAAGGGGAACATGGCCTGCACCGTCAAACGTGCCGGCAATCAATGCATCTCTGTCAATTGCCATGCAAATTGCCTGCCTCACTTTAATATCTGCAACATGACTGCTGTGCATATTAAATCCTAAAAATGCCTGCAGCTGCTGCATCTGAGAATAGACTCTGAAATCACTTTCCGGGTCATTTTCAATATCCATGGCGTCCGTATATTCTGCATCAAAGATAACATCAATTCCTCCTGTCTGCAGTTCCATCAGTGCTACCGATGCTTCTGAAATCACTCGGAATGTTACATGATCAATAATGGCTTCTTCGCCCCAGTACTCCTCATTTTTTTCCAGTACGACACTATCGTTTGTCGTCCACGATACAATCCTGTATGGTCCTGTTCCCACACACCCTTTCATATAAAGATCCGGATTATCTTTATTTGCCTCGGTATAGCTCTTACAGTAGATGCCTACAAACTGAAGATCGTCTTCCCATGTGATATTGAAATCATTCATCGGAACATGAACCGTCAGGTCATCCACTTTTTCTGTTCCTGCGAAGTCAATCCATGGATATACGGTTGCAATGCTGCTGTCTGCCGCTAATGTCGCATAAGAATATACTACATCGTCTGCCGTCATTTTTTCTCCATTATGGAAATAAACATCATCCCTCAGGTGAAACGTGACACCCATACCGTCTTCGTCTGCCTGCCAGCTCTCTGCGAGCAAAGGATCAACCTGACTTTTATCTGTATAGTTTTCCTGTGTCAGCGCTTCCACCACCATACGCTGTACCGGTTCCTGTGTATTCTGGTTTGCATATTCCCCCGTGAAACAATGATCGGGATCTCTCATCAGCCGTATCACTATACTATCTTTTGCGGTTCCGCCATCCTCTGTACTCCCTGACGATGTTTCACTGTTTTGGGTGCCCCCTTCTTTTCCCTGAAAAACTCCTCCACATCCGGACAGTGCCATTGACAGTGTCAAAATCCCCGCTGTTGCTGCGATCAATCGTTTTTTCATTTGAAGACCTCCTTCTCTTTCGCTTTTACATTATATATTGTTTATTTCATTACAAAAATGGCATCTGACGAAATGATCGTTTCCAATTTCTGTAAGCCTTGGGGTTTGTTCTCTGCATATCTCCTGTGCATATTTACAGCGTGCTGCAAACCTGCATCCGGGTTTCGGATTAATCGGTGACGTCAATTCTCCTTTCAATGTTTCCGGTTCCTGTTTCACATGAAGATTCGCCTCCAAAATTGATGCTAACAACGCTTTCGTATACGGATGCAGCCTTTGATCGAACAGCTCATCTTTCGGCGCCATTTCCACCACTTCCCCAAGATACATCACCATAATTTTGTCTGAAATATATCTGACCACCGAAAGATCATGCGTGATAAATACGTAAGTAAGTCCCATCTTACTGCGCAAATCCAGAAGCAGATTCAATACCTGTGCCTGAATTGAAACATCAAGTGCTGACACCGGTTCATCACAGACAATGAACTTCGGATTCAAAGCCAGAGCTCTTGCAATACCAACTCGCTGTCTTCTTCCGCCATCCAATTCATGAGGATAAGAATTTGTCAGCCTTTCTGCCAGACCAACCAGCTCCATCAGCTGTTTGACCTTTTCATCAATTTTATCTTTCGACAGTTCTTTTGCAATAAGCAGTGGTTCTGCTATGATCTGCGATACTGTCATTCTTGGATTCAAAGAGGAAAAAGGATCCTGAAAAATCATCTGCATCTGCTTTCTTACTTCCGTCAGTCCTTTTTTATCAACAACCGTGATATCTTTTCCTTCAAAATAAATCTTTCCCTCGGTGCTTTCCAGCAAATGCAGCAGAACACGTCCCAGCGTCGACTTCCCACATCCGGATTCGCCTACAACCCCTAATGTCTGTCCTTTCTGAATCGAAAAGCTGACATTATCAACTGCATGAAGCTGTCCGCGTGATGTTGAAAAATATTTTTTCAGGTTTTCTGCTTTAAGCAACGGCTCCATCACATTTCCCCCTTCCCCTCTGCGCGGAAACATCTCACATAGTGACCTTTTGAAACCTCGTATAACGCAGGTACTTCTTTTTTACAACGTTCTGTACAGTATTCGCAGCGCGGATGAAATTTACATCCCTCCGGGAGATTTGTCGGATCCGGCATCAGTCCTTTAATGGGTTTCAGCCTTGTATTAGTGCCGTTTGCTGCGGGCAGCGAGTCAAACAACCCCTGCGTATACGGATGGCCTGTTTCATCAAAAATGTGCTCAACATTTCCATATTCCTGCATTTGTCCGGCATAGATTACGCCCACCTTGTCACACATCGCCGCCACAACTCCGAGATCGTGCGTGATCAAAAGCATTGAGGAACCTGTTGTCTGCTTTAATTCATTCATCATTTTCAGAACCTGAGCCTGAATGGTTACATCCAGCGCAGTTGTAGGCTCATCTGCAATTAAAAGTTCCGGAGAACACGCAAGTGCCATCGCGATTACAATTCTTTGTCTCATACCGCCGGAAAATTGATGCGGAAAGTCATGATAGCGTTCCATCGGGATTCCTACCTTTTCCATCATCTCCCCCGCTAACTGATGCGATTCTTTTTTCGTCACGCCCTGATGCAGATAGATCACTTCTGCAATCTGATCCCCTACTTTATCAATTGGGTTAAGCGCAGTCATTGGATCCTGGAATATCATGGAGATTTCTTTTCCTCTGACTTTTCTCATTTTACTCCTGTTCAGTTCCAGAAGATTTTTCCCGTTAAAAATAATCTCGCCTTTTTTTATCTGTCCCGGCGGTTTTGGGATCAGATTGAGAATACTCATGGCAATCGTTGTTTTACCAGCCCCCGTTTCACCTACCAGCCCAAATGTTTCGCCTTTATGAATCTTAAAATCCACCCCATTGATCGCACAGCATGTGCCAATCTCTTTTGATGAATACAACACTTCAAGATCTTTTACCTGAAGCAATGGCTGTTCTTTTTTTATTTCGCCCATTTCTCTGACACCTCCTTTAATCCTTCAACCGCGGATCAAGCGCATCTCGCAGACCATCACCAAATAAGTTCAAAGACAGAACAACCAAAGCGATGGAAAGGCCAGGCCATACACATAGCATCGGATATTTCAAAATGTACGTTCTGGCTGACGATAACATAGATCCCCACTCCGGAGTCGGCGGTACAATTCCCAATCCCAGGAAACTTAACGCAGCCGCATTTGTAATCGCGCTTGCAATCTGAAGTGTCAGTTGCACAATTACGGGGGACAAAACATTCAGAAATACATGTTTAAAGATAATTCTGAGATCGCTGGCGTCTACTGATTTTGCCGCCTCTATATATTCCTCAGATTTCACCGCCAGAATCGGTCCTCTGATTGTTCTCGCAAATGTCGGTATTGCTGATATTCCTACTGCAAGCATACAGCTTTTGATCCCCGTCCCCATAACAGCAGCCAGCGCAATTGCCAGTACCAGATTTGGCACAGCCATAAAAACATCCAGGATTCGCATGATCACATTATCGATTTTCCCGCCGTAATATCCTGCGAGCGCCCCGAGGACAGTTCCGATCACCGCTGCAATTCCAGTAGCCCCAAAGCCAACCACCAGGGTGAGTCTTCCGCCATATAAAATTCTGCTGAAGATATCTCTGCCAAGATTGTCTGTTCCAAACCAATGCTCCGCTCCCGGTCCCATAAATTTCGACATAACATCCTGCTCATCATAGCCAAAAGGTGCGAAGACATCTGCCAGCAGACAAACCAGGGTAATAATCACCAAGATAATCAGTCCTATCATAGCCGTCTTATTTCTTAAAAGTCTTCTCCACACAATCGCTGCATTACTATTTCTGCGCGGAGATCTTTTTTTCCTATCTGTCGCTTTGTTCATCGATTTATACCTCCGCTTTTCTCTGCTTCATGTGTCTTTTTCCTCTGCCCTCGTTCATGTACTGTGCTTTAATTCTTGGATCCAGATAAGCATACAGAATATCGACCAGCAGATTCACAATACTGTATGTGAACGCAAGCAAAAGTACACTTCCTCGAATCTGTGGGTAATCACGGGAGTTAATTGCGGTAACCATCAGAATTCCCAATGCAGGAATTGTAAAAATCTGTTCCTGAACCAGAGAACCGCCTAGCATAAATCCAAAGTGCTGTCCGCTGCTTGTCACAATCGGAATCAATGCATTTCTTAACACATGATGATAAGTAATTTTGCGTTCACTTTGCCCTTTTGCTCTTGCTGTTGTTACATAATCCTGCCGCTGACATTCGAGCATGCAGGAGCGGGTCATTCTCATCTGCATAGCAATTGCATATAAAGACATAGATAAAATTGGAAGCACTGCATATTCCAAACCATACCAGCCAGAAACCGGAAGCAATTTTAATTTCACAGCTAATAACAAGATCAACATCAAAGAAAGCCAAAATCCCGGAATAGAGACACCAATCATTCCGCCAACGCGTGCCACTGCATCAATCCATGAATTTCGATGGTTTGCCGAGAGAATTCCCAAAAGCATTCCGATGATCATTGATATCACAGTAACTGGAAATGCTAAAAAAATTGTAATTGGAAATGCTTCAACCAAACTTTCTGCAACGGGTTTTCCTGTGATATAGGAATTACCAAAGTCAAATCGAGTTATAATTCCCCACATATACTGTGCATATTGAACAAAAAACGGTTCTTCCAGACCATGATCCACACGCCATTGCAGCAGTTCTTCTTTCGTTGCGGAGTCACCAAGAGCAACCGTCGCCGGATCCCCCGGTGCAATGTACAACAGAAAAAAGATAAGTAAGCTGACCCCAATCAAAACCGGTATCATCGCTAAAAGTCTTTTTATAATATACCGTACCATGTAAACCCCTCCATCCTGAACATGCTTATCCAAATATTTTCTTAAACATATCTACAGATTGTGTCCATCCTTCCTGTTCAGCTTTTCCTTCCGGTATTACCTGATTTTCAAAAGTTACAACCCCTTCATAGTTATTTTTTTTCAGCAATCCGGCTATTGCTTCTGTATACTGAGCCATTTCCCCATATCCGAGAGGGCAATACGTGATTGCCGCTAACGGTTTATTGATCCTGATGTCTTTAATATGTACATCCACAATGTAATCTGCCGCGCTTTCATATGCCTGCACCGGATCTTCCATACTGTAAAGACAATTCGCAGGATCCCATAAAATCTTCAATCTTGAACATCCAAGCGCCTCAATTGCTTTTTTTGCCAGTGCAGCTGTATGGATGTATGAACCGGTTCCGGTCTCCATCACCATATCGATTCCCGCATCCTCTGCAATCTGACAGCATGGGTCTAATAATTTCAAGAATTTCGTCCAGCTCTTATTATATCCGGAAAGATATTTATCAGCGCCCCCATCACCGAACACAACATTATGTTTTGCAAACGGTTGAATCCTGGTTATATTTGTTCCAAAATACCGTGCCAGTTCAATCGATTTTTTCAACAGTCGTATCTGTTCCTGATAGGCTTCATCCTCAATCTCCGTATCCATGACCGACATTCCGTTCAGTACATGCTTCATGATACAGGCAACTTTGATATCATACTGATCAAGCAGCTTTTTCATCTCTTTATTTTCTTCTTCTGTATGATGGCAAATCTCAGTATCCCAGATAAACTGGAGTTCTGCATAGGAAATACCATCATTCTTCATAATTTTAAGTGCAGTTTCAAAACTCTGTGATATTCCGTTCGTAATAGCTCCTAATTTCATCTTTTACTCCTGTCCAAATATTCTCTTAAATTCTCCCACCTGTTCCCGATACCCATCAAATAATGTTTTACCATCCGGCCGATACATCTGTTCAAGCGAAACCACACCTTCATATCCATCTTTTCTCAATGCATCCGCGATATCTTCCCAATACACAGCCATATCGCCCTGACCAATCGGCCGGCTCCAGACCATCGCTTTTTCCGGACTGAAACTGATATCTTTGATATGAACATGTCCCAATACATCACGAATCTCTTCATATGCATCCGGAAACGGTACATCTCCATTACAAATTGTATTTCCAGGATCCCAAAGCACTTTCAGATGACTGCTTCCCAAATCTCTGATCATACGTCTGGCAAGATATCCGGAAAACGCCATGGCATTCACCGCCGTCTCCATTAAAAGCGTAACCTTGTAATCCTCTGCAGCCTGAACAATCGGTTCAAACAGTTTCAGAAAGTGTGCCCAGGCTTTATTATCACCAGCCATCTCGGAATCAGCTCCATGGTAGCCCCATATGTTTGTAATCTTACTAAAACTCATAGTTCTGACCTTATCGACGCCAAGATATTTTGCCGTCTTAATGGCCCGCAGCAGTCTGGCATATTGAGCCTGATAGGCTTCACTGTCAACCTCTGTCTGCATCACAGGCAGTCCCATAAATAAATGTCTGGAAACGGCGGCAATATTCATATTATTTTTTTTTGTCAATTCCAGAATTGATTTCAGTTCCTCTTCTGTATGATCCCCAATTTCTTTGTCCCACACGCTTTGAAGTTCTGCATACTGAAGTCCGTCCTGCCTCATAATCTGCAGTGCCTTTCCATAATCCAAACTAATTCCATCCGTTATTACGCCTAATTTCATGTTATCCCTCACATTTCTCTACGGTTTAAGTACGATCTTAATTTCTTTTGTCTCCGGCGAGCAGAGAGACTCAAATGCATCTTCTGCTTTCTCCAACGGAAGAACTGAAGTGATCATTTTTTTTACATCGATTTTTTTGTTAGCCAGTAATTCCATTGCCTCTTTCATCTCATCCAGATATTGATAGCTTCCATACATCTTGAATTCATTGGCAACAAACTTTTTAATGGGAAAATGAATCTCACTTGCCGCCATACCAATGACAATAATTTTTCCATCGTTTCTCACAATTTGGGCTGCTTGTGTGATTGTCTTTTCATTTCCGACACAGTCAAATACAACATCAAATTTTTCTTCCGGCAGCGCATCCGCCTTTAAATTAATCGCACGGCCGGCTCCGCATTCTAATGACGCCTGTAAGCGCCGATCGATCAGATCCATACAAACAATCTCTTCAGCCTGAAAATTGCAGATGCATTGAATCGCCATCAAGCCGATTGGACCTGCTCCAATTACAGCAACTTTTTGATTTTTCAGATTGCCTGCACGTTTGACTCCATGGAGCGATACTCCCATCGGCTCGAGCATTGCCGCTTCTTCAAATGTGATACTGTCCAACAATGGAATCACATTCTTTTCCCGCACACAGATATATTCTGCCATCGCCCCCGGCACATTAACTTTGCCTACACTTGTGCCCGGAACTGTTTTTTTATCACACAGGTTATAATTAGCTTTTATGCAATTTTCACATTCCCCACAATACAATGTCGGATTGACTGTCACGCGCACTCCCTTTTTCAGCTTTTTAACCTTTTCACCACAGCAGTCAATTTCTCCGGAAAATTCATGCCCCATAATAAGCGGCGCAACTCTCAGACTGTTGACTCCTTTATAACCATTTAAGTCCGAACCGCAGATCGCAACTGCTTTGACCTTAATTCTTACCTCATCTTCTTTTGGTTCCGGGATAGGAATCTCAATAAACCGCAGCTCTTTTGCACCTTCATATTGTAATGCCTTCACTTATTTTTCACCGCCTTCTTCTAATTCTTTCAGAATTTCTGCCACTTCCATTGCTCCAAAATCCGAACTGCTAAGGACAGGAATCCCCAGACTTTCAGACATATGATCCGTCAAAGGAGCCATCGAAGCCTGTGTCATCACCACTGCGTCAAATTCCCCTGTATACTTTTTTAACTCATCTATTGCGATAGCGGAAGCTTCCGGCCCCGGTTTTCCCTGCATTTCATCAATGATGATATAGGTAACAGATGCCCCGCTTCCCATCTCCTGCAGGCTCTTTTCCATTAAATGTTTATTTGGTTCCATGATTGTCCGGCAAGCAGCCACAAGTGCAATCCGTTTATACTTCATTACTGCGTATTCCATCATTCGCTCATCGATTCTGACAATCGGAACATTCATCTTCTCGAAAATCGGCTGAGCCGCTTTGGCAATATCTCCCATCGTGGAACATACTGATAGAATAACATCTGCCCCCTCTGTCACGGAATCCACAAAGGCCGTTAGCAATCCGCGGACCACATCCCTTGTCGGATATCCAGCTTCTAATGTTTCGGATATCAGACTCGGATTTGCATGAACAATCAACTCATAGTCAACCTCCGTCAAGTTCTCCCGCAATGCATTGTCAATGATAGAATATAACGATGCATCAAATCCAGTAAATACCGCTGCAATTTTTTTCATTTCCATATCTCCTCCATTTCTTAAAGTTTGCTTTCAAAAAATTTTTATAATTTTCCAAATAATACCATATATATTTTTTATTATTTGATTTATTTTACATTTAGAGTATATCACTATCATTTGCACCACTCTTCTTGTTTTTTGACTGTTTTTTCATTCATTTTGTTGTTTTTGGATCTTTGCTTTTTTATGATATCAATTTTCCATAAATTTACCCGAAATTACGTCAATAATCATCATGTAGATATAGACAGAAAAAAGGCACTTCCCGAAGAAGTGCCTTTCTATCCATATATTTTCCGTTATATTTACCAGCAGGTATACCCCCCGACAATTTTAACCGGAGTTACCAGAGATATGGATGTGGCAAAGGATATCGAAATCTTTGGACCGGTATTTCCGGTGATTGGTTATCTTTTTTTACTCAACAGAAAAACCCCGGAAACCTTACGGTTCCGGGGCATCTTACGTTTGGACACAGTGTACCTTGCGGTACTCTATACTATCTAATATTAAGGCAGTTCTTTTCGCTTTGCTCAAAGAACGGCTTTCTCACTAAATTCGCACTTCGCTGACGCTCGCACTCATTAAGTGTTCAATGCCTACTCGATGATTGTAGCAACACGGCCTGATCCAACAGTACGTCCACCCTCACGGATAGCGAATGTAAGACCCTGATCCATAGCGATCGGGTGAATCAGTTCGATTGTCATTTCTACGTTATCACCAGGCATGCACATTTCTGTGCCTTCCGGCAGAGAGATAACTCCAGTTACATCAGTTGTACGGAAGTAGAACTGAGGTCTGTAGTTGTTGAAGAATGGAGTATGACGTCCACCTTCATCTTTTGTCAGAACGTAAACCTGTGCTGTAAATTTTGTATGGCATTTGATTGAACCTGGTTTTGCAAGAACCTGTCCTCTTTCGATTTCAGTTCTCTGAACACCACGGAGAAGAGCACCGATGTTGTCACCAGCCTGAGCTTCATCAAGCAGTTTACGGAACATTTCGATTCCGGTTACAACAACTTTACGTGTTTCTTCTTTGATACCAACGATTTCAACTTCTTCAGATACGTGAAGAACACCAGCTTCAACTCTACCAGTTGCAACTGTACCACGGCCTGTGATAGAGAATACGTCCTCTACAGGCATGATGAACGGTTTGTCTGTGTCACGCTGAGGATCCGGAATCCAGCTGTCAACTGCAGCCATCAGTTCCATTACCTTGTCGCCCCATTCTCCGTTCGGATCTTCAAGAGCTTTCAGAGCAGAACCCTGGATGATCGGTGTGTCATCGCCCGGGAATTCATACTCGCTGAGCAGTTCACGGATCTCCATGTCTACCAGTTCCAGAAGTTCTTCGTCGTCTACCATGTCACATTTGTTCATGAATACAACGATATAAGGAACACCTACCTGACGGGACAGAAGGATATGCTCTTTTGTCTGAGCCATAACACCATCTGTAGCAGCTACTACAAGGATAGCGCCATCCATCTGAGCAGCACCAGTGATCATGTTCTTTACATAGTCAGCATGGCCTGGGCAGTCAACGTGTGCATAATGACGGTTTTCTGTCTCATATTCAACATGAGCTGTAGAGATAGTGATACCACGCTCTCTCTCTTCCGGAGCTTTATCGATATTCTCGAAATCAGTTGCTGTGTTACCAGCTACTCTTGCAGCAAGAGTCTTTGTGATAGCAGCTGTCAGAGTTGTTTTACCATGGTCAACGTGTCCGATGGTACCAATGTTACAATGCGGTTTTGTTCTTTCAAATTTAGCTTTAGCCATTTTGAATGTCCTCCTTATAAAACATGCGCCCTGTGGGCCTTTTCTTTTTTTCGTTTCAAACGAGACCTACTATTCTTGATTATATTGCAAATCAGGAATATTTGCAAGTCAAATTTAACTATTTACTTTTCGCAGAAAGTACTTTTTCCTGAACGGATTTCGGTACCGGCTCGTATCTGTCAAAGAACATGGAGTAGTTACCGCGCCCCTGTGTCCTGGAACGAAGGTCTGTGGAATATCCGAACATCTCCGCCAGCGGAACGAATCCGCGGATCATCTTTCCGCCTCCGATATCATCCATACCCTCGATACGTCCACGGCGTGAGTTGATATCACCGATAACATCTCCCATGTAATCCTCCGGAGTCGTTACTTCCACTCTCATGATCGGCTCAAGCAGAGTCGGTGCAGATTTTGACATCGCATCTTTGAATGCCAGAGAACCTGCAATGTGGAATGCCATCTCGGATGAATCGACTTCATGGTAGGAACCGTCGTATACATTTGCGTGTACGCCGACTACCGGGAATCCGCCAAGGATACCGGCCTTCATAGCTTCTTCGATACCTTCGCCTACAGCAGGGATATATTCCTTCGGAATAGCGCCGCCGACAACGGTGCTTTCAAACTTGAATGTCTCTTCTGCGTTTGCATCCATCGGCTCAAATTTAACTTTACAGTGACCGTACTGTCCACGACCACCGGACTGTTTCGCATATTTGCTGTCAACATCTACAGCTTTTGTAAATGTCTCTTTGTAAGCAACCTGCGGAGCGCCTACGTTAGCTTCTACTTTGAATTCACGCAGAAGTCTGTCAACGATGATCTCCAGATGGAGCTCACCCATACCTGCGATGATCGTCTGCCCCGTTTCCTGATTGGTATGAGCGCGGAATGTCGGGTCTTCTTCAGCAAGTTTTGCCAGAGATTCGCCGAGTTTACCCTGTCCTGCCTTCGTCTTAGGCTCAATCGCCAGCTCGATAACAGGTTCCGGGAATTCCATAGACTCAAGGATAACCGGGTGCTGTTCATCACAGATCGTATCACCTGTGGTCGTCACTTTAAATCCGATTGCAGCTGCAATGTCGCCGGAATAAACTTTGTCAAGTTCTTCCCTCTTGTTCGCATGCATCTGCAGGATACGTCCAACACGTTCCTTCTTATCTTTTGTTGAGTTATATATATAGGAACCGGAATTGATGCTTCCTGAGTAAACTCTGAAGTATGCCAGTTTACCTACGAACGGGTCTGTCATAATTTTGAATGCCAGGGCTGAGAACGGTTCCTCATCAGAAGAATGTCTCTCAGTCTCATTTCCATCCATATCCACACCTTTGATAGCCGGAATATCGAGCGGAGACGGCATAAATTCGATAACTGCATCCAGAAGTTTCTGAACGCCTTTATTTCTGTAAGCAGTACCGCAGCACACAGGAACTGCTGCACATTCGCAGGTGCCTTTTCTCAGTGCTGCTTTCAGCGCGTCTACAGAAGGTTCATCACCTTCCAGATATTCCATCATCAGATCATCATCCAGCTCGCAGATCTTCTCTACCAGCTCTGTATGGTACAGCTCTGCATCATCCTTCATATCTTCCGGAATATCTACGATGGAGATATCATCACCTTTATCATCATTGTAAATATAGGCTTTCATCTCAAACAGATCGATGAGTCCCTTGAAATCATCTTCTTTACCGATCGGCAGCTGAAGGCAGATCGCATTCTTGCCCAATCTGGTTTTGATCTGTTCTACTGCATTGTAGAAGTCTGCACCCAGAATATCCATTTTGTTGATAAATGCCATTCTAGGTACGTTGTATGTGTCAGCCTGACGCCATACGTTTTCTGACTGAGGCTCAACACCACCCTTTGCACAGAACACACCAACAGCGCCGTCCAGTACACGGAGTGAACGCTCAACCTCTACTGTAAAGTCTACGTGGCCTGGCGTATCAATGATATTGATACGATGTTCCAGAGCACCCGGCTTTTCCTTGCAGTTTTCCTGCAGAGTCCAGTGACAGGTTGTAGCGGCTGAAGTAATTGTGATACCACGCTCCTGCTCCTGAGCCATCCAGTCCATGGTAGCAGTTCCTTCGTGGGTATCTCCAATTTTATAGTTAACACCGGTATAATATAAAATACGCTCAGTTGTTGTTGTCTTACCAGCATCAATATGAGCCATAATACCAATGTTTCTGGTTCTCTCTAATGGATATTCTCTTCCAGCCATTGGATTTCCTCCTAGAATCTGTAATGAGCAAATGCTTTATTAGCTTCTGCCATCTTATGCATGTCTTCTTTCTTCTTCACGGATGCTCCGGTATTGTTCATTGCATCCATAAGCTCATTTGCCAGTCTTTCTTCCATTGTCTTCTCGCCTCTCTTGCGTGAATACAATGTCAGCCAGCGAAGAGCCAGTGCCTGACGTCTGTCCGGTCTTACTTCGATCGGTACCTGGTACGTAGCACCACCGATACGTCTAGCCTTTACTTCCAGTACAGGCATGATATTATTCATTGCTTCTTCAAATACTTCCAGTGCCGGTTTCCCAGCTTTTTCTTCAATTCTTGTAAATGCGCCGTATACAATCTTCTGAGCTACGCCCTTCTTACCATCTAACATAATGTTGTTGATAAGTTTGGTAACTACCTTGTTGTTGTACAGCGGATCTGCCAAGACGTCTCTTTTTTGAGTATGTCCTTTACGTGGCACGTTACTTCCCTCCTTAATCACTACGGCCTGCCGTATTTGCGGCGGGCTGATTGACTTCGATTAAATCATAGGTACTCACATGATATCCGACTGCAGTTACGTTCCGATATCTACTATGTGTTCGCACTGGTAAATTCCATCTATTTCCCCGCAGCCGGCAGGGCTTAGGAATGACCGTACAAAATATAGTGTCCTTGTGATACTGTAGATTATCTCTTCGATTTACTTCTTAGGTCTCTTAGCTCCATATTTGGAACGAGCCTGTCTTCTGTTAGCAACACCTGCTGTATCAAGTGTACCTCTGACGATATGATATCTGGTACCTGGTAAGTCTTTTACTCTACCACCACGAATCAGAACTACACTATGCTCCTGTAAGTTGTGACCTTCTCCAGGGATATAGCTTGTTACTTCAATTCCGTTGGAAAGACGTACTCTGGCGATTTTTCTGAGCGCTGAGTTAGGCTTCTTTGGTGTAGCTGTTTTTACAGCTGTACACACACCTCTCTTCTGCGGCGAGGACATATCGCTTGTCTTTTTCTTCAGAGAGTTAAAACTTTTCTGAAGTGCCGGTGCAGTAGACTTCTTTACAGATGTCTGACGACCTTTTCTTACTAACTGATTAAATGTTGGCATTCCATTTCACCTCCTGTAGATTCCTCCGCATTCTGCGGGTTTTCTGCGGCTGCTTTATTGACGTAATAAGGCGCACGAAAACAACTGCATTTTCATGCACGCTTGAATATTATATCCCGCAGTTCAACTGATGTCAAGGAAAATCGGAAAAAACTGCGTAAAATCGGTTACTATTCACAGCTGATATGGATATATAGGCAGACTCGTCATGCTTGCATGTAAGAGGATGACTGTACATCAATATCAAGCCTGCGAAGCAGGAACTCCACCCACATAAGCAGTCTTAGCTCCGTAAGGAGCGAGACTGGAGCCTCAAAGAAGCGACGAATGCGCATGTGGGTGGTGGACTGTGAATAGTAACTAAAATCGGGGGTAAAAATTAGCCGTTTAGACTGTCAACTGAAATATTCGCCGATTCCGTCGGCAATTCCGCTTACCATCTTCGTCTGCATGACCGGATCTGCCATTGCCGCATCGTCTGAAGGGTTTGACATATAGCCCATCTCCACGATCGTCACAGGCATGGTGCTCCAGTTAATCCCGCTCATCTCATCCGTGATGTAGACCCCCTGACTCGCAAATCCTGTGGAAGCCGTATAAGCGTCTATAATATTTTGTGACAGCAGCTGACTTTTTGAAATCAAGTCCGAAGACAGGAACGGATTCCCTTCCGAAGGTGCCATCGTCAGCGCCCCGCTGACAGAGCTGTTCTCCGATCCATTCGCGTGGATTCTCACCAGGATGTCCCCTCCGTGCTCCGTTGCAAATTCCGCCCGCTCTTTATTGCTGATATTGACGTCGTGGGTCTCCCTGGTCATATAAACAGTATACCCACGATTTACCAGTTCATCCCGCAGTTTCAGAGAAACCGTCAGATTCAACTGGTATTCATCCAGGCCCGAAACACAGCCGGAGGTTCCGGACGTCACACGTGCTTTCGTAGATGACGCACCCGGTCCGATGGGTTCCTGTGTACTGTCGCCGCTTCCCTGATGACCCGGATCAATGATGACCGTTTTCCCGGCAGATGACGCTGCAGTCCCCTCTGTCTCTGGCAGCACGGTTCCATCCCCCGCTGCTTCCGGGCGTTCCGTGGAAATCACCTCATTTGATACATAGTAGATTTTCCCGCCTTCTTTGATCCGGCTCCATTCAGCCGAAACCCCTGTCCGCACGAACAGCCGGCTCATAGGGGCGGTCGCCAGTATCTCCGCGTCTGTGGACGGTTCCCCGCGCAGATTCGCGGTCTGAACCGTCACAAATACCTGGTCATCCGTCTCCTCAAATACGACCTGATTGGTCAGTTCCCCCTCTCCGGTTTCCACTGTCGGCTCCGGAGTCATGATCTCTTCCGTATTGTCTGATCCCTCTTCACTTTTCTCCTGGAGCGCTTCCTCCACTGCCTCTTTCGCTTTCTGCTCTTTTTGCGCAGACTTTTTCATAATCAGAAACGAAAAAACAGCAAGTACAGCAGCAAGAATCCCCACACATACCATCAAAATAATGATTAACTTTTTGTTTTTCATATGAAATATATCTCCTCCGGCAGCCCTTCAAAAGCGACAAAGGAGCCCAGCCCGGTGTTTCCACCTACCTTTGGACTCCTTTATCTGTTTAGACAAAACTACCTGTTATTCTTCAGCATCTGACTCTGATACCTCGATAAATTCTTCATCAGATTCATCCGTCTCCATATCCATGGAGCCATCGTCCAGATCATCCGGAAGCTCCTCTATATCAAACGCAAAATCTTCATCCAGATCGACTTCATCATCGACTATCAGATCTGTATCCAGCTTGATATTACTGTATCTCTTCATGCCTGTACCGGCAGGGATCAGCTTACCGATGATAACATTTTCTTTCAGGCCGATCAGATTATCTGCCTTGCCTTTGATTGCCGCCTCCGTGAGCACTTTTGTCGTCTCCTGGAAAGAGGCTGCGGACAGGAAGGAGTTCGTCGCAAGAGATGCTTTCGTAATACCCAGCATCACCTGTTTCCCTTCTGCCGGTTCTTTGCCGTCGGCAATCATCTGTTCGTTCAGTTCTTCAAATTCCAGAACATCCGCGAGTGTACCGGGAAGGAGTTCGGTATCTCCATTGTTCTCCACACGGATCTTTTTCAGCATCTGTCTTACGATAACTTCTATATGCTTGTCATTGATCTCAACACCCTGCAGCCGGTAAACTCTCTGTACTTCACGGATCATGTAATCCTGAACCGCACGTACCCCTTTGATCTTCAGGATATCATGTGGATTGACACTACCTTCTGTCAGCTCGTCTCCGGCCTCAAGCAATGCGCCGTCCTGGACCTTGATCCTGGAACCGTATGGAATCAGATATGTCTTGGAAACGCCTTCTTCGTTATCAGTAACGATGATCTCACGCTTCTTCTTCGTATCTTTAATTGCAGCATAACCCTTGATCTCTGTGATAATCGCAAGACCCTTCGGCTTTCTTGCCTCAAAAAGCTCCTCGACACGCGGAAGACCCTGTGTGATATCACCGCCGGCAACACCGCCGGTGTGGAACGTACGCATCGTCAGCTGTGTACCCGGCTCACCGATAGACTGTGCTGCGATAATACCTACGGACTCACCTACCTGAACGGTCTCACCTGTTGCCATGTTGGCACCGTAACATTTTGCACATACACCGATATGTGACTTACAGCTTAAGATTGTACGGATCTTAATCTTGTCAAATGGCTTTCCATTTTCGTCGACGCCATCATTCATAATACGGGCAGCGCGTTTCGGCGTAATCATATGGTTTGCCTTAACGATCACATTGCCCTCTTTATCTTTGATCGTCTCACACGAGAAACGTCCTGTGATACGTTCCTGAAGACTCTCGATCTCTTCCTTGCCATCCATGAATCCCTTCACGTACATGCCCGGAATTTCACCTTTGCCTTCACAGCAGTCGACCTCACGGATAATCAGATCCTGGGAGACATCGACAAGACGTCTCGTCAGGTAACCGGAGTCGGCCGTACGCAGTGCGGTATCGGACAGACCTTTACGTGCACCGTGCGCAGACATGAAATATTCCAGTACGTCCAGACCTTCACGGAAGTTTGATTTGATCGGCAGCTCAATCGTATGACCGGTTGTATCAGCCATCAGGCCGCGCATGCCGGCAAGCTGTTTGATCTGCTTGTCAGAACCACGGGCACCTGAGTCCGCCATCATGAAAATATTGTTGTATTTATCCAGACCGCCAAGCAGGGCTTTGGTCAGCGTATCATCTGTTTCTTTCCATGTCTCAACGACTTCTTTGTAACGCTCTTCTTCCGTGATCAGACCACGTTTGAAGTTTCTTGTGATCTTATCAACAGTATCCTGTGCGTTCTGGATCAGTTCAGGTTTCTCAGCCGGTACCGTCATATCAGAAATAGATACCGTCATGGCAGCTCTCGTGGAATACTTGTATCCCATTGCCTTGATATCATCCAGAACCTCTGCAGTTTTCGTAGCGCCGTGTGTATTGATAACCTTTTCCAGAATCTGCTTCAGACCCTTCTTTCCAACATGGAAATCTACTTCCAGAAGAAGTTCATTGCCCGGAATGCTCCGGTCAACGAATCCAAGATCCTGCGGAAGAATCTCATTAAACAGGAAACGCCCCAGTGTAGACTCTACGTTGTCATGGATCGTCTCGCCGTTCGGCAGAGTCTTTTCACAGCGCACCTTAATAACAGACTGCAGCGTGATTGCTCCGTTTTCATACGCAAGGATCGCCTCATTGACATTCTTGAAGGATTTTCCTTCACCTTTGACACCCGGTCTCTCCTGCGTCAGATAGTAGATACCGAGGACCATATCCTGTGAAGGAACAGCCACCGGGCCGCCGTCTGACGGTTTCAGAAGGTTATTCGGAGACAGCAGAAGGAAACGGCACTCTGCCTGCGCTTCCACGGAAAGCGGAAGATGCACCGCCATCTGGTCTCCGTCGAAGTCGGCATTGAACGCAGTACATACGAGCGGATGAAGCTTGATCGCTTTACCCTCGACCAGTATCGGCTCAAATGCCTGAATGCCAAGCCGGTGAAGCGTAGGAGCACGGTTCAGCATAACCGGATGTTCTTTGATAACCTCTTCCAGCACATCCCAGACTTCAGTCTGGAGCTTTTCCACCATCTTCTTTGCATTTTTAATATTGTGAGCCGTACCGTTAGCAACCAGTTCCTTCATAACGAACGGTTTGAACAGCTCGATCGCCATTTCTTTCGGCAGACCGCACTGAAAGATCTTCAGCTCCGGTCCTACGACGATAACGGAACGTCCGGAATAGTCAACACGTTTTCCGAGCAGGTTCTGACGGAAACGTCCGGACTTGCCTTTCAGCATATCAGAAAGAGATTTCAGCGCACGGTTACCCGGACCTGTCACAGGGCGGCCGCGGCGGCCGTTATCGATCAGCGCATCCACTGCTTCCTGCAGCATTCTCTTCTCATTTCTGACGATGATGTCCGGAGCTCCAAGCTCCAGCAAACGTTTCAGTCGGTTATTTCTGTTAATGATTCTTCTGTACAGGTCATTTAAGTCGGAAGTCGCAAAACGTCCGCCGTCCAGCTGAACCATCGGGCGCAGATCCGGAGGGATAACCGGAACCACATCCATGATCATCCATTCCGGATGATTTCCGGATTCCCGGAATGCCTCAATTACTTCCAGCCTTTTGATAATACGGGCACGCTTCTGACCTGTGGATTCCTTCAAACCCGCTTTCAGTTCTTTGGATTCCTTTTCAAGGTCAATCGACTGCAGCAGTTCTTTGATGGACTCCGCGCCCATGCCTGCGCGGAAGGTATTTCCGTAAGTTTCACGGGCTTCCTGAAATTCTTTCTCAGTGAGCACCTGCTTATACATCAGTTCAGATGTCCCTTTATCCAGGACAATATAGTTTGCAAAATACAGTACTTTCTCCAGTGTTCTCGGAGACAGGTCCAGGATCAGCCCCATACGGGACGGGATCCCCTTGAAGTACCAGATATGAGATACCGGCGCAGCCAGTTCAATGTGTCCCATACGTTCTCTTCGAACGCTGGCCTTTGTCACCTCGACGCCGCAGCGGTCACAGACAACGCCTTTGTAACGGATTTTTTTATATTTACCGCAGTGACATTCCCAGTCTTTGCTCGGTCCGAAGATACGTTCGCAGAACAAACCGTCTTTTTCCGGTTTTAAAGTCCTGTAGTTGATGGTCTCCGGCTTTTTCACTTCACCGCGGGACCATTCACGAATCTTCTCCGGAGATGCCAGCCCGATTTTGATGGCATCAAAAGTCATCGGTTGGTATGATTCTTTATTTGTTGTTTCTGCCATTTGGTTACCCTCCTACTCTTCGTCAAGAGTTTCTTCCAGGTCAATCATTTCCTCTTCTTCCTCAGGTTCCTCCACATCGATCAACTCTTCCCCTGCGAATTCCTGTTTGGAAAATCCATATTCCCCGTAAGATTCATCGGATGAATATCCTTTGTCTCCTTCGATAATAGAACGCAGGTCAGTCTCACCGTAATCGACGGTCTCCATGATTTCGA
Organism: Ruminococcus gauvreauii; assembly: GCF_025151995.1. Classification (NCBI taxonomy): domain Bacteria; kingdom Bacillati; phylum Bacillota; class Clostridia; order Eubacteriales; family Oscillospiraceae; genus Ruminococcus; species Ruminococcus gauvreauii. Next base: position 1,763,532 of record NZ_CP102290.1, read on the forward strand.
CTTCCGTCTGATCTTCCTTGAGCACTTTGACATCCAGTCCCAGGGACTGCAGCTCTTTGAGCAGAACCTTAAATGATTCCGGAATTCCCGGTTCAGGAATGTTATCACCTTTAATGATCGCCTCATACGTCTTCACACGTCCGATGACATCATCCGACTTCACTGTCAGAATCTCCTGCAGTGTATATGATGCACCGTATGCTTCCAGGGCCCAAACCTCCATCTCACCGAAACGCTGTCCGCCGAACTGAGCTTTTCCACCCAGCGGCTGCTGCGTAACAAGCGAGTATGGTCCCGTGGAACGTGCATGAATCTTGTCATCTACCAGGTGATGAAGCTTCAGATAATGCATGTGTCCGATCGTTACCGGACTGTCAAAATATTCACCGGTCCTTCCATCACGAAGTCTGACTTTTCCGTCTCTGGAAATCGGAACACCCTTCCACAGTTCTCTGTGTTCTCTGTTCTCATCCAGATACTCATAAACCTCCGGAAGCAGCTCATCTTTGTGCTTTTCGGAGAACTCTTCCCAGCTCAGATTCACATAATCATTCGCCAGATCCAGCGTATCCATGATGTCGTCTTCGTTTGCTCCGTCAAATACCGGAGTTGCAATGTTGAATCCCAGGGCTTTGGCCGCAAGACTCAGATGAATCTCCAGCACCTGCCCGATATTCATACGTGATGGTACACCCAGCGGATTCAGTACGATATCCAGCGGGCGTCCGTTTGGCAGAAACGGCATATCTTCCACCGGAAGTACACGGGAAACAACACCCTTGTTACCGTGACGTCCGGCCATTTTATCACCAACGGAAATCTTTCTCTTCTGCGCGATATAAATGCGAACAGCCTGATTCACACCAGGAGAGAGCTCATCCCCGTTTTCTCTTGTAAACACTTTGGCATCCACAACGATACCGTATTCCCCATGGGGAACCTTCAGGGAGGTATCACGCACCTCGCGCGCCTTCTCACCGAAAATCGCACGCAGCAGACGCTCCTCTGCTGTCAGTTCAGTCTCTCCCTTGGGAGTCACCTTACCAACCAGAATATCACCGGCACGGACTTCCGCACCAATACGAATAATCCCGCGTTCATCCAGATCTTTCAGCGCATCATCGCCGACACCCGGAACATCCCTCGTGATCTCTTCCGGTCCCAGCTTGGTATCCCTGGATTCTGCTTCGTATTCTTCTATATGAATGGATGTGTAGACATCTTCCTGTACGAGTCTCTCGCTGAGCAGTACAGCGTCCTCGTAGTTATAGCCTTCCCATGTCATAAAACCAATCAGCGGGTTCTTGCCGAGTGCCAGTTCCCCCTGGGAAGTGGACGGGCCGTCTGCGACAACCTGACCAGCCTCTACATGATCTCCTTTAAACACGATCGGTTTCTGGTTATAACAGTTGCTCTGATTACTTCGTAAGAATTTCGTCAGATGATACGTCTCTGTGCTGGCATCGTCGTCGTAGCGGATCACAATCTCCTTGGATGTTGAGCGCAGGATCGTCCCCGCTCTCTTGGCCGTCATGCAGACACCGGAGTCAACTGCCGTCTTGGTCTCCATACCGGTTCCAACCACAGGGGCTTCCGTGATCATCAGCGGTACCGCCTGGCGCTGCATGTTGGATCCCATCAGCGCGCGGTTGGCATCATCATTCTGCAGAAACGGAATCAGAGCTGTTGCCACGGAGAATACCATCTTAGGAGATACGTCCATGTAATCAAACATCTGCTTTTCATACTCCTGAGTCTCATCTCTGTAACGGCCGGATACATTCTTATGAACAAAATATCCATTCTCATCGAGCGGCTCATTCGCCTGAGCAACGTGGAAATCATCTTCTTCATCCGCTGTCATATAGATAACTTCATCTGTGACACGCGGATTTTTGGGATCTGTTTTATCGATCTTTCTGTATGGCGCCTCAACAAAACCGTATTCATTAATACGGGCATAAGATGCCAGTGAATTGATCAGACCGATATTCGGACCTTCCGGCGTCTCGATCGGACACATTCTTCCGTAATGGGAGTAGTGAACGTCTCGAACCTCGAATCCTGCCCTGTCTCGCGACAGACCGCCGGGACCCAGTGCAGACAAACGCCTCTTATGCGTCAGCTCTCCCAGAGGGTTGTTCTGATCCATGAACTGCGACAGCTGTGAAGATCCGAAAAATTCTTTCACCGCTGCTGTAACCGGTTTGATATTGATCAGGGATTGCGGGGAAATCCCCTCGATGTCCTGTGTAGTCATTCTTTCGCGGACCACTCTCTCCAGTCTGGACAGACCGATTCTGTACTGGTTTTGGAGCAGTTCACCAACCGCACGGATTCTTCTGTTTCCAAGATGGTCGATGTCATCGTCATTACCAAGACCGTATTCCAGATGAATATTATAGTTAATAGAAGCAAGAATATCTTCCTTTGTTATATGCTTCGGAATAAGATCATGAATCTCTCTCTTAATGGCCTCTTTGATATCGTCGAGACTGTCATTCTCCTCCAGAATTCGCGACAGTACCGGATAATACACGAGTTCGGTAACCCCTACTTCCCGGGGATCGACATCGACAAAGTTCGTAATATCTACCATCATGCTTGACAGTACTTTGACATTACGCTCTTCTGTCTGAATCCACACAAAAGGAACGGCTGCATTCTGGATGGAATCCGCCATTTCCCTCGTAACTTCTGTGCCTTTTTCCGCGATAATTTCGCCTGTCATCGTATCGATGACATCCTCAGCAAGGATATGTCCGGCAATACGGTTTTTAAGCATCAGTTTTTTATTAAATTTATAACGTCCAACTTTCGCCAGATCATATCTTCTGGGATCGAAGAACATACTCATGATCAGGCTCTCCGCACTCTCTACTGCGAGCGGTTCACCCGGTCGGATCTTTTTATATAATTCGAGCAGACCCTCCTGATAGTTTTCGGAGGTGTCCTTTGTAAAACTTGCCAGAATCTTCGGCTCTTCACCAAATAATTCTATGATCTCGGCATTAGTGCTCACTCCAAGGGCACGGATCAGTACTGTGATCGGAACCTTTCTGGTCCTGTCTACACGTACATAAAAAATATCGTTGGAATCCGTCTCATACTCAAGCCACGCGCCCCTGTTCGGGATAACGGTGGATGAATACAGTGTCTTACCAACTTTATCATGTGCGATGGCATAGTAAATACCAGGGGAACGTACTAACTGGCTGACGATAACACGTTCAGCACCATTGATAACAAAAGTACCTGTCTGCGTCATCAAAGGCAGATCGCCCATGAATATCTCGTGTTCATTAATCTCGTCATTTTCTTTATTATATAAGCGAACTTTTACTTTTAAAGGTGCGGCGTAAGTAGCATCTCTTTCTTTGCATTCTTCGATGGAATATTTGACATCATCTTCGCACAATGTAAAATCAACAAACTCCAGGCTCAACTTGTCGCTGTAGTCGGTAATCGGAGAGATATCATTAAAAACTTCCTTTAACCCTTCTTTCAGGAACCAATTATATGAATCTTTCTGAACCTCGATCAGGTTGGGCATTTCCAGAACTTCCTTTTGTCTCTGGTAACTCATCCGCATACTTTTCCCGGTCGTAATTGGACGTATTCTGTTTTTCTCCATTGACGTTTCACCCCTTGTGTATATAAAATTTATTACCGCACATGCCTCTCACCCAGAAGTAGGCATATCTTGCCATAATAGTGCATTTTTTACTGTATCATATTTAGCATGCAATGTCAACAATTAATTACATTTCAAATTGTGGAAAGTGCTCAAACACACCCAATGCCCGCTTTTGCACAATTTTTCGCCGTCTGAACCGTTAAAAATTGTGATTTCCATCCAACTGTGCTACAATGAACGCATAGCGACGAACGCGCAGTCTGACAAGAGATGATCGGCTGCCCCGCAGACGTATCAGCTCATGGCAGAATGCATGTGAGTGCAACAAACACCGAGGAAGCGATTGCTTCCGAGGGGGCGTTCGGAGCCAATTCTTATTCCGAGGAGGGATTATTATGACATGGAGAGAAAAATGTATCCCTGCACTGATTGCAGCCCACGTCTTTTTATCACCGCAGCACTTCTCCCGTTTTGAAGAAGCCTTTCATATGCTGAAAGACCGCTCTTTTTTTAACAAAGGTGTCTGCAAATATGCATTCATGGCCGCACTGGACCAGGAACATTATAATGAATTCAAAGACATCGTGGAATTCATGATCAGTGAAAAGGCTGTCACTGCCTCTTACATGATAAAGCGGCAGAAAAAAATTCTGACCTGCCTCTATGACGCCAACGAAAAGACAATCTGTCAGCTGATCATCCAATTCCTGGAGCATCCCGAACAGACACCCTCCGAATCATTTATCCTGAAGCTTTCCTCTGCCTGGGTTCCCATCGGCGACTCCACACTGGAAGCCAGTTATGTGATTGATGCACTTTAGTAAACCCGTTATGGATTAACTAAAAAACGAACAAACAAGAGCAGGTATCCTTATGGACTACCTGCTCTTTTGCTTTCGCTGTATGACCGGATTATTTCAGGTTAACTTTAGCACCTTCAGCTTCCAGTTTTGCTTTGAGTTCTTCAGCCTCAGCTTTTGCTGCAGCTTCTTTGATCACTTTCGGAGCTCCGTCAACAAGCTCTTTGGCTTCTTTCAGACCAAGTCCTGTAGCTTCACGAACTACTTTGATAACTTTAACTTTGTTTGGTCCAACTTCTGCAAGTTCTACATCAAACTCATCTTTCTCTTCAGCTGCTGCTGCATCACCTGCACCTGCTGCTGCCACTACTACACCTGCTGCTGCAGACACACCAAATTCTTCTTCACATGCTTTTACCAGATCGTTTAACTCTAATACAGTTAACTCTTTAATAGCTTCAATAAATTCAGCTGTTGTTAATTTTGCCATTTTATTTTCCTCCATATGATTTTATTTTTGTTTTTTGATTATATCCCTCCGGAACGTTATCCGGAAAATTCACTTCTACTCTTCTGCAGCTGCAGGCTGTCCTGCTTCAGCAATCTGATTAAGCACACGAGCGAAGTTCGTGATCGGAGACTGAATGCTTCCAAGCAGTTTTCCAAGCAGTTCTTCTCTTGAAGGAACGCTTGCAAGAGCCTGCATGCCAGCCTGATCATTGTAATTGCCTTCAATTACACCTGCAACCATTTCCAGAGCCGGGTACATTTTTGCGTATTTAGCCAGAATTCTTGCCGGAGCCGTTGCATCTTCCCTGGAAATTGCAATTGCGTTTGTTCCGTGCAGATGTTCTGCAAGGCTTTCACAATCTGTTCCCTTGAATGCAAAATTCATCATGGTATTCTTGTACACTTTGTACTGAATGCCCGCTTCCCTTAATTCCTTACGAAGAATTGTATCCTGCTCAACGGTAAGTCCGCTGTAATTTACCAGTACGACTGCCTGAGCGTCTTTAATGCTGTTTGCAATTTCTTCTACGATCGGTTGTTTCAGTTCTACTTTTGCCATAAAACGGTGCACCTCCTTATATTATTTTGTTGTACACGCTTCGAGATATAAAAAGACCCTCACTTCGACAGTGAGGGTGAAAGATTCTTAAGGTAAGAATGATCTCTCCTCGGCGGGTGAATATCTCTTTATGCCCTGCGGCACCCACTGTCTTCGGCGTGATACTTGAAATACTATAGCATCCGTAAGACAGATTGTCAAGATTATTTACAAAATTTTACGCCTCCATAACTTTCGCTCCTGCTGGGGCTGCTTCCTGCTACCCCAGCACTGTAATATCTCGGAACGTACCCCAGTACTTTTCCTGTGACATCTAACAACTGTACTGCATTCTGATCATATTGGTTATCTGGTTCTCTTTTTAGATAAACTTCATCTCCCCTGGTAACCTCCACGGCTCCGGAACAATCCTTCCCATCACAATCCAGATAATGCCTGACTCCCGCCATGTAAAAAATCCGTGTCAAATCATTCTCCATGTCTAAAATCGGATCAATAAATTCAAGACTGTCAATCGGAAGCCTTGCACCACTTCTCTTTAACAATAAATACTCATCATATTCTTCGAGTCCGTATTTATTCAAAATATCACGAATATTCTTTCTTCTTTTGTCGGGCAACCGACTTACAAAAATCGAGAAAAGTTTATCATCTTTATAAACCTTATTTAAATCAGGAAAACAAAGCAAGGGAATAAACCCATCAGCGATTGCAGATTCCACTTCCTCGCAATATCGAAATTCATATTGACTATTTTTAGTTAACTGTCCAACAATGTACTGTTTTCTGGACTTCTCTGATTTCCAAATCAAGTACAGATAATCTTTTCCGCCTTTAACTGACATATTACCCCTCCCTTTTTCCATAAACTCCAGTCATTAATTGTACTTTTGATAATAAAAATCTTAATATTAGATCTCTTTTTTTCTTTGGGAGTATTTCCTTGTATTTGTCTAATATAGCACCGATAGCTTCTTCTGTCACACACGTCTCAATCTTTTCTACAATATCAATTGTTTCTTTGTAATATTTTTCTCGTAGAAACTTTAGTACATCTAACTGAGTCGGTTGTTTCTTCTCCTTACTCCCAATACGTATTAAAGACCTTGACTTTGTATTCACAAGAGACTTCCATAAAAGTTGGTCATTTCCTAAATACTGATCTATTTTTGAATCCTTAACATATGCACAAAGAGATGAACTATTATCATATAATGGGCTTAACCTAAGTACTTTATTTTCCATTATTAATGCCCAATTGCTTTGATGGCGATCTGTATTGCCGATCAGAAAATCAAAAACGAGAACATTTGTTCTTATATGGTAGCACGTATTTTCTGGTATTACAATACCATTTTATTCGATTTAAGATTTTTTGAAGATCCGCTCCTGCAGCGTCGCATCGCAGCATCTACTTTTACGTTAGCGAAATTTTTTATGTAATAGGAAAACGGAGAACCCTATGTTCTCCGTCCCCTATCCATAATCTTGCAAAACACAACCCCTACCACCGTACTGATCAGTGTTGCGGCAATCGCCGGACCAACGATCGCCGTGGGATTTACGCTTCCATACTGACTCCTGTAAGCGATGATGTTTACCGGTATCAGCTGCAGAGAAGAAATATTAATGATCAAAAATGTACACATTTCATTACTGGCTATCCCCTTTGACTGTACCGGCCCCGGTATTCTTCCCTTTCTTCTGTCCTCATCAAGATTTGCCAGCTCCTCCATAGCCTTTAATCCGGCAGGCGTGGCAGCCCACCCCAGTCCCAGGAAATTGGCGATCATATTTGTAGAAATATGATCCCTCGCCGGATGGTCTTTCGGTATCTTCGGAAACAAAAAAGACAGTATCGGACCCATTTTCCTGGTCATGCGTTCCAGAATTCCGGCGTCTGTCGCAATCTCCATGATGCCCGACCACAGTCCCATGATTCCCAGCATGGTAATCGCAAGTGTCACCGCTTCCTTTGCCGATGAGAGCGCTGCTTCAGAAACCTCCGGAAAGCGGCCGGTAGCCGCGCCGTAGGCAATTCCCAGAAGGATCATGGCCGCCCATAATACATTCAACATATCATATCTGCCATTTCGTTTTATTTCTACCACTATATGCTTTTCTTTCAAAAATCAGTATCTCCTGAAGCTTTTCCACATATAATGAAACAATTTAACGGATAGAAAACGAAAGGAAGGGCCATGTCTTATCAGAATCATTTGCAGGAAATCCGCCGAAAATATCAGACTGATCCAGAAAGCGGGCTCACAGAAGAAGAAGCCGGGCGGCGGAAACGGGAGCAGGGAGAAAATGTACTTTACCATCCCAAGCCTCCTTCGGCCGCAGCCAGATTCGCCGCACAGCTGAACGATCCACTGATTTTTATCCTGTTTGCAGCGGCAATCATTTCCGTTATGCTGGCTGAGTACGGCGACACGCTTATCATACTGGCAGTTATCCTGCTAAACGGACTGGTAGGCATGATACAGGAAGGCAAGGCGCAGAAGTCTCTGGAAGCCCTGAAAAAGCTGACCAGCCCGGAAGCCACCGTGAAGCGCGACGGCATATACAGGAAAATACCGGCTGCCAGCCTTGTCGTCGGAGATATCGTCAGCCTGGAAGCAGGCTGTCAGGTTCCGGCTGATATTGAACTGATCTCCTCCTCGAGCATTAAGCTTGAGGAATCAGCACTGACCGGAGAGTCCGTGCCGGTGGAAAAAGAAGTCCCCGATACGGTTTATATGTCAACAAGCGTGGTCTATGGCCGTGGTGAGGGTGTCACGGCAGCCACCGGAATGCAGACCAAAATCGGCAGCATCGCAAAAATGATCGCAGAACCGGCCAGAGAAATGACCCCGCTTCAGAAGCGTCTGGAGAGCCTTGGGAAGGCCTTAAGCATCTGCGCTGTCATCCTGTGTATCTCTCTTTTTGTCATTGCGATTCTCCAGAAAAGGGATATACTTGAAATGCTGATCACCGCCATCTCACTGGCGGTCGCCGCCGTCCCGGAAGGCCTGCCTGCAGTTGTCACCATCGTGCTTGCCCTGAGTGTTTCCAGAATGGTCAAAATAAACACTATTATCCGCCGGCTTCCGGCTGTGGAAACACTTGGATCCGTGGGCGTCGTGTGTTCTGACAAGACAGGAACCCTGACACAGAACCAGATGACTGTGGTACAATGCTATACCCGCGGCACCGCGTACGTGCCGGAGAGCATGGATCCTGACCGGCATCATGCTTTTTTTGAGGGCTTTGTGCTGTGTAACGATGCCATGTACTCCAACGGCAGACCCATCGGCGATCCCACGGAAACGGCACTGCTGGATCTTGGCATGAAGGCGGGTCTCAGAAAAGAAGACCTGGAAGAGCAAAGGCGCCGGATCGATGAAATTCCATTTGATTCCACCCGCCGCATGATGACCACGGTGCATTGGAAGGGCAGCCGGAAAATTTCATATACAAAGGGTTCCTGCGAAGAACTGCTGGCACACTGTGACCGCATTCTGACCTCCACCGGCACAGAACCCATACAGGCACACGACAGAGATGCCATTCGTGCAGCACTCCAGGCAATGAGCAGGGATGCACTCCGCGTCCTGGCTCTCGCAATGTCAGAGGATGTATCCTCTCCGCGAGAGGAAAATCTGACGTTCGTAGGCCTGGTTGGTATGTCGGATCCGCCGAGACCAGAGGTCCCCGAGGCCGTCAGGCGTTTTCGGGAAGCAGGAGTCCGGACGGTGATGATAACAGGCGATCATGCGGACACCGCCTTTTCCATCGCAAAACAGCTTTCGATCGCAGACTCCAGGACAGAATGCATCACCGGTCAGGAACTTGAGAATCTGACAGATCCGGAACTTGCCCAAAATATTGAAAACTACCGCGTATTTGCCAGAGTATCACCGATACACAAAGTGCGTATCGTCAAAGCCCTGCGCAGCAAAGGCTGCATCACTGCCATGACAGGAGACGGCGTCAATGACGCACCTGCACTCCGGGCGGCAGATATCGGCATTGCCATGGGCAAAAACGGAACGGATGTCGCCAAAAATGCGGCCGATATTATTCTTACCGACGATAACTTTGCCACAATAGAACGGGCAATCGAGGAAGGGCGGGGAATCTACGAAAATATCAAAAAATCCGTTCTTTTCCTTTTGTCCTCCAACTTTGGTGAGATCATCACCATGTTTCTCGCCGTGATCGCCGGACTCGCTTCACCGCTGAAAGCCAGCCATATTCTGTGGGTCAACCTGATTACCGACTCACTGCCGGCTCTTGCACTCGGCGTAGATGAAAACGACCGCAGGATTCTGATGGAAAAACCTCCGCGGAGTGCCAGGGAGAGTCTTTTTGCCGGCGGGGGACTTTTTTGTACGCTGTTCTACGGCTGCCTGATCGCCGCCGTCAGTTTAACGGCGTATTTCAGCGTTCCCTTGAGCTGTCTGAGCCAAAATAATACCCCCGTCACACTTGAAAGCCTGCGGATTATACTGGGTGATCCGCAGATACTGATGCGGGCTCAGACTTACGCCTTTACGGTGCTCGGAATCTCAGAACTGTTTCATGCCATCGGCATGCGCAGTGTGGAAAAATCTCTTTTCCGAATGAATCCCTTTTCCAACCCGCTGATGATACTCGCCCTGGTCCTCGGCATATCCCTGCAGGTGGCGGTAACGGAGATTCCAGTTCTGACTGCCATGTTCGAAACCGTACAGTTAAGCCTGGGCGAGTGGATCGGCCTGATCTTTCTCTCCGCCATGCCAATGTTAGCACACGAATTTTTACTGTTTGATCCGGGAACACTATTACAAAAACTTCATAAACGCCAGCGCCATAAGCAGAAATCCACTGATCCAGGAAAGGTTTAAAGACAGTTTTTCCGCCAGGCGGTTTCCCAGCAGACTTCCTCCAAGGATTGCAGCGGCCCCGATTACAAGTGACATCACAGACGTCAGAACTGGGTTCGTGGTCATGACACCCGCTCCGAACCCCGCCGCGGCACTGTCCAGAGACAATGCCGTCCCCAGTGATACCGCCTCCTTTACCGAGAGAACACCGCTTTTATCAGCATCCGCTTTATCCGGATCAGCATAAATCTTCAGAATAAAACAAAATTCCAAAAAAGAAAACGAAATCTCGGGGGCATGTTCCCCGTTTTTTCGAATCAGGGTTTTGATATAACTGTCAAATATCTTTATCATGCCGAGCCCAAATAACACCGCAAAGCAGAAAATCCTCACGAAGCCGGATGGGATCATCGGAACCAGAAGACTGCCAATCAGCAAAAATATCAGCAGAATACCTGCGGAGATCAGATCCATGACCGCCATGGAAGATATCGGTATTTTCACGCGGTTGGTTCCATATGCAAAGCTGGCCACAAAGGCATCAACAGAAAGTGCGGTGACAAGAACCAGCGCCTCCAAAAAGCCAGAAAGAAAAAAGTTCATATTACACATCCAAAGTACTATTCTTAATATCATATGATACCGGGGGCAAAAGGTTATGAAAGCAGCCCGAACAAGGGCGGTTTTCGAATCGTTTAGAATTGCCGGAGCACATCGTGCGGAGCAATCCCCGGATATTATAATCACGAAAAAGTACCGGATGCGTATAACCGGCGGTCCAAATGACCATCCTATCTGAATAAGGAATTTATGCAGACTCAGGAGGGAACACCATTGATACAGCTGGAAAATATATATAAGAATTTTGGCAAAGCCCAGATACTAAAGGGCATCAACCTTCACATCAAAGAAGGGGAAAAACTGGTCATCATCGGTCCTTCCGGTTCAGGTAAAAGCACTTTAATCCGCTGTATGAACTGTCTGGAAGAGCCGACATCCGGCCGCATTCTGATCGACGGAGAAGTTCTGACCAAAAAGAACCGGACTGCCGTCAACCGGGAACACTCCTCCATGGTTTTCCAGCAGTTTAACCTGTATCCGCATCTGACCGTCTTAGAAAACCTGATATTAGCCCCCATGAAATTAAAACACCGCAAAAAGAAAGAAGCCGTGGAATCTGCCATGCATTACCTGGACAAGGTTGGTCTCGCCGAAAAAGCCGGGGCCTATCCGCCCAGCCTGTCCGGAGGTCAGCAGCAGAGGATCGCGATCGCACGCGCACTTGCCACCCAGAATAAAATCATCTTATTTGATGAACCCACTTCTGCATTGGATCCCGAGATGGTTCAGGAAGTTCTGGATGTCATGGTGAATCTGTCGAAGGAAAATAATTTTACAATGGTCATTGTCACCCATGAGATGGGATTTGCACGCCAGGTAGCCGACCGGGTAATTTTTCTTGAGAACGGGATAATTGTCGAGGAGGGTGCTCCCGATCGATTTTTTGACCGTCCTGAAAACGAACGCACAAGAGAGTTTTTAAGCAAAATTATCAGATGAGGAATTGCATATGAAAAGACTTAAACTTGCCGCCCTGCTGTGGACAGTGATGTTACTGGGCATACTGTTCCTGACAGGCTGCAGCATTAAAAAAACCGAAATCCGCCCATCCGTAACGATTGGCTGTAAAAACGATGTCCCCGGATTTGGTCTTCTGGATACCGCAACGGGAGAAATATCAGGATTCGAGATCGATGTCGCATCCGCTGCAGCCCGCATGATATACGGAGCCGACGTGGACATACGACTGCAGCCCGTGACGGCAAAGACGAGAGGCCCGCTTCTCGACACCGGCGAACTTGATATGGTTGCAGCCACTTTCACAATCACCGATGCGCGCCGTAAATTCTTTAATTTTACGCAGAGCTATTATACAGACCACATTAAACTGATGGTCCAAAAGTCCTCCGGCATCCGCTCTTTTACAGACCTCGACGGCTGCACCATCGGTGTATCACAATCGTCCACTTCCCGTGAAGCATTGGAATCAGCCGCGCTCGAACAGGGCATCACGCTGTCATTTGCCGAGTACGGCGGGTATCCAGAAATCAAAGTCGCGCTTGATTCGGGCCGCGTAGACTGCTTTGCGGTGGATGGTGCAATTCTGAACGGCTATCTGGACGATTCAGCGCTCATTCTTCCCGATGAATTTGAATCTCAGGAATATGGCATTGCAATCGCCAAGTATAACAGTGACCTGGCAAAAAAGGCAGACGCGGCCATTGCCGAGATGAAACATAACGGCGATATCAAAAAACTGATGGAGAAATGGGGGATCACTTAATGCGCGGTATATTTGCTGCAGAAAAATGGCAGATGCTGGTTGACCATCTGGGAAAATTCGCTGAAGGGTTTGGCATGACTCTTTTTATTGTTCTTTTCGGACTGCTCCTGTCGCTGACACTCGGTATCCTGTTTGGAATTCTCTCAGTGAGCCGTCTGAAAATTCTGCGCGCTTTGGCCCGCGTTTATGTGGAATTCTTTCAGAACACTCCGCTGCTCGTACAGATATTTTTTCTGTACAACGCACTTCCATACCTTGGCACCGTCATGCCGGTCACATTGATCGGAATCCTGGGGCTTGGATTTTATCACGGCGCCTACATGGCGGAAGTCGTCCGGACCGGAATCACAGCCGTGCCCGCCGGGCAATCAGAGGCTGCCATCTCTCAGGGGTTCGGCCACCTGGAAATGATGCTGTTCATCATTCTTCCTCAGGCGCTTAAAGTAATGCTGCCTCCTCTGGCAAATGTCTCATCCAACCTGATCAAAAACACTTCGATCCTGGCTGTGATCGCAGGAGGTGATCTGATGTACCAGGCTGATTCGTTCGCCGCGTCCACACTCTGCTATGGCCCCGCATATGTAACCGCGGGGATACTGTATTTCATCATCTGTTTTCCGCTCACCCGTCTGTCCATCCGTATGGAACAGCGATTTAAGGAGGTGCGTTAAATGTCTGCACTGATACATGTCATGGAATCTGTCTTTACACGGGGAAATGTTCTGTACCTGCTGCAGGGGCTTTTCACCACGCTGTTTGTCGCCGTCATCTCCATATGTCTCAGCATAATTTTCGGAACAGTATTCGCTCTGCTCCGAACCTACGGAAACCGCATGTTTCGCGCGGTGTCGTCTATCTACATTGAGATCTTCCGGAATACCCCTCATCTGCTCTGGGTGTTTGCGATCCGGTTTCTGATACGTATTCCGGAGCCGTTTGACGCTCCTGTATATTCCGGAATTCTGTCATTTACACTGTTTACAACAGCAGGCATGGCGGAGATCATCCGCGGCGGTCTGAATTCTATCCCCTCCGGTCAATTCGAGGGGGCTTATTCCCAGGGATTTAATTTCCCCCAGACCCTCAGGCTGATCATCCTCCCACAGTGCTACCGCTCCATTATCCCTGCTATGCTGTCCCAGGTGATCACCGTCATCAAGGACACCTCTTTTCTGGCACAGGTGGCTATCCAGGAGTTTTTCAACAACAGCAAATGGATCATGTCAGCTCAGGCAGACAGTTCTGTCGACCAGACACTGCGAGTCTTTGTCATCTTTGGATTCGTCGCGCTGGTATACTTCATCATCAATTTTGTCCTCTCATACATTGTGCGCAGCCAGAAAAAGAACCGTCTGGAAATCCGGTACTGACCCGGCCCCAGACGGTCATTTACTCTTTTTCATTCAAAAGCTGCTGATAAATTTCTCTTTTTCCAACACCGCGGTCTTTTGCCACCTGTTTCATCGCGTTCTTTTTGTCCATGCCCCGGCTTTCGTAGTACTCCATATGATCCTCAAGGGACATCAAAAGCCAGGTTTCCCTCGTCTCCTCCTCGATCAGAGCTCTGCTCTTGCCTTCGATCACGAGCACACACTCTCCTCTGACGCCTTCTTCCCTGCAGCGTTTCAGAGCTTCCGGTATCGTTGTCCGAAATGCCGTTTCGTACCGTTTGGTCAGCTCTCTCACAAGGGTCATCTTTCTGTTTCCCAATATTTCTTCCAGTTCCTCAAGTGTCTTAGCCATACGGTGAGGCGCTTCATACATAACGATTGTGCGCGTTTCTTCTTTCAGTTCCTCCAGCACGGTGCGCCGTTCTTTTTTATCCGCCGGTAGAAAAGCCTCAAAAACAAACCTTCTGGTGGAAAGCCCGGAGAGCGTCAGAGCGGTGATGCATGCCGCAGGTCCCGGCAGGGAAGTCACAGAAATCCCGTTCTCATAACACATGGCAACCAGCTCTTCGCCGGGGTCGGAGATCGCCGGCGTACCCGCATCGGTAATCAGCGCGATCTGGGAGCCGGACAGCATTTTCTCAATCAGCTGTCTCCCCTTTTCGATCTTATTGTACTCATGATAACTCGTCATCGGCGTTTTGATATCAAAATGATTCAAAAGCTTAATACTGTTTCTCGTATCCTCCGCGGCAATCAGGTCCACCTCTTTTAACGTCCGCAGAACACGCAGCGTCATATCTTCCAGATTACCGATTGGTGTTGCACACAGATAAAGCCTGCCTTCCATATTTCGATCTCCTCATTATCCATCATCAGATCCTGTCATATATACTCAGAATGTCATCCGTATAAACTCCTGGCTCGCGGTACACGATCAGCGGTTTTTCTACGGTGATCCTGGAATTCCCTCCGCGCAGGGCCTCTATCAGCACCATGTTGGGCTCCTTATCCAAATACGGATGGACCATCTGCATTCGCTTCGGCTCCAGACCATAACGCACCAGCCCGGTCATAATCTCCGCCAGCCGAAACGGGCGGTGTACCATAAAAAATCTGCCTCTCTCTTTCAGCAGTGCCGATGCCTGGGAGATAATGTCCTCCAGAGAACAGAGTACTTCATGACGCGCGATCATTTTGGGAAGATGTTCGTTTTTCAGTCCATGTCCGCCCGTCATATACGGCGGATTCACGGTAACGACATCAAAAGAGGCCTTACCAAATATGGCAGCGGCCTCTTTTATATCTCCCGTTACGATACGGATATCATCCTCCAGATGGTTGTACGCTGCATTTCGCCTCGCCAGCGACGCGCTTTTTTCCTGGATTTCCAGCCCTGTGATATGGATATTGTCATGCCTGGCACGCAGCAAAATGGGAACAATCCCATTTCCGCAGCCCATATCAAGCACTTTCTCTCCGGGTTTTATCCTGGCATACCACGCAAGAAGCACCGCATCAATCCCAAAGCAAAAATCATTGACATCCTGTATCAGCTTATATCCATTCTGAAGATCATCCAGACGTTCTTCATCTGACATTAGAACTTCCATTTCATACGGTCTCCTTTTACTTTTCCAGCTCCGCAAGCGCCTTCAGTTCTTCAGCAGACAGCTTTACCTTGTCTTTTTTATTCTGTTTCGGCCTGAATTTCAGCTCCTTCACACCGTATTCACGGATCTCTTTTTCTTCTCCGTCATCCACCAACACCTTGACAAGCTGTCTTAAGACATTTACACTCAGAACTTCGCCCCGAAGCCCCTCCGGCGTGAGCACCTGGTCCCCGTTATTCGGAAGCTTTTTATTCAGATATTCATACGTCTCCTGCTCGTTCTTCAGGCAGCACATCAGCCTTCCGCAGACACCCGATATTTTCGTGGGATTCAGCGAAAGGTTCTGCTCCTTCGCCATCTTGATCGACACAGGTGCAAATTCCGACAGATACGTATGGCAGCAAAGCGGCCTGCCGCAGATTCCGATTCCGCCCAGAATCTTCGTCTCATCTCTTACACCGATCTGCCTAAGCTCTATCCTTGTCTTAAATACCGACGCCAGATCCTTTACAAGTTCCCGGAAGTCAATTCTCCCATCCGCGGTAAAATAGAACAGTACTTTATTATTGTCAAATGTATATTCCGCATCGATCAGTTTCATCTCCAGATCATGCTTTTTAATCTTTTTCTGGCAGATCTCAAAGGCTTCCTTTTCTTTTCTTCGGTTGTTTTCCTCTTTCTCGCTGTCCTTTGGAGTAGCGATCCGAATCACATCCTTAAGCGGCTGTACAACCTGAGATGAATCCACTTCCTTCGGTCCCAGCACAACATGGCCGTACTCCACTCCTCTTGCTGTCTCGACGATTACGTTATCTCCGTTTTTTATATCAAGATTTTTCGGATTAAAGTAATATACCTTGCCAACATTGCGAAACCGGACTCCGATTATTTTAGTCATATTCTAGTTCTCCCTGATCGTCAGGAACAGCAGCTCCATGGTGAGATCAAAATTTACGTTGGCACGCAGTCTTACCTTGGCCTTCTCAATGGCCTCGATAATCGTTTCCAATCCCTCATAAGAACTTTTCCTTGCACGTTCCTTGATATAATTGATTTCATGTTTAAACACCAGGCTGTCTACCTCCCTGGTTGCCTTGAATAGCAGCACATCCCTGAACCACATCAGAAACAGGTCCAGGTAATCATTGATATTCTGCCTGTCCTGCGTGAGTTCTTTTATTGCATCCACCATTTCGTACAGCTCTGTCTCCCCGGAATGGCGCAGGATCTTAAGTGCAGTATCCGCAAGCGCTGAAAACTCCTCGCTTGTGGCTATCTTTTCCGCTTTCCCGATGTTCCCCTGTGCCAGAGATGCATCGACTTCCGCCTGATAATCCGGAATATGCAGTCTCTCCATAAGGTATTCCTTGACCATATCGTCGCCAACCGCCTTCAGCGTCAATGTCACACACCTCGACGAAATTGTCGGAAGCAGCGCCTCGATATTATTGGTCAGAAGAAGAATCACCGCGTACGCCGGCGGCTCCTCGATCGTCTTCAGCAGTGCATTCTGCGCCTGAAGCGTCAGAAGCTGTGCGTCATTGATAATATATATTTTATGCGGGCTGCTGTAAGGACGAATGTCCACATCGGATGTCAACTGTTCCCGAATCTCTTCTATTCCAATAGAGTTCGGCTTCTCATGTGTTATGTTTATGATATCAGGATGATTCTTACTCAACGCTTTTTTGCAGGAGGCGCATTTCAAACAGGGGTCTGCCCCTTTCTCCTCACACTGCAGTGTCATGGCAAACATCGTTGCCAGAAGTTTTTTACCGGATCCCGTTTCTCCCTCGAATATATACGCGTGAGAAACTTTATCGGATTCAATTGCATTCTGCAGATGTGCAATAATATCTTTGTGACCAATTACACTGTCAAATCCAGACATTTCTCCACCTCCTATCACGAACAGTATAACATATCTTTCACGTACTTTTCAATCTCTGCAAGACATGTCTGCCGATCATCATTGATAAACCTGCTGCCAATTCCGGCTGCCAGTATTTTTTCCTCACTGAAATCTTCACAGTCGGCCACAAAGCGCCTGCACATCTCCGCATATTTCGGTTCTTTCTGTTTCCGTTCCCGTATCAGCGCCCGCTGCAGGCGTTCGCCGTCCTCGACTTCCACATAGATCGGACAGATATTCTCCGTTCCATAATAATGCTTTATTTTTTCATAAGATTCCAGCGTTCCGATTCCAAGATAATGATGTTTCGACAAGTCAACCTGTCCGTCATCGGCAGTGAAATATGTCCAGATTCCGTGTACCGTATAATAGGAACGGGATTCGATGATCCTGCCTTCCCGTTTCAGCTGCTGATACTGTCTGTCGTCTGCAAAGTAGTATTCCCTGCCCGGCTCTTCGCCATCCCGTATGGGCCGCGTTGTGTACAGGATGATACGCTTCAGGCCGAGATCTTCCCTGGCAAGCAGGTATTCATAGATACTGTCCTTTCCCGAAGCGCTTTTTCCCATGATATAAAATATCTTTCCCATATTCCCCCTCGTTATCGGTCTTTATACTTTAAATCGGTACCCCACACCCCAGATGGTCTCGATATACTGAGGCTTTGCGGTATTGAATTCGATCTTTTCTCTGATTTTTTTAATATGCACGGTAACCGTGGCAATATCTCCGATGGATTCCATATCCCAGATTTTGCTGAACAGCTCATCCTTCGTAAATACATGGTTAGGATTCTGCGCGAGAAAAGTCAGCAGGTCAAATTCCTTCGTGGTGAAATTTTTTTCTTCCCCGTTCACCCAGACCCTTCTGGCCGTCTTGTCAATCTTGATCCCTCTTATTTCGATGATATCATTTTCCGGCACCCCGCTTCCAATCAGGCGCTCATAGCGCGCCAGGTGCGCCTTGACACGTGCGACAAGCTCACTCGGACTGAAGGGCTTCGTCATATAATCATCAGCTCCAAGTCCAAGCCCCCGTATCTTATCGATGTCGTCTTTCTTCGCCGATACCATGATGATCGGTGTATTCTTTTTATCCCGGATTCTCCGGCAGATCTCGAAACCATCTACCTCCGGAAGCATCAGATCCAGAATGAACAGATCAAAGTCCTCCTCCAGCGCACGTTTCAGTCCGATGTCTCCCTGATGCTCAATCTCTACCTCAAATCCGCTGAGCTCCAGATAATCCTTCTCCAGATCTGCAATCGCCTCTTCATCTTCCACTATCAATATTTTACTCATCTGCCGGTACCTCCTGAAATTTTCTAAGTACAAAATACATTGTTGTTCCTATACCAAGCTGGCTGGTTGCCCACACTTTGCCCCCGTGATCCTCCAGAATCTTTCTTACGATAGAAAGGCCGATTCCGCTTCCTCCCTTGGACGAATTCCGCGATGCATCCGTCCGGTAAAACCTGTCAAAAATATTCGTCAGGTCTTTTGTTGAAATCCCCCTTCCATTGTCTTCAATCTCGAATTGTACAAAGTCCCCGACATCTCTCAGACGGAAGGAAATTTTTTTGTATTCTTTGTTCATATACTTGAGTGAATTGCTGATAATATTGTTGATCACGCGTTTAATCTGTTCGGCATCTGCGATAACGGCAACCTCCCGTTCCAGACAATTCTGATATTCCAGTTCAACATTCTCTGATTCCAGTTCCAGGCTGATATCTTCAATACAGTCGTCGAAGTAGTCTCTGATATTGATCTTACTGAACGTATAGGGGATCCTGTTCGTATCAATTTTTGAGTAGAATGTCAGTTCATTGATCAGGCGGTCCATCTCGTTCGCCTTTGTATAAATGGTCCGGATATATTTATCCATTTTCTCCGGTGTGTCTGCCACACCATCCATGATGCCCTCCACATAGCCTTTAATAGCTGTGATAGGAGTCTTCAGATCATGTGAAATGTTACTGATAAGTTCTTTGTTTTCCTGATCAAATACAACCTTTTCCTCAGCCGAATCCTTCAGGCGCTTTCGCATCTCCTCAAAATCTTCGCACAGTGCGTTGATCTCATCCACACCGTTTCCCTCAACGGTAAATTCAAGGTTTCCCTCCTTGATATTGACGGCAGCCTTTTTCAGCTGGTTCAGGGGGCCGATGACTCCCCTGTATATCCAGAGACTCAGGCACAGGCTCGTCGCAATCAGTACGATCATAATAACGACCGCCATCTCGACCAGCAAAACCTTCATCTGCGGCATAAAGGAGTCCGCCTCCGTAACGATAAATGCGCTTCCCTTAGACCTGTCTGCAAATAGAAAGTCTGCCTGCTTTACCAGGGCCTGCACATCCCCGCCTATATAGACACCGCTGTCCGATCCCGCCCTGGCATCACCATACTCCGGAAGCAGTTCAAACAACTCCTCTGTATCATCATCTGTACCGCAGTAATAGACGGCGTCGTCTTTCCTCACCAGGAGAAATGAATACATATTCCCGAGCCGGGAATTCAGCGTATTCAGATAATTGCTCTGTTCAAAAACTCCCGGATCCTTCTGTGCTTTTTCCTGAACCATGGCAAACGTATCCTGTGTGATCTTACTGAGCATCATGGTACTGTTTGACAGATTCTCATAGGAAACGTCTATCCCATATTCTTCCTGGATCGTCTTTATCTGATACTGTGCGAAACCATAAAAAGAAATTCCGGTCAGCGTCAGCGGGACCAGAACTATAACAAAAAAAGTTATGATAATTCTTGTCTTCAGTTTCATTTGTTTCTCTCTTTCCAACAATCTGCGCTGATACGCCTGCGGAGCAGCCGATCATCTCCTGTCAGTCCGCGCTGGCATTCCGCTCCGAACGCAACCTCGGCAGCTTTCGCTCCCTCGGTGTTCGTTGCACTCACATGCTTCCTTCCATGAGATGATACACCTGCGGAGCAGCCGATCATCTCCTGTCAGTCCGCGCGTTCGTCGCTATGCGTTCATTATAGCATACTGTTGTTGTTTAGCGAAAGAAAACCTTTCTAAACATTTTATGAAAACAGCCGCCGCATGACAGCGGCGGCTTAGACAGCGGTTATTATATATTTTAAAGATATTTCTTCAGATCGTCTACTTTATCCAGTCTTTCCCACGGAAGGTCAAGGTCGTTGCGTCCGAAATGTCCGTATGCGGCGGTCTGTTTATAGATTGGACGGCGCAGATCCAGCATTTTAATGATGCCGGCAGGTCTCAGATCGAAGTTCTCACGGATGATCTCCACGAGTTTACTGTCGGAGAGTTTACCTGTCCCGTCTGTATCCACCATGACAGATGTGGGATGAGCTACACCGATGGCATAGGAGAGCTGTATCTCACATTTATCTGCCAGCCCGGCAGCTACCATGTTTTTGGCAACATATCTCGCTGCGTACGCTGCGGAACGGTCTACCTTTGTACAGTCCTTTCCGGAAAACGCACCGCCGCCGTGGCGCGCATATCCGCCGTAGGTATCGACAATGATCTTACGTCCGGTCAGTCCGCTGTCCCCGTGCGGACCGCCGATTACAAATCTTCCAGTCGGGTTGATAAAATACTTTGTATCTTCATCTACCATATCGGCCGGGATAATGGGATTGAACACATACTTTTTAATATCTTCATGAATCTGCTCCTGACTCACATCCGGATCATGCTGCGTGGAGCACACAACTGCATCCAGACGCACCGGCTTCCCGGTTTCATCATACTCTACGCTGACCTGTGTCTTTCCGTCTGGTCTCAGATAAGAAAGAGTGCCGTCTTTGCGCACTTTGGTTAGCTGCAGCGCCAGTTTATGGGCAAGTGCGATGGGATACGGCATGTACTCTTCCGTCTCATTCGTCGCATAACCAAACATCATTCCCTGGTCTCCTGCTCCGATTGCCTCAATCTCAGCATCAGACATCGTATTTTCTTTTGCTTCGAGCGCTTTATCAACCCCCATGGCAATATCCGTAGACTGCTCGTCAATCGCAGTGATCACACCACAGGTATCGGCATCAAAACCAAATTTTCCTCTTGTGTACCCAATCTCTCTCACCGTGTCACGTACAATTTTCTGAATATCAACGTACGCGGATGTCGTAATCTCGCCCATAACCATAACCATACCTGTAGTCGTACATGTCTCACATGCCACACGGCTCATGGGATCCTGTTTTAACAGCTCATCCAGGATAGCATCTGATATCTGGTCACACATTTTATCCGGATGTCCTTCTGTCACAGACTCGGATGTAAATAACAATTTTTCCATGCTTCATTCTCCTTTGTCGTTTTGCTTTTCTGCTATAAAGAAAATCCGCCTAATTCAGGCGGACTTAATCATTTTCATCAAATCCCCTTATTGTTCGAAATTACTCGCTCAGGTTGGCACCTTCCACTGAGGGGGTTGCCGTGACTTCACAGATCCTTTGTATCTCCATCACTCTGAATAAGAGAAAAGCAAATATTTTATTTATACCTTCGTACTATAACGCTTTTTTTATGGGGCGTCAAGTACTCTGCCCATACAAAATATCCCATTTCCGTATTTTTTCTTTTATTATTGCGAAAATTTTTGATCTTCCGGGTCTGCAATTAAACTTTGACAAATCTGATCCCATGCATTACCATACATCCATATCTGCTCCCGGACAAAAGATAACACAAAAAGTCGGGAGGAATGAATCTGAACATAGTAAGATAAGATCACAGACAGGGAGGTACCCGTTATGGGATGGGTTGAAGATATCAGCAAAGCGGTCAGCTACATTGAAGAAAATATGACCGGTGAACTTGCCATTGACAAGATTGCAGAACAGACATTGTTATCACCGTTTTATTTTCAAAAAGGGTTTGCCATACTCTGCGGTTTTACGGTCGGAGAATATATCAGGCGGCGCAGGCTTACGCTTGCCGGCAGCGAGCTTGTTTCCACAAACACAAAAATCATAGACATCGCGCTGAAATATGGTTATGATTCACCGGACAGCTTCACAAAAGCTTTCACCCGTTTCCACGGCGTTACCCCAACTGCTGTAAGAAAAGACGGGGCGATGATCAAACTGTTTGCCCCGCTGAAAATCAAATTTTCATTGGAAGGCGGTTATATTATGGATTACAAAATTGTTAAAAAGGCTTCATTTACCATTTTAGGAGTATCGAAAACATTCAGGTACGACGGTGCCGCATCGGAGATTCCGAAATTTTGGACCGCTCATTATCAGACCGGGAAAGGCAGCCATGTCTGCGGCATGTATGGTGTGAGTATTGACGAGAGTATGAGCGGAAATGAATTTGAATACCTGATCGCGGATAACTATAACCCCGCTGCCGAGATTCCGGATGGGTTTGTGACGAAGGTCATACCGGAATACACCTGGGCAATTTTCCCCTGCAGAGGGGCAATGCCGGATTCCCTGCAGAATGTAAACAAGAAAATTTTCTCAGAATGGCTGCCAAACTGCAAAGACTATGAAATCGCAGCCGGATATAGCTTTGAGATGTACAGCCATCCAGACGATTATACAAATGGCGTACAGGATGAAAACTATTACAGCGAGATATGGATTCCGGTGAAAAAGAAATAACAGACAAAAAGCGGACAGTCACCGGCTGCCCGCCTTTTGTCTGTTTTAAATCTCTTTTATAGTTTTCATGCCGGCTGCAAAAGCTGCCAAACCATCTGCACTATCCAGAAAACACTAAACAGCCCCATTCCCAGATTCACCATGACCGTCTGAAACCGTTTCCCCTTCGGAATCACCACCTCTCCCGGCATAAGCCTAAACTTCCTGCGTTTTACAATCAGCAGTACAATTCCAGCTATCACAACGCCAAATATCAGAAGCACATATATTCCTACTAAAAGCAGGCCTGGCAGCACAGACTGCAGTGCAGCCATTCCCTCCTCCGGATTGCTCTGAAACAGTTGCAGCGCCTCTATTGTCTTTTCAGCATTCATGGCATTCATCACCCAGGTAGAAACCACGCTTCCCATAAAATTAATCACCATATGCAGTATCACTGTATACCGTATCTTCCCGGTCTTTACATAGATAAAACCAAAGAAAATACCGAGCAGAAACGCATAGGCAAACTGATTCAGATTGCCGTGGAATAATCCAAACATCACTCCGGAGAGCACGACTGCCACACCTTCCCCGTACACCGCCGCCCGGTCGATCAAAAGCTTCCGGAAAATAAATTCTTCAAAGACGGGAGCACACAGCACCATAAGAAAGAAAATCACCCAGGGGTTGGTTCCAAAAACTGCATCCGCCAGAACATTTCCCACCCCGGATCCCTTTATAAGTCCGATCAAAATCGTAATAAAATTTCCGAGCAGATTACTCACATATAAAATTGCGTAGGACATAAGAAATGCCACAGCCATCTGTCCGGCAGACATTCTTTTTTGACTGATCACTTTTCGGGGCTTTACACGGGTGATAAGCAAAATCATCAGAGGCATTGCCAGCAGATACAGTGGAAGTGAAGTCACCAGCAGCGATATCGTACTGTCCTCCAGCCATTCCGGTTTCAACCAGCTGACCAGAAAAATGGCAGCTCCCTGTACCACTATAATCAGCATGGTTCCCAAAAAAAACATCATTCCGATCCTGGAAAAATATTTCCGGTCCCTCCGTAATTCACCGGCTGAGTCCTGTATTTTGAAATCCTCCTGCATAAAAATCCTCCCATCAAACAGTTTGTAAGATTAATTATAGCACATCCGGAGACATTCCCGGCAGACCATTCTTTTATTTTTTATCATTTATTTAAGGAATACAAAGAATTTCTTAAGATTTTAACTGTATACTGCTGTTTAGAGAGGTGAGTATATGGATAAGCTATCAATTATCATACCATGTTTTAACGAAGAGGAAGTACTTCCCGCATACTATGACACAATGGAGGAAGTAATGAGGCAGATGTCCTCCTGCCGCTTTGAGCTGCTGTTTATCGATGACGGTTCCAACGACCGCACACTGTCCATTTTAAAAGAATTAAACCACAAAGACGAGCGCTGCAAATATTTTTCATTTTCCAGAAATTTCGGGAAAGAGGCAGCTATCTATGCCGGGCTTTCCAATGCTGCCGGAGAGTATGTGGCAGTTATGGATGCTGATCTTCAGGATCCCCCTGCTCTGCTGCCCAAAATGTACCAGATTCTGAAGACAGAAGATTACGACAGCGTTGCCACGAAACGCTCTGACCGCGACGGAGAACCCCCAGTCCGTTCCTTTTTATCCAGAGAATTCTACCATTTTATCAATCGCATTTCCAAAACAGAAATCGTAAGCGGTGCCAGAGATTACCGTCTGATGAAATACAGCATGGCGAAAGCAGTTCTCTCCATGAGTGAATATAACCGTTTTTCCAAAGGAATTTTTGAGTGGGTAGGCTTTCGCACGAAATGGCTGGAATACCCGAATATCGAACGGGCTGCAGGCGAGACCAAGTGGTCCTTGAAAAAGCTGTTTTTGTATTCTCTCGAGGGAATCACCGGCTTTTCGGTGGCTCCTCTGGCGCTCGCATCCATTGCCGGTGTCGCATTTTGCTTTCTTGCATTCCTGATGATTGTTGTTATCATTATTAAAACTCTGTTATTTGGAGATCCGGTCAGTGGATGGCCGTCACTTGCCTGTCTGATATTTTTTGTCAGCGGCATCCAGCTGTTCTGTACAGGAATTGTGGGGCAATATCTCTCCAAAACATATCTGGAGACAAAAAACAGGCCAATTTTCATCTTGAAAGAATCCAGTGAAAAAGCAGACGGATGCAAAAAAACCGGAGGGAATCCTTATGAAGCAGCATAATTACGCCGCAGGCAGGGGCAGGCATATCATTTGCTGCACTCTGCTGACGGCCGTTTTGATACTCGGCTGCGCATGTGTCCTGAAAAACGGTGTCTTTGGCTCCAAAGTTGACTGGATCAGCCAGCACAGTGTGCTTCCGGATTATTTCCGGCAGCTGTTTTACGAGACAGGCAATCTTTTTCCTAATTTCGCCCCGGATATAGGCGGTGGACAGAACATTTACAATTTCTCTTATTATGGTCTGTTCAGCCCGCTGATTCTGCTCTCATATGCCCTGCCGTTCGTGAAAATGGCAGATTACATTATGGCAGTCAGCATAATCGGGCTTGCGGCCTCTGTATATCTGTTTTATGCCTGGCTTATAAAACGGGGGTTCTCGGTCTGGACCGCCTTTAGCTGCGCCCTGCTGTTTTTGCTGGCGGCGCCTATGATTTACCACTCCTACAATCAATGGATGTTCGTAAGCTACATGCCATTTCTGTGCATGAGCTTTCTTGGAATGGACCGGCTGGTTGAACATCGCCGGTCCGGCTTACTGATCGCCGGGGTGTTTCTCATGATTATGACAAGCTTTTATTTTTCCATCGGCGGCATGGGAGCTCTGTTTTTATATGGTCTGCACCGTTGCTTTCAGGAACACAATGGCAAAATCACCGTTTTTCTGTGGACCCGGAGTATTCTCAGGCTTTTATGCCCCATGATCGCCGCCGTCTGTATGTCCGGTTTTTTATTAATTCCCTCTGCAGCCGCGATATTTGGCAGCAGCAGGTCTTCGGCTCATGGAATCTCTGCCTCACAGGTGCTGGTACCTGAGCTGAAAGTTATGCGTCTGCTTTACAGTCCGTATGGACTGGGACTTACTTCTCTTGTGATTGCCGTACTGATCACGGGCTTATTCTGGAAAAAGGCAAGCGAACGCATTCTGATCTGGGGTCTGGTCTTTCTTTTTACAATCCCGGCGGCCGGTTATCTCTTAAACGGGGGCCTGTACGAAAAGGATAAGGTATTCATTCCTTTTCTCCCTCTGCTGTGCTATGTGACCGCATACTATATAAAAAAAATACAGCAGATAAAAGGCGAAAACTCCGTCCGAACAAAAACACTTTATCTGCTGCCATATGTGGCTGTCATTCTTTTATTATTTATGTGCAGACACCAGGATCAATACCGGAATTACTGGAGATTCATCCTGATCGACGCAGCGGTAATATTTGCCGTATTCTGCCTGTATCTGTTCCTGAAAAAACTGACAGCCCCCCTTCCGGTACTTCTGTCATGCGGATTCCTGTTCAGTTACTGTATGATCTATCACAGTGCCGCAGATATGGCTGTTCCGCGCGACTTTTTTCAGGAACTTACCAGTTCCGGGATTTCGGATCTTGTCTCTTCTATCGATGACAAACTGTCTGGTTTCCGCCTCGAACAGATCGGAACACACGCAGAAAACTCTGCCAACTTTAACAGAATCCACGCAGGCGGACAAAAAATCTCTTCAATGTATTCATCCGCCTGCAATCCGTATTACCGGACATTTCGTGAGCAGACCTTTGAACTGGAACAGCCGTACCGCAACTGTCTCATGCAGGGTGTCTCCACGAATCCTCTGTTTCGCCGGCTGATGGGTGTAAAATATATCATCAGCAAAGACACGCAGTTCGGTTATCAAAAACTTTACACGCAAGACGGCCTCACACTTTGGGAAAACAAAGACGTGGCTCCTCTCGCTTATGTCACGGACCGCCTGGTCTCCGAGCAGGAATACGAATCTCTTGATTTTCCTTACAGTCAGCTTATATTTTCACAGGCCGGGGTTGTCCCGCAATCCAGTATTTCAACATCCACAGCATCTGCACGGTCAGCCATGAAGGTAAACGACGTAACATTTACCATTCATCAGGCGGGATCGGCGTTGGATATTCAGGCTGTCGAAAACGGATATGAAATTCACGCCGCAAAGAAATCCAGAATTGATATTTCTCTCCCGGAAGGAACCCAGCCGCAGGATCTGTTATTTATTCAGTTTCAGATAGAAAACCTGAACCCGACAAAGGATATCTCGATCAAAATCGGCACCGTCAGCAACAAACTTACAGGTGTAAATCACGATTATTACAACGGAAACACTACGTTTACCTATGTACTGGGAATTGAAGAAGGAAAAACCTCCCTTCCTGTCACGTTCAAAAAGGGAGATTGCAGAATTACCGATATTCATGCCTACGCGGCAGATGGCAGTATCCTGAGCAGCAACAATTTGTACAGTCAGCCGTTTCGTCTTGATAAAGATCTGACTGCAGGGGATGTGATGGCCGGAACCATCAGCGCAGATCAGGACGGCTGGTTTATCAGTTCTGTCCCGTATGACAGCCACTTTAAAATAACGGTTGACGGACAGCCTATTAAGCCGCAGATCGTCAACACTGCCTTCCTGGGATTTCCGCTAGCTCAGGGCGAACATCAAATAGAGATCCGCTACCGGGCGCCCGGTACATATGCGGGCTGGCTTTGCACCCTTGCAGGGATTCTGCTTTGCATCCTCTGTGTGCGCCAGCGCCGGGCAGTATTACATTCCTAAACTGTAAAGGAACCTTGATTTCCATGTAGCAAAAAACCGGATACATAAAACCTGCAGTTACAGGCCTTATGTATCCGGTACTTTTACTTCTCTTTTATCCAATCCGAAGTTTAAATTTCTGAATTTCTTTTTCGCTGAATACACGGTCGATATCCGCGCCAAGACCCCTGAGCTTTCCTTCAAAGTCCTCATATCCGCGCTGAATATACATGATATCATCTACCGTTGTGATCCCGTCAGCTGCCAGTCCGGCTATTACAAGTGCCGCACCTGCACGGAGGTCCGGCGCACTTACTCTGGCACCCGTAAGGCGGTCCACACCGTCTATAATCGCAGTATTACCTTCCACTTTGACATCGGCGCCCATACGTGCGAGCTCGTCAGCATATTTAAAGCGGTTCTCAAAAATGCTCTCTGTCACGATACTTGTCCCCTCAGCGAGTGCAAGTACAACAGCCATCTGCGGTTGCATATCCGTCGGGAATCCGGGATACGGAAGCGTCTTCACATGTGTTCTCCTGAGTCGCCGGGATGCGATCACACGAATGGTATCGTCAAATTCTTCCACTTCACATCCGATCTCCTCCAGCTTCGCTGTCGTCGCCTCGAGATGTTTCGGAATCACATTTTTCAGCAGGATATCCCCCTTGGTAGCCGCCGCTGCCATCATATAAGTACCCGCTTCGATCATATCGGGCACAATGGAATAATCGCTTGCGTGCAGTTTGTCCACGCCTTTGATACGAATGACATCCGTACCCGCACCCTTAATATTCGCTCCCATACTGTTCAGGAAATTGGCAACGTCGACGACATGAGGCTCTCTCGCCGCATTTTCAATAATGGTTCTTCCTTTTGCCATGGACGCGGCCATCATGATATTGATCGTCGCACCCACCGATACCATATCCAGGAAGATATGATTTCCGGTTAACTCATTGGCTCTCGCCACAATCGCACCGTGCAGGATATCAACGGACGCGCCGAGCGCACGAAATCCTTTCAGATGCTGGTCGATCGGACGGCTTCCGATGTTACAGCCGCCGGGAAGCGGTACTTCCGCTTTTTTGTATTTTCCAAGTAATGCGCCTAACAAGTAGTAGGACGCACGAATCTTCTTAATATATTCGTAATCAACACTGATATCGCCAATTGTCGCTCCGTTGATGGTCACCGTATGGCGGTCAACACGTTCAACTGTTGCCCCGATTCTTTCAATTGCTTCCAGCAGAACATTAATATCTCTGACGTCCGGAAGATTATCGATACGCACTGTTTCATCCGTCATAATTGCTGCAGCCAGAATAGCAAGCGCTGCATTTTTTGCTCCGCCGATCTCTACTTCTCCAACCAGCGGATTACCACCTCTTATTATATATTGTTCCATATTCCACCTCGGATTTTTCTTGTATATGCAGCCCTGAAACCGCCTATACAACCAATCAATGTATTAATTAGCATACCGCAATTGTTATAATAATTCAATCGTTTTGTAAAAAAAACTTAAAATTTTTATAAAGTTAATCTGACGAGAATCGCCCGCAGCGTCTCTTCAATCCCTTTATTTTCCTCATCAACAATCAAATCAGCATATTGCTCATACAACACTGTGCGCTCCTCATAAATATCCCGAAGAGTTTGTCCTTCTTTCTGCACTACCCCTCTACCTCTTAGGTTATGCAGACGCCTCTTCAAAGATGCATAGGAAAGCCGTAAATAAATCATCGTTCCAATTTCCCGGAGGTGTTCCATCGCCTCTTTTCCGTATACTACACTCCCTCCTGTAGCGATTACGGTACGATTCGCATCAATGGACGCATTGACTCTGTTTTCAATCGAAATAAACCCGTCTGCCCCTTCTTCTGCGATGATCTCCTTCAGCAGACGGTTTTCCTGCTGCTGGATCAAAAGATCCGCATCCAGAAACTGATATCCGATTTCCTTTGCCAGAATCACGCCTATCGTGCTTTTTCCAACACCCGGCATTCCGATTAATACAAGATTGCTCTTTTCTTTTTTCATGTTCCCCTAGCCTTTTTGCATGCTAAATACGTCTATAGTTTAGCATAATTGAAAAGTTCTTTCAACATGAATGTACGTTCTGGACATTCATGCCAAAGAATGAGGGATTTTTATTAAGATTTAAGAAAATACAAATATAAAATTAAGATATCCACGGTAAAATAAATGTATTCTTACCACATAGGAGGACAGGCAATGCTTTCGTATCTGCTGATGGAATTATTATGCACAACACCCGTTATCTTTTTAACGGGCATTATATGTTACGTCGCCATGCGTATTTTTAAATACAACGCAAAAGGTATTCATATTGCTGCCGTCACTTTATTTTCTGCCAGCCTGATTCTTATTTTCGACATTACAGGACTTCCCAGCTTCTATGATATGCGGTGGGGCGATGCCGGAATCAACCTGATTCCATTTGTTGATTTTCCACAGGAAATTTTCCAGTATGGCATGAATGTGATCCTTTTTTTTCCTGTCGGTTTCTTTTTGCCGCTGTTATGGAAAAAGTTCGAATCTTTTCTGCGTGTGTTTCTTACAGGATTAGGCATGTCACTGGTCATTGAACTGCTTCAGCTTTTCACATTCCGCGCTGTCGATATCGATGATCTCCTGATGAATACGCTCGGCGCAGCGGCCGGATATTTGATCTGGCGGCTGCTGCAGAAGGTCTTTCCAGCTTTTTTAACCCGCTTTCGCAGCAATGGCAGACGCCTCTGGGAAAATCTGGGGTGGCTGATATGTATCGCGGGATGTCTTATGATGAACTTCTTTGTGATACCTCTTCAGTATG
Source organism: Ruminococcus gauvreauii (assembly GCF_025151995.1). Classification (NCBI taxonomy): domain Bacteria; kingdom Bacillati; phylum Bacillota; class Clostridia; order Eubacteriales; family Oscillospiraceae; genus Ruminococcus; species Ruminococcus gauvreauii. The sequence continues at coordinate 1,794,376 of NZ_CP102290.1, forward strand.
CGTTTGTGTATCATTTGCTGCGGGGATGATTCCGTAATCATGAAAGACAGGACTTTCATCAGTCATTTTTTTGAAAAAGAGTAAGTGGAGAATGCGACTCGCAAGAGTCACACCCTCCACTATATATCCATACTCACATATCTCCATTAAACTCTTTCACCGCGTCAATCATCGCCACGATATTCTCAACCGGCGTGTTTGCCTGTATGATATGTACGGCGTTGAAGATAAATCCGCCGTCTTTTGCAAAGATCTCACACCTTCTTAATACCTGCTCACGGACCTCCTCCGGTGTCCCGAACGGAAGCACCTTCTGCGTGTCGACACCGCCTCCCCAGAATGTAAGGTCCCTGCCGAATTCATTTTTCAGTTCCTGAGGATCCATGCCATCGGCAGATGTCTGCACCGGATTTAAAGCATCGAATCCCGATTCGATCAGCAACGGGATCAGCGGCCGTACCGCTCCGCAGTTGTGCTTTAAGATCTTCCAGTTCGTATTCTCATGAATCCAGTTGTTCGCCCTCTTGTAGTACGGCATGTAGACTTCCCGGAATACCTCGGGTGATACAAACAGGCTGTGCTGATGGGAAAGGTCCGTCGCACACGTAAACGCCACATCGATCATATCCCCGCACGTTTCGTTGATACGGCGCAGGTTTTCAATCGCAATATCCGTCTGTCTGTCAAAAACCTCCTTCACAAAATCTTCTCTCAGAAGCGGCGACATATACCAGTCCGTATAGTTACGGATACCTTTCGGATGCTTTAATCCGACTCCCGGGATGTCCGCCGCATCTCCCAGTCCCATGCCCGGCGCAGCCAGGATCACCGAGCGGTTCTGACGGCATCCCTCCTCAGCCTGAGCCTTAATGTACTGCAGGTTATCATCATCCAGCAGCGTCCATTCCTCCAGGTTATCCTCCGGGTCCAGGTCATCATCGTCAAATGGTTCCTGGCGGATAATCGCATCGAAATAGACCGATTTCGCCGGCATGTGTCCGGAAGGCGGGATGCTCAGGTCTCCCTGGGGATGAACAAAATACCCGCCCTTTCCGTCAGGCTGAGGGTTAAACCCTTCCGGCACGAGGATCGTCTGACCGTCCGGATTTACCCACTCTTTCACTTTGTCTCTCGGGAATCCAAACATCGTTCCCTTTGGAAAAGCGCATGCGGTATCTACCCCCATCACATCCGCCAGGTCTTCCTCGATCATACCCGCCATAATGTAAACGTCAACGACCGTCACCGGACGTTTCTCAAGCCCGTAATATTCTCTCAGCCCCTCGATGCAGCTCACATGCATGGTCGAATCATTGATTCCTCCGAAATCCACTGCTACTTTGTCCGGCTGCTTATGGTTTAACGATGCCTGTACCCGTTCTCTGTGTGTCATCATAGTCTCCTCCATCATCCTTTTATTTCCAGCTGCTCATGTCCCTTAAGGATTCGCCGAATGTATCAACGTTATCTTTATTTACAAATACCGTGCCGGAATCATTGATTTTTTCAGCCGGCTCTTTCCCCTCTGTCTGGTATTCCACGATCCACTGTGCTGCCTGATACCCCATTCTGTAATAGTTTTGGGACATGGTTCCGTAGATTTTCCCTTCCCGTATCAGATCCAGTACCTCCTGTGTATCATCGATGGACATGATGGTCAGTTTATCCAAAAGCCCCATCTCCGTGGCAACCTGTGCCGCTCCAACTGCCCCCGCCGGTGATACGTTCGCACACACATTGACATCCGGATACGTGGTGAACAGATTCTGCCACAGATCTACTGAAGTAGCCAGGTCATCATTATTTTCTTCCAGCGACAGTTCCTGGTAGCCGCTGACACCTTCGAACACGCTCTTATACCCGTTTGTCGTATCGATAACGGACGAGTTTGTGATGGTACTTCCCACGTAAATGACCTGAGGTGCCTCATCTCCCAGCTTTTTGGCCACCTCTTCTGCAGCCATTGCCCCCAGCGTCTCTCCATTTGTTCCGATGTATGCGAAATATGGCGCCTCGATCTCGCTTCCGGCATTTACCAGCACCACCGGTATACCCGCTTCATCTGCCTGGCTCATGACATTTACCATGGCCTCCGGATTCAGACCGCACGTAATGATACCGTCCACGCCTTCCGCGATGGCAATCTCCATCTGCTTGATCATGGAATCCACATCAATGTTTGCAGGTCCGACCCAGTCCCCGGTAAAGCCAAACTCATCTGCGGCAGCATCAAAGCCCTCCTTTGACACCAGCCAGACATCGCTTGCCAGAAGCGGTGTGATATAGACTATGTGCAGATCCTCCGCACTTTTCTTTTCGGCTGTTTCGGTACTTCCTTCCTCGGTCTTTGCCTCTGTTTTTTCATCTGCCGACTCGATGTCGCTGGCATTACCACAACCCCCAAGCAATCCAACTGCCATTGCCAATGTCAACATAATACCTAATACACGTTTTTTCATGCTTCATTTCCTCCTCTTTGTTAAATTTGTAAGTGGTCTGTTTAAAGTGATAAGGCTGCCGCCTCCAGAAGAATCTGTTCATTCACCTCATTTTTCATAAACTCACCTGCGATCCTGCCATCCCTGAGTACCACGAACCGGTCACACAGAGAGATCAGTTCGGGCATTTCCGAGGAAATGACCACAATGCTTAAACCTTCTTCCGCAAGCTCATTGATGATCTTATAGATCTCCGCCTTAGCCCCGACGTCGATCCCTCTTGTCGGTTCATCCAGAAAGAGCACCTTCATATCGGTAGCCAGCGCCCGGGAGATGATCACCTTCTGCTGATTTCCGCCGGACAGACTTGTGATGCTGGTCTCTGAACTGGGGGCCTTGATCTTCAGATAGTCGAAAAATTTATGAACGACCGCCTTTTCTTCTTTTTTCTGGATGAACGTATGTTTTGAGATCTTATCCATGATGGATAATGTCATGTTCTCTCTGATCGTCATCGTTCCAACGTAACCATCATGTTTCCTGTCCTCGCTGACCATGAAGAATCCGTTTTTGATCGCCTCTCTCGGATCCCTGTTTTCACATTCCTTTCCCTCAACGCAGATACTGCCCCTGGTCCTCGGCAGCGCACCGTACACTGCCCGGAGCAGTTCGCTTCTGCCCGAGCCTACCAGACCCGCAAGTCCCAGGATCTCCCCTCTTTTCACCCCGAAAGAGACCCCGTCTATCATGTTCTTGTTCGGTGCAAACGGATGCGGTACCACCATATCGGTTACACGGAATACTTCATCACCAAACGTCTTGTGCGACTCCGGATAAAAGGAATCCATTTCCCGTCCGATCATATCCGCGATGATCTGATTCGGCACAATTTCAGTCTTTTCATACTCCGACACCACACATCCGTTCCTCATCACAACCACACGGTCTGAAATGTCAAATACTTCCTCCAGTTTATGAGAAATATAGATGCAGGAAATACCGTCCGCTTTCAATTTCCGGATGATCTTCATCAGATTATCCGTCTCCTCCAGCGTCAGCGCCGCAGTTGGTTCGTCCAGTATCAAAATACTGGGGTTCTGAACCAGCGCCCTGGCGATACAGACCAGCTGCTGCATGCTGGCATTCAGGCTGCGCATCTGAATATCCACATCCAGATCAATATTCAGGCTGAGTAATGCCTTTTTTGCCTGTATCTTAAGCCGTTTCCAGTCGATCAGACCGTTTTTCCGTTTAGGCCAGTGGCCGAGCATGACGTTTTCTGCCGCCGTCATATCCAGCTGAATGTTCAGCTCCTGGGGAATCATACCGATCCCACATTTTTCCGCGCCCTGGGCATTCATGATTTCCACAGGTCTTCCGTCGACCTCTACCGTTCCCGTATAACTCCCGGAAGGATATGTCCCGCTCAGTACTTTCATCAGTGTAGACTTTCCTGCGCCGTTTTCCCCGACCAGTGACAGGACTTCCCCCTCCTCAAGCCTCAGCGAAACATGATCGAGCGCCTTGACACCGGGAAATACCTTTGTTACCTCTTTTACACATAACCTCTGTCTTCCCATCTGCTCTCCTTTTTGTCCCTCATGATGCTTCACTCTTTGTTTCCATCGACTTCAGGTCCGCTCTCATGGCACGCCGGCGCTTGTACTGATCCAGGATGACCGCTGCGATCAGGATCATTCCGATGACCACCTTCTGCCAGTAAACCGAGACCTTCATAAGCGTCATGCTGTTTTCCAGCACATTCATGAAGATCGCCCCAATCGCGGTCCCGAGGATCGTACCGCTTCCTCCGGTCGCACTTGTTCCGCCGATGATGACTGCCGCAATGACGGTCATCTCAAAACCTTCTCCGGAACTCGCCTGACCGCTGCCGAGACGCGCCGCCATCATAACACCGGTAAACGCCGCACAGACACCGGTGATCGCGTACGTTGCGATACTGGTACTCCTGATACGGATTCCCGAGAGCCTTGCCGCCTCGATATTCCCTCCGACCGCGTATACCGACCGCCCGAATGTCGTCTTGGACAATACGATATGCGCGATGACAGCCAGCACAAATCCGATAATCACAATCATTGGAATGTCCAGCAGTGTCGTCTGCTCAATCGCCTGAAAAGATTTTGGCAGCGGATAGATCGCCACTCCCTTCGTCAGGATGTAAACAACCCCTCTTCCCGCGTACATGGTGCCCAGTGTCACGATGAGCGGCGGTATCTGCATCTGCACGATCGTAAAACCGTTGAACAGACCGACCGCCAGACCCGCCAGGCATCCCAGAAGCACTGCGATCGGAACAGGAAGTCCTGCCTGCGCCGCCATTGCACCAACCGTACTCCCGAGTGCAAGTGTGGAACCGACGGAGATATCCAGCCCACCGCTGATAAATACGAGCGTCATTCCAAGCGCCGTGATCAGTGTGTAGCCGGAAGAACGCAGGACATTGAAGATGTTGCTCTTGGAAATAAAAGCCTGATTGATACAGATGACTACAATTACAAACACTATGGTTGCAATCAGAACCCCGCTTTCCTGCATTTTCCAAAACCTGGAAATCGCACTTTTTTTCTTTTGTTCCATAGAAATGTTTTCCCCCACTTTCTTCGGTGTTTTACTTGGTTATACGGAAATTATAGCGGACCGACACGTTTTTTGCATCGGGAATACTTATACAAAAATATTGAATTCTTACTGTCATTGTACTATGATAAAAAGTAAGAAGTTTATATCCCGCCCCGTCATTATGCCGAAAAGGAATGCCGCCCATGATTCGAAACATCAGAAATGTGCCCGGTGTCATGCCGACATCACTGGAATATTCATACAATCCCACCAATACCGCCCGTGAACTGTTTTTATACATTGAATATATCGGACATGCGTACTGCTCACAGGATTATTCGGTAATACGGACAAATTACTGCCACTATCTGCTCATGTACGTGCAAAGCGGAAAGGCGGTGGTGTCTACGGAAAAGCAGACATATGAAGTGGAACCCGGCGAGGCTTTTCTGATCGAAACACAAAAGCCCCATATCTATGGGGCTCTCGGGTCTCTGGAATCTTATTGGGTTCATTTTAACGGCAAGAATTTTCATCCTTTTTTCGAGCATCTGATCATGGCAAACCACAATCAGCATGTTTTTAATTTAAAAAACAATCCCGTGTTTCTCTGGAAACTTCAGGACATGTTAAGCACCTTCGAGTTCAACAAGCAGAACCCGGAGATCGTCATGTCTGCCAAACTGTATGAACTGCTGGGACTGATGCTGGTGAATTCCACAAGCGGAAATGCAGATAATATGGGGGAGCTGGCACTGTATATCAACAGAAATTACCACAAACCCCTTTCCCTGGAAAAGCTGGCAAAGAGAACGGGCTTAAGTGTTTCCCGGTTCTGTACACTGTTTAAAAAAGAGACCGGGTATTCTCCATATCAATATATCAAGAATACCCGGCTGCATGCCTCACGCAAGTATCTGACGAGCACGACCTGTTCGATGGACGAGATCGCTTCCTACGTCGGATTTGCGGATGCTTCCTCTTATATCGCGGCATTCCGCCATAAGTACGGGATCACTCCTCACCAGCTCAGAAAACGGCTGAATTCACGCTGACATTAAATTCTTTTATTTCACATCCATCGGCAAACGGACCCGGAATCGGCGTGATCCCCCGCAGTTTTCCGAAGTAATCCCGCCGGAACACGATCGGAGTCCCGTCCGGATTCTCGAATTTCTGTTCCGGCTCAAACGCCTCTCCCAGCGTTTCCGTTCCGATAAACGGTATTTCAATCTGAGGCAGATACTCATAAAGGTTTGTCTCAAGCGTATAGCTTCCATTATGTTCTATCAGCGCCATTGTAACGGTGTGTTCCGTATCGGTTCGGTAATTTTCTTCCGTATCACATGGCTGTGCACCGTTGAAGTATACATTTCCGCCTGTATAGACCGGGAGGTGCCGGTAATATAAATCTTTATTATTACCGTCACAGGTTGTCTCAGGAGTAAATCCTGCAAAGTATTCCTCCCCCGTGGGATATCCATCATACGGCTTCGTCCCGCAGACAAAATGACATTTCGTGATCCCGCTGTCATGTCTCTCCTCGGCAAATGCCGTCAGGTCTTCGCGGATATCCTGCTGCACAAAGATATTGTTATAAATTCTGACGTCCCCATGAAGTATTGTCATAAAACCAGCCACCTCTGTACGGTGCGGCATATGGTACGGGGTATACCGCGGAGACGGCAGCGTCCGGCTTCCATTATCTGTACCTTCGCCAACCCATGTGAAAGACCCTCCGATCAGATTATGTACCAGCGCAATGCCCTGCGCGCTGATGCGGCATGCGCAGTCGGACAGCAGCAGGTTATGATCGATGAGCGTGGGTCCGTGAGACACTTCTACAAACAGGTCCTCCGCAAGCGCAAGACCGTCCGCAATCTTCGTCCCCCTGGGCGGAACATTGTCATGAAACAGATTCTGCGTCACGCGTGTACCCTGTACCTGCCAGTCAAGCCAGATTCCGCGTGTACAATGGTGGATATGATTTCTCCGGAAAATCACGTCGATCGCCGCATGCATTTTGATCCCTCCGATCTCCGCGCCCGCCAGATCCTGCTTGTTATTAATATGATGGATATGATTATCTTCTATAATGGAGAACACACCGCCCAGATGCCCAACGATTCCTGTCTGTCCGCAGTCGTGGATATTACAGCGGCGAACGATATGCGAACCGACGGTTTCTTTTGACCAGCCTTCCGCCTGCGCCTGACAGATGATCTCGCGTTCCGTCTGCGCCCCGTCCTTCAGGCAGAATCTGGACCACTTATTCTCATTCTCCGGCTGCAGATATTTTCCAAGTGAAATGCCGGAGCATCGGGAATGTGAAATCTCACAGTCTTCGATAATCCAGCCTTTGGACCAGTGGGGTCCTACCATCCCTTCCTGCCACGCTGTCGGCGGCGCCCATGTGGTTGCCGCCTGTTTTACGGCAAATCCGGATAAGGTGATATAGTTTACGCCTGTCTTGTCGGGGAAGAAACAATTGCGGCGCACATTAATCTCAACGTTTTCCCTGTTCGGATCCGCACCCTGAAAATTGGCATAGATCACCGTATAATCTTCGTCCTGCTCAGTATACCAGGTATAGACGGTGAATGCGGGATCCCAGGAGGACTCATATACGACGGGCGCAAGCACTCCGTCAAGACTCATAACTTCATACATGGATTTTCCATTTAGATAAACATCCCCTGTATGAACCGGTTCCAGCGCATAATACCAGTCCCCGGAGATCCGTGTCGTGTATGGATTATAACTTCCGAAGATGCCGTTTGAGACCCGCGCTTTCCACACGTTCCCCTCATGGTGCACCCAGTTGTCAACGCGCTCGGCACCCGTGATCACAGCTCCCAGCGGCTGCTCAGAGCGGTAGACAATCCGGTGCTGTTCATCGGTGCCTCCGTTTGCCGGACTTACCGCCTCCCGGTAAATGCCGGGGGCAACGATGATCTCATCGCCCGCGCGGGCAACCGCAGCAGCCTCACCGATAGTCTGAAAAGGGGTTTCCTTCGAGCCGCACCCGTTTCCGGATGCATCAGCAGATACATAATAAATCATGGCCATTCCTCCCAAGTGTCTTTTTTGGTTATCTTATCCCCATTGTAGCCCCCTGCTGTTACAGAAACCATTGATTCATTCGCTGTCTTTTATTAAATATTTTGTCTTTTCACCGCTGTATTTTGACTGCCGTACATACGAACAGCAAAGATTATATGTGATGCTTTTTTCGCGCATTGACTCTCAGGCCTAAAAGGTAGTACACTGTTAATACAACTATTACGAAGGAAGAGGTGTTAAATAAATGCCAACAAACCAGACTGGCTCCAACCCGCTCGGCGTGGAACCGATCAATAAACTGCTGACCCGTTTTGCGGTACCCAGTATCATCGCCATGCTGGTCAGTGCACTGTACAACATTGTCGACCAGCTTTTTATCGGTCACAGTGTCGGAACTCTGGGAAATGCGGCCACCAATATTGCGTTTCCGCTGACCATCACCTGCACTGCCCTGTCTCTGATGTGCGGCATCGGCGGATCCGCAAACTTCAACCTGTCCCTCGGCAGGAATGACAAAGATGAAGCACGCCGCTATGCCGGCAGTGCAATCTGTATGCTGTTCTCTCTCGGACTCATCCTCTGTATCGTGGTACGGATTTTTTTACACCCGATGATGATCCTTTTCGGCGCTACTGCCGATATCATGGATTATTCAGTGACCTATACCAGCATTACATCGCTCGGGTTTCCGTTTCTGATCCTGACGGTCGGCGGTTCCAACCTGATACGTGCAGACGGCAGTCCCAGATTTTCCATGCTCTGCACTCTGACCGGCGCTGTCATCAATACCATCCTGGACCCGCTGTTTATCTTCGGCTTTGACATGGGAATGGCAGGCGCCGCCCTGGCCACCATTATCGGTCAGATCGTCTCCAGCATCATGGTCATCGTGTACTTCACCCGCTTTAAGACGGTACACCTCACCTTGAAGTCACTGATCCCATCATTCAAATACTGCAGGGATATTGTGGCGCTCGGCATGGCGCCCTGCTTCAACCAGCTCGCCATGATGGTGGTACAGATTGCGATGAACAACATTCTGCGGCACTACGGTGCCCAGTCGAACTACGGCAGTGAAATTCCACTTGCCTGTGCCGGCATCATTACCAAGGTCAATATGATCTTTTTCTCACTGTGCATCGGAATCTCACAGGGACTGCAGCCGATTGTCAGTTTCAACTACGGTGCAGAAAAATACCATCGTGTGCGGAAAGCCTACCTGAAAGCGGCGGCGGCGGCGACGATCGCTTCCTGTATCGCGTTTTTATGTTTTCAGTTGTTTCCCCGGCAGATCATCGGCTTGTTTGGTTCCGGAACAGAAGAGTATTTCCACTTTGCGGAAGAATACTTCCGAATCTTTCTGTTTTTCACCTTTATCAACGGCCTGCAGCCAGTTTCCGCCAATTTCTTTACCTCGATCGGAAAGGCGGGAAAAGGTATCTTTCTGTCACTGACGCGGCAGATCATCTTTCTGCTGCCGCTGATTATTATCCTGCCGATGGTCATGGGCATCGACGGGGTGATGTTCTCCGCACCGATCGCGGATTTTATGGCTGCCGTACTGGTCATATACTTTATGCGAAAAGAGCTGAAAGAGCTGACGGTTCTGGCAGCGTCAGAACATGTGGAAGCCGCATGATTCTACAAATTGCATGATTGAGATAAAAGATAATTAACAGCATCCGCATGATTTATTCAGATTTATGCGGATGCTGTTAATTTTTATACTTTTTGCCCTAAAAGTTAAGATAATACAATTTTTAGACAAGATAAGCAAATGCTGTCTGTATTTACCGGTGTTAAAATAGGATTATCAAAAAGATTTGCCGGCAGAACCTTAGAATATGAGAAAAGGGGCAGTTACAATGAAAAAAAGATCAGCAATTAAATTATTGGCATTTGCAATGGCAGCACTCATGACGACCGGATGTATGTCTGGCTGCGGAAGTCCAGAACAGAAAAAGGATGCGTCAGCCGACACCGCAGAAAATGCATCAGCAGATGCTGATTCTGACAGCAAGGCAGAAGAACAGTCGTCCGGGAAAGTATTCCGGGTCGGTTTCGTAAACATTGACAATGGGGACACGAACTGTTATCCCGCCATGATGAATTTCAAAGCATATGTTGAAAGCGCCGAGTTCGCAAAAGCAGTCGGCGCTGACAAAGTGGAAGCTTTAACAGCAGATTCCGCTCTCAATATCGAAAAACAGACCACTAACGTGGAAACACTCTTGACCAAGGGCCTCGATATGATGTTTATCATCGGAGTTGACACAGAAGGCAACACCACCTCTGTTGAGGCATGTAACAAAGAAGGGATTCCTGTATTTATGGTCGGTACAGAAGCTTCCGGCGGCGACTGGAAATTTGTCGGATTCGATGAGACGGAACTTGGTAAATTCCAGGGAGAATGGTGCGTTGAAAACCTTCCGGAAAACGCAAATATATGTTATGTAGAAGGAACACCGGGACGTGAAGCTGCCGTTATGCGTAAGCAGGGCTTTATGGATGCCATTGCAGAGCGTGAGGACCTGACTCTTCTGTCCAGCCAAAGCGGAGACTTTTCAACAGAGGAATCCATGCGGGTTACCGAAGACTGGATTCAGAAATATGGCGATGATATCGACTGTATTGTTGCTCCGGATAATTTTTCTATCCTTGGAGTATGTGAATCCCTGAAAGCAGCGGGAATGACAGATATCATTACCTGTGGTGTCGTGGGTAACCGTGATGATGCCAACCAGATCAAATCCGGAAACGAAAGCTACGGCGTTTTTTGTTACTGGCCGATGATCGGTACTCTTTGCGGTGAAATTGCACAGAAAGTTTACCTTGGCAAAGACATCGAAGAGAGAACAAATATCGAGTTATTCCACATGACAGCCGACAATTGTGACGAGCTGCTGGACAAGTATATTCCGGAATAGAACCATTATTTACAGACACGCAGCGCCGCAAAACATTCTGTTTAAGCGGCGCTGTGTGTCAGCTTTTCGTGAAGCCTTTATTTGGTTATCAGTTCAACCTCAACCGGAAGAGACTTCTCAACGGTATCTCCGGCGATCAGTTTCATCGCCGTATCCACAGCCGTCTCACCCATCAGTTCCGGCTTCTGTGCCACGGTAGCAGTCATTTTTCCGGCTTTGACAGCTGCCACTGCGTCATCTGTGGCATCAAATCCAACCACCCTGATATCTTTTCCGGATGCTGCGATCGCCTCCACTGCACCGAGTGCCATCTCGTCATTGTGCGCAAACACACCCTTGATGGAGGAATCAGACTGAAGGATATTCTCCATAACAGTCAGCCCTTCCGCACGGTTAAAGTTGGCCGACTGGCTCGTAACGACTTCAAGCGCTTCATCCGCCGCCTCATGGAACCCCGCACCTCTGTCGATGGTCGCCGAGGCACCCGGTACTCCCTCGATCTCCGCCGCTTTCGCACCTTCTCCGATCTGCTCAATCAGATATTCTGTCGCCATCCTCGCGCCCGCCACATTATCGGAAGCGATCTGGCAGTCCACTTCGACGCCGTTCACCACACGGTCCACAGAGATGACTTTGATTCCTTTAGATACGGCATTCTGTACCGCCGGAGCCACCGCGTCGGAATCGACCGGATTCACGATCAGTACACTTACGTTTCTGGAAATCAGGTCCTCAATATCACTCGTCTGCTTTGCGGCATCGTCACTCGCATCGACGACAACCAGTTTCACACCTTCAGCCTCGGCTTTTGCCTTTGCTCCGTCTGCCAGTGATACGAAGAACGGATTGTTAAGCGTCGATACTGAAAATCCTATTGCTCCGCTTCCGCCGCCGCCTTGAGCCGCGTCCCCCTCCCCGTCGATCGTGATGGCATTGCATCCTGCCAGACCGAGCAGCATGCAGACTCCCGCAACCAGTCCTGCTATTTTCTTTATATTCATGACTCTTCTCCTTTTTCTTCTCAGCGTTTCCGGTCGGACAATACGGCGACCAGAATAACCAGACCTTTGATGACATCCTGATAGTAGGATGATACGCCCAGAATGTTCAGACCGTTGTTCAGTACCGCGATGATCAGTACACCGATGAAAGTACCGTAGATCTTTCCGCGGCCGCCGCTCATGCTTGTTCCGCCGAGCGCTACCGCAGCGATGGCGTCCAGCTCATAACCGTCTCCGAGTGTCGGCTGTGCGGATCCCAGTCTCGACAGAAGGATCAGTCCGGACAAAGCCGCCATGAAACCGGAGATCGCATACGCGATGATCTTGGTCTTATGAATATTGATACCTGCCAGCTTCGCACACTTCCAGTTGCTTCCCGTAGCATACACGGCGCGTCCAAAGGTTGTTTTATTCAACAGGAAGAAAAATGCGATAAAAATAAGTACCAGCAGAATTACAGGAATCGGAATGCGGTAGAAATTACCTTTTCCGATCAGTTTCAGAACGAAGCTGTCTCCCAGGTTTGAGATCGGTTTTCCGCTGGTGAAGATCATCGTCAGTCCGCGGTAAACCGTCATCGTGATCAGCGTCGCGATAAACGGCTGCAGTCTTCCCTTCGTCACCAGCAGTCCGCTGACGATACCGAGTCCTGTACCGATCGCCAGCGCTCCGATCATGGCTGCTCCGGCAGGCACACCAGCTGCAATCATCCCTGCACAGAGTGCAGTACTAAGTGCCAGTACGGATCCCACGGACAGATCGATTGCATCCGTGAGGATGACACATGTCATGCCGAAGGCGATCAGTCCGTTGATGGATGACTGCCGAAGCAGTGATAAAAAGTTGCTCCATGTGCGGAATTCAGGGCTGACCACACTGATTCCTATGATCAGGATGATCAGTGCGATCAATGCACCCAGATCCTGCGCATGATTTAAAATTCCTTTTTGATTGGATTTCATGATATTGTACCTCCCGTCGCCAACGTCATAATATTCTCCTGGTTCGCCTCTTCCTTACTGATGATTCCGCGAACCTCCCCCTCTCTCACGACCATGATCCGGTCGCTCATTCCGAGGACCTCCGGGAGCTCAGAGGATACCATTATAATCGCTACGCCTTTCGCAGCCAGCTCATTGATAATTGTATAAATTTCTTTCTTGGCGCCGATATCCACTCCCCTGGTGGGTTCATCCAGAATCAGTATGCTGGGATTCGTGTAGATCCATTTCGCGAATACTACTTTCTGCTGGTTTCCGCCGCTAAGGTTATTGCATTCATGGTCAGGCCCGAAACACTTAATATGAAGCTCCCCGATGCCTTTCTCAACCAGATCCTGCTCCTTCTTTTTCTGCATGACCCTGTGACTGGAGACACTGGACAGATTTGCAAGGGCAATGTTCTTTTCAATACTCTCTTCCAGCATGAGTCCTTCCACCTTCCGGTCCTCCGTGATAAATCCGATTCCGCACTTCATCGCCTGAATCGGAGACTTAATACGCACTTCCCTGCCCTGAATCTCAACGGTTCCATGTTCATAGGAAAGATTTCCAAATATGGCCTGCATGATCTCTGTCCTTCCGGCGCCCATCAGCCCGGAAACCCCCAGGACCTCACCTGAGTGCACTTCAAAGTTCACATCCTGAAATACTCCCTGCTTCGTCAGACCCTTTACCTTCAGTACAGTCTCTCCTATTTTACTGCTCCGTACGGGATACCGCTCACCGATCTCACGTCCGATCATCATTTTGACGATCTCATTCATATTCGTCTCCGGTATATGTTTGGTACCCACGTAAGTCCCGTCTCTCAGCACGCTGATCCTGTCACACAGCTCGAAGATTTCCTCCATACGGTGCGAAATATATACGATAGATACTCCCGACTTCCGGAGGGATTGTATCACTTCAAACAGTATCATCGTCTCGCTCTGGGTCAGCGCCGCTGTCGGTTCGTCCATGATAATGACTTTGGCATCTACCATCAATGCCTTGCAGATTTCGATCATCTGCTGCTGCCCCACGGACAGATTGGACATCACCTCCGACGGTGATATATGAACGCCGAGCCTGTCCAGTGCCTCCGCCGCCTTTTTCCGCATTGCCTTCTGGTCACAGAGTCCAAATCTCGTCTTGATCTCTTTTCCCATAAAGAGATTTTCTTCCACCGTCAGGTCAAACAATACATTTAATTCCTGGTGGATAAATACGATGCCGGCCTTCTCAGCTTCCTGAGGGCTTTTGAAGTGTACTTCTCGTCCATCTACCAGTACAGTGCCTGCATCCCTGGTATAGACACCCGTCAGGATTTTCATAAGCGTGGATTTGCCCGCGCCGTTCTCGCCCATCAGCGCATGGACTTCACCGTCGCCCAGGACAAAACCTGCATCTTTCAGAACCTGATTGCTTCCGAAAGATTTATCGATTCCTTTCATCTCAATCTGCATGTCCTATGCCTCCCTTTCTCTTTCTCAGAACAAACAGCCGGACTGCAGAATGATGTTGGCATAAGGCGTAGTCTCACCTGTGCGGATCACCGCCCTGCACATCTTTGTCTGCTCTTTCAGCTCCCGGTGGCTGACATACTCTATCTCACATGGGTTATCCATTTTTTTAACCAGATCAAGTATCTCCTTCCACATTGCCGGGCTGTGTTCCTTTATTTCTTCTGCCAGAATAATTTTTTCTGTTTTCATATCACCGGTAACTTCCGTTAATACATCCATGAACCCCGGCACGCCTAATTTTACAGCCAGGTCAATCCTTTCTGTCTCGTCCGGTATCGGGAGTCCACAGTCTCCCACTGCCAGTGTATCCGTATGTCCCATGTAAGAAAGGACTCTTGAAATATCACTGTTTAAAATTCCATTTTTCTTCATTCTCTATTCTCCCAGTTCACTAATGACTTCTTCATAAGTCGGCATACCGCCCTGCGCGCCGAATTTTTCAGTGGAAAGGCCGGCCGCAGTATTTGCAAAGCGCAGTGCCGCTTCCATATTCCTGCCTTCTGTCATGGCAACAGTGAAAGCTCCGTTCAGAGTGTCACCCGCCCCTGTTGTATCTACAACCTTCGATTTTCTGGCAGGCACCAGGATCGTTTCCCCGCTCTTCAGACACGTCCCGACTCCGCGTGAGCCCTGTGTGATCACCAGTTTCTCCGGGTACGCCTTTAGAAGCTCTTCAAATGAACGCTCCTCCCCAAACAAAATCACCGCCTCATGTTCATTGGGCGTCAGATAAGTCACCTTCTCCAGAATCTCCTGACTTACCGGTCTGGCAGGTGCCGGGTTCAGTACAACCTTTACTCCATTTGCAGCGCAAAGTTCGGCAACATACTCAACCGTATCCTGCGGTATCTCATGCTGAAGCAGAACAATCTCACATTCAAGCAGAGAATCTTTTATCCCATTGATATAGTCAATATCCACACAGTCATTCGTTCCCGCTACCACAATGATCGTATTGTCATTCTCACCAACCGTGATGATCGCAAGTCCTGTAGGTACTCCTTTCACGATTCTGATATGCTGCGTTTTCACGCCCATGTTCGCAAGATTTTTGATAAGGCTTTCCCCCGCGGCATCATCGCCCACACAGCCGAACATTTCAACATCTGCACCCAGTCTTGCCATGGCTACTGCCTGATTCGCACCCTTTCCTCCCGGAATGTACTGCAGATCTTCACCTTTTAATGTCTCACCTTTCAGCGGTATCCTCTCAGCTTTGACTGTCATATCCATGTTAATGCTTCCCACTACTCCGATTTTTTTCATACTTCTTCCCTCTTTCTCAGCGTCGTCTCCCGCTCTATCAATTCCACTTCAAAATGATATCTGATATCCGTCTTTTTTCCTTCAATATGATCGATTAATACCCTGGCTGAAGTTTCTCCCATCAGGGAGATCGGCTGTGCGATCGTCGTCAGCTCCGGTGTCATAAGTTCACTCAGGTTAATATTATCGTATCCGATAATCTGGATATCATCCGGCACCCGGTAACCCTTTTTTCTCAGAACCTTGTAGACAGAAACCGCGACCATATCGTTTCCGGCAATAATACCGTCTACCCCGGGATATCTCTCCAGCAGCTCCTCCGTCATCCTGATGCCCTCCTGAAAGCTGTACTTACAGTCCACGAAACGCGGAGCAACATCATACCTGCTGCACATCGCCAGATAGCCTTCAAAACGTTTTCTTGCACTGGACAGCGCCTGATCGCCTCGCATGTTGACGATATGGCGGCAGCCGCATTTCACCAGATGTTCCATGGCGAGCCGTCCGCCCTGGTAATGATCCGACTGGACATATGCGATCTGGTTCTTTGCCTTCACTTCACGGTCGAGTACCACAACCGGAACCCGGCATTGTTCCACACTTTCCCTGATGCCCTCCTGATTCGTCAGCAATATGATACCGTCCGCATTCATTCTGCTCAGCAGATCCATATTCGTTTTCTCTTTTTCGAGGTCATTATTAGAATTGCAGAGCATCAGCCGGTACCCCCTGCGGTAACTCTCCTCCTCGATTGCTCGTGCCATCTCATTAAAAAATGGATTCTGGATGTTCGGGAGTATGACACCGATGATTCTTGCTGATTTTTTATATAAGGTCCTTGCTGTCTCGTTCGGTCTGAAACCGGTTTCTTCTATCACCTTCAAAACCCTCTGCTTCTTCTCGTCGTCAACATTTGCTGTCCCATTCATAACTCTTGATACTGTAGAAGGAGAAACTCCCGCCATCTTTGCAACATCTCTAATACTAATCAATATCTCACCCGCTTCCTTTTTTGAAACCCGTTTCAAGTTGATTTCATTATAATCATTTTACAAAAACATGTCAATAAAAATCAGCGTTTTCGTACTTGTGAACAAATTTCCAGCGAATTGCTGTTTTTTTCCACCCTTCTTTTGTCTATTATTCACAAAGCTGCTTTACAACGCTGAAAAAACCGCCAGAGAGGTTATTAACCTGGTCTCTGACGGATCTTCTTTCAATCTATATTCTTCTCCGATAATCTTTAACTTCGTCACTCCTCTGACGGATCGATATCGATCAGGACTTTCATCGTTGTCTCGCGATTCCTGTCTATGTACTCATAAGCCTCCAGATACCGGTCAAAAGAAAAATGCTGGCTCATCAGTGGCTTCAATTGGATTTTTCCTTCTCCAACAAGACGGATCGCTTCTGTATAATCCTCGTGCCGGTACATCATCGTTGTATTCAGGTCCAATTCATGGTCATTGAGTACTGCCAGATCCACATTTGCCATCTTCCCGAATACAGCAACCAGGATAATGATGCTGCCCTTCCTGGCATATTTAATGGCCTGTCCCATGGTAATATCATTCCCTGCACAGTCATAGATCACATCTGCCTTATCAGGTCCAAAGCTCTCTGTCATAGCCTCTCCAAAATCCTTATGCTGCGTATTTACGGCAAAATCAGCACCTGCCATTTTCGCCAGACCGAGTCGATAATCTGAAACGTCCGTGATTAATACCCGCGATGCACCGAGTGCCTTCACAGACTGTGCCAGCAGATTTCCGATCGTTCCCGCCCCCAGAATCGCCACATCTTTGCCATGCAGATCGCCAAACCGCTTTGCCGCGTGTACCGTCACTGCCAGCGGTTCAATCATAGCACCCTCATTAAACGTCATATGATCCGGAAGCGGTGTGACTTTTGATGCATCCGCGACAAAGTATTCACTGGCCGCACCGGTTGTCTGAAATCCCATGACCTTCAGTTCTTCACACAAATTATACTTTCCGTGCAGACAGGGATAACACGCCCCGCAATACACCTGAGGTTCAATCGTCACCTTCTGTCCTTCTGTAAAGCCGGTAACCCCCGTGCCGCATGTCACGACTTTCGCGGACATTTCATGCCCCTGGGTCACAGGATAGCTGGTGAACGGATGCGTACCGTGATACACATGAATGTCACTCCCGCATACGCCTAACTTCATAACCTTTACGAGGACCTGATTTTCTCCCGGTTCAGGAACCGGTACATTTCTGTATTCGATTGTCTTTGGAGCAGTCATTACCTGCTGAATCATCGTGTTCATTTTTTATCCTCCATTTTCCTGTAAGAAGGAGGGCGCTCACACGCAGCTATACCACAGTGGAAAAAAACTGGTGAATCAGTTTAAACGCCATACCGTAAGCCGAAGCCTCCCAGCGATACTTGCCACAATGGATAAACAGGGCATCCTGGTCCAAATAATCATACTGCATCGTCAGCAGCCGCAGACTGGAAAGGTACTTTTCCATGTATCCCCCCACATGGCCGCCTACGATGATTTCGCAGTCGTTCAGCATACGGATATTGGAAATGACGACGGAAAGATTTTCCAGATAACGATCCCATATTAATCGGTTCTCTTCATTCCCGTCCTCAAGCAGAGAAAAGAATTCCTGAAGATTTCCATCGCCCAGTACCTTGGCGGAACAGTAACTGTCAACACAGCCCTTCTTGCCGCAATAGCAGGTCTTCCCCTCCGGGAATAGAATCATATGGCCGATCTCCGAACTCTTATTGTTGACACCTCCGTATGGCTTGCCGTTTACGCTGAAAGCGCCTCCCACGGTGGCGTTCAATGACAGATAAAATGCCGTGCCGGTCCGAAAGCGTTTTTCAGACAAAGCTGCTGCATTTCCGTCATTTTCAAAGACTACCGGATAAGGCAGTGCTTTCTCCAGGTCCATCAGGCTGTAGTTTTCCAGCTGGAATGCATGAGACTTACGAATGACCCGATTACCGTTATCCAACACTCCGGGCAGCGATATCCCGATCCCAAGTATTTTTTCCCTGTCCGTTACATTTCCCGAAACAAACTCTTCGACCTTTCTGCCGAACTGTTCATAATAGGTATACGTCGGCTCGAAATGAAACCTTATCCGTTCTTTGTTCAGAAGAACTCCATCCAATCCAACCAGAACCATTTCCAGATGATGGTTCGTTATGTTAATACCAATCGCCAGCCGGGAATCTCGGACGATGGAGATGATCTTCGCTTTACGCCCTCCGCTCGACTCTGACTGCCCCACTTCGGCAATCAGGCCGCTCTCTTTCAATTCTTTGATTTTTTGCAGTACAGTCGGCAGACTGAAACCGCATTCCTGAATAATATCATTCCGGGTAACTTCTCCTCTGTCTGATATGTATTCAATTATCCTACTTTTTATAGCTTTGGTAGTATCCTCACGAAATTGTTTTGCCATGTTTTATTCCTTGTTTTATAAAATATTTTATTTTAGCTTAACACAAACACGGTTTTCCGTCAATCATACTACTTTTTATACGGAATGATTCCGCCGAATACATCGTCTTCTTCCGGTTTACCCACAGCATACTCCAGAAACCTGTTCAACGCGCTGCGCCAGAAGATCCAGTCATGAATGCCTTCCCATGTTTCATACATGACATCCAGATGACATTTGCACAGTAAATGATAGAATGCCTTATTCTGCTGATGCACCAGCAGGTCTTCTGTCCCGCACGCCAGATAAATTTTAGGAACTTCCGCCGCCCTAAGTCTTTTAGCCAGGCAGCCAAGATCCTCTCTTTCCCCGGCTGTTCCCCCCTCACCGACTATGGCCGCAATCTCGTTGATAAAGTTTGCACCGCAGTCACTGACTTCACCCAGCCTTTCTGCCTCACTGAAAAATGCCCGGATGTCTGTGACCCCGCTGAAAGAGCCAACCGCTGCAAACACACCGGGCTCAGACAGTGCAGCATGGAGAGCGCCGAAACCGCCCATTGACAGCCCTGCGATCATCAGATGATCCGGGTCAGCCGGTATATGAAACATGTTGCCCATCATCTCCGGAAGTTCACCGGTTAAATACTCTGTGTAATGTCCTCCATATTTCATATCCAGCCAGAAACTTTTGTGTCCCTCCGGCACAATGACCGCAATATTATATCGTGCTGCAAATTCGTCTGCCAGTCCGTGCCTGATCCAGCCGGATGCATTATCTGAAATGCCATGAAGCAGTATCAATGATTTTGTCGGACCATCCTTCTGGTAACGGTGTCCATCATAAGGCAGGCTGACATATACCTGTGTCTCAAATCCTAATGTTTTCGGAAATATATTGCCCTGGAAAAGCGCCATATTATGATTCCTCTCTGAGAACCTCTGCTATTTTCTATGGTTTACGCTGCTTTCGGTGCCTTTTTGCCTGACCGCCCAAAGCTGTCAAAGACTACAACCGCGAGAAGCACAATACCCTTGATGATCTGCTGCCAGTAGTCATTTGCACCCATAATTGACATTCCATTGTTTAAGACTCCGATGATTGCAGCACCGATTATCGCTCCCGCGATACTGCCTTTACCGCCATTTACGCTGACTCCGCCCAATACAGCCGCCGTAAGGACGTCCATCTCAAAGCTGTTTGCGATGTTCGGCTGTCCGGAACCGGTCCGGCAGAGCATAACGATTCCCGCGATACCTGTCAGAAAGCCGAGCAGCGCGTACGTTAAGACACGTGTAAAATGAGTGTTGACGCCAGTCAGCCTCAAAGCTTCCTCGTTACTTCCGAGTGCGTAGAAATGCCGCCCGATATAAGTCTTGTTCAATAAGACAATGCCGAATACGATAACCGCGATCATGATCAGGCCGGGAATCGGAAAGAACCCAAACAGATTTCCCTGTCCTATTGTTTTCAGATAGTCCGGGATACCGTACATCGGATACCCGTTAGAGATAACGAAAGCTGCCCCGCGAAGTGCCGTCTGCATCGCCAATGTGGCAATGAGCGGCGGAATGCCCGTCCTGCTGATGACAAACCCGTTAAAAGTTCCGATCAAGGTAGTAAAAGCGATGCCGATGATCAGCGCAAGAATCGGATTGATTCCCATATTGATGATCAGGTAACAGATAATAATATTCATGATCGCTATCTGTGATCCGACTGACAGATCCAGCCCCCCGCCGATCAGAACGAAGGTAAAGCCTACCGTAACAATCCCCATCATGGAAATCTGACGGATAATATTCATCGCGTTGCCCACTGCAAAAAATGCCGGCGATATAATAGAGAACACAATAATCAATGCAATGAAAATAAGAAAAATCATATATTGTTTAAAACCACTGGATACTTTACGTTTCATATTTCCCTCCTATAATATCCCTGATGCCATTGCCAGAACCTGATCCTGCGAGAACTCATTTTTCTCAAGAAGGCCTGCAACTTTTTTCTCATTAAGAACCACAAGTCTGTCAGAAATATTCAGCAATTCGACCATGTCTGAGGAAATCAGCAGTATCGCCATTCCCTGACCTGCAAATTCTGCGATCAGATTATAAATCTCCTGCTTGGCCCCTACATCTACACCTCTGGTTGGCTCATCCAGGATCAAGACCTTAGGGTTGCTGGCGATCCATTTTGCCAAAACCACCTTCTGCTGATTGCCTCCGCTAAGGCTTGAAACATTGTCTTTCACGCTTCCCACCTTGATGCGGAAAGCAGCTCTTTGTTTTTCAACAATTTCCTTCTCTCTGTCTTTTTGTATAAAAATATTTTTGGAAATCCGTTTCAGGATCGGCATCGTGATATTCCAGCTGATCGGCAGCGATAAAATAGCTCCATGGTTTTTTCTGTCCTCCGGAACATAGGCGATTCCCTTCTCCAGTGCCTGTTTCGGTGATTTGACGGTGATCTTCTCTCCATTCAGAATTAAATCCCCACTTTCAATTCTCTCCGCTCCAAACAAAAGACGTGCCAGTTCGGTTCTTCCGGCTCCAAGCAAACCGCCGAGACCCAGAATCTCACCTGCCCGCAGGGTAAAAGAAATGTCCTTCAGGCCGTTACCGCCAATATGTTTCGCCTCCAGAACCACATCACCTTTTTCCCAGGTCGGATGAAATTCGATCTCCTCCACTTTTCGGTTCGCCATCTGATAAATCAATTCCTGACGCGTAATGTCCTGCGTCGCAGACGTCAATATGTATTTTCCATCCCGCATAACCGTCAGACGGTCTGCAATTCTATAGATTTCTTCCAGCCGATGTGATATGTATATGATCGTGACTCCCTTTTCCTTCAGTCTGCCGATCAACTCAAAAAGATCCTCAGTCTCATTGGTGGACAGCGGAGCCGTCGGTTCATCCATAATCAGTATCTTCGAATCTTTTGCAACCGCCTTTGCAATTTCCACCAGCTGCATCTGCGCAGTCGTCATATGTTCGATGATGTCCGTCGGACTGATATTCACTTTCATGCTGTCCAGAACTTCTTTTGCTTTTTCTATATACTTCTTCTTATCATAAATTTTGCTTTTCTGATCTGACTGAAGTTCATCCCCCATATAAATATTCTCCGCAACCGTCAGCGATGGAAACAGATTAAACTCCTGATATATGGTAGACACGCCCACACTCCTGGAAAGCTGCGGCGTCATTCTGGCGTAGCTTTTTCCCCAGAAGACAAGTTCGCCTGAATCCGGTACCTCTGCGCCGGATATCATTTTGATCAGAGTGGATTTTCCCGCACCATTTTCTCCCATCAGTGCATGGGTCTCGCCCTTCTCAAAATCTATCGACACATTATCCAGCGCCTGAATACCGCCGTACCGTTTCTTTATATTATGTACAGATAATACAAGTTCTTTTTCCATATTATCACTCTTTCTTCTTATTAATAATGCAGCTTTTTACAAAAGGGGTATCTTTTACGGTTTCCTCCAAAGACACCCCTTTGCCACTGTTCATCACATATTTTATTCAGCTGATCGGATCAATTACTCTTCTTCCAGATAATCACCTACATTATCAATCGTAACCGGTGTTGTTTCATAAATAATTGTTCCATCCACTTCTTCACCCTGGCTTGCGGCGATCAGAATATCAATCGCTCCGGGCAGTGCATCATAAGCACCTGACATTACCGTTCCTCTGTACATGGTATCATCGCTGATAAGCTGCAGTGCCTGCGGGTCACCGTCTGCCCCAAAGAATCCATAGTTATCGCCTTCTTTTCCCTGTGCTTTGAATACCTCGTAAGCTCCGAGAACTCCTGTGTCATTGATACCGCAGATCACCTGGATATCCGGATGTGCTGCAAGGAAGTTTTCTGCCTGAATATTTCCTTCATCCCCGACACCTGCCTTCTGCTGTGCCACTACTTTAGCATTCGGTGCAAGTTCCGTGAGCGCATCAACAATACCTTTTGCTCTGTCGATAATGAGCGGGATATCCGGATAGTCAAACACGCCGACTTCTATCACTTCCTGTGCTTTTAAATCCGGGTTTGCATTGATCCAGTCTGCAGCCATCTTACCTGTCTGATAGCCATATACATAATTATCCAGGTTGAGTGATCCCTCGGCGCCGTCAACAATGCCATCATAAGTCATGACATAAATTCCGCTCTCCGTTGCCTTCTTTGCCATATCGGAGATACCGTCCGGGTCAAAAGCCACCGCCATAATCGCTGTACATCCGGATGAGATGAAATTTTCGAAAGAAGAAATCTGCTTATTGACATCGTTGTTCTCATCTGTCACCATGCACTCTACACCTTTTTCTTTGCAATAATCCTGAATGATCTGAGCCATTTTAGAATAGAACAGATTCTGTGTCGTACTCATGGAAACGCCGATTTTCACTTTCACATCCGATGATGGGGTCTCTGACTCAGCCGACTCGGAAGGCGCTGATTCTTCTGCAGGAGCTTTGCTGTCTGAAGATGATCCACATCCGGCTAATGCAGTCAGGCAAATTGAAGACGTTATCACCATTGCCAAAAGTTTTTTGATTCTTGTGTTTTTCATACCTTTTTCCTCCATATGATATATTATGAGGAAGAATGCTTCTTTTCAATTCTTCCTTAACTAAAATCAGCCCTCTTTGCTGATTTCTGTTACGATTTTATAAATATTTTTCCTTTGCTGCTTTATACATCGCCAGTACATTCTGAGCCGGAACATCGGCCTGAATATCATGGACTGCCGTTAAAATATAACCTTCCGGCCCCAGCTCATCGATCCTTCTCGCTACCTCATCCCGTACATCATCAATGGTACCGTTCGGCATAACCTGACTTGTATCGATCGCCCCGCAGAAACAGAGCTGATCACCGAACTCCTTCTTCAGCTGCCGCGGGTCCATATCTGCTGCATTCACCTGAATCGGATTAAGTATGTCCACTCCGATTTCAATCAGATCAGGAATCAGCGGGACGACGCTGCCGCAGGAATGATACATAAGTTTTGCCTTGGTACGACTCTTGATAAATTCAAAGTACCTCTTCTGATACGGTTTTATCATTTCCCGATACACGGCAGGTGACATAAGCGGAGACCTCGCCGCTGCAAGATCATCGCCGACAAAAATAATGTCCAGATATTCGCCAACTTCATTTAAATACTGTTCCTGTCTCGCGCATTGAAACTGAAGCATGTGTTCCATCAGATAATGTATGATATCCTCATCTGCAATCAGGTCGGTCAAAAAGTTTTGAAATCCACGAATATAATGTGCCGGTTCAAAAATACCGGAATCCACAATGTCACCCACAATAGCATAACGATTTTCTTCTTTTAACTTTTTTGCCCGCTCTCTGCAGCCTTCCACTGCAGCCGGAACCACCGGGTCAGGCCATTCATACTCTTTGATCTCGGCCAGCTCCGTCATATCCTGCAGCGGATGATATACCATATCGTAATACAGCTCATTATCAGGCATTTTAAAATGAATTCCAAAATGATCAACAAACTCTCTTTTGTTTATCACCTGTTTTGGAAAACACGGATGTGCCGGCACTCCTCTTGTATCTGTCTCAAGGAATTCAAGAACAGGCTCATCTACTAAACTGATCTGAAAGTCCTCCATCATCAATCTGTCATCCGCCTGCACTCCCAACAGTTTCTTGACTTTATCGTACGTTTTTCGCGCAATGGATGTACAGTTCGTTGAACCCAGTTCCGTCACGATTCTGTCAGGAGCCTTGTGGTTTACAGTCGCTAATACTCGTTCACGTGGTGTCATTCAATGTCCCTCCAATTCATTTGTTTATAAAATTATAACATTGTTAATGTATTTTATCAATTGTTTTATAAAAGATTTTATGTTATTCAGAGAGGAACATAATACGCAATAACGATTCGATTGGTACACAAGTCCGTGTTTATGGTCTTACAATTACCTTTCCTGCCTGACTGGGTGCCTGAAGAGCCGCTTCCAGCTTCTCCAGCGGAATGATCTCCACCACAAGTCTGTCCAACTCGATCATACCTGCATTCAGCAATGCTACAGAGCGTCCCTGAGTCAGCGGGTTTACATAGGAAGTCTTGATCGTCAGCTCCTTCCGGAACAGTTCGAACGGTGCCAGCTTCATCACATCTTCAGAGGTTCCCAGTCCAAACAGCATAACAGTAGCGCCTCTTCCTGCCAGACGGACTGCGTCCTCCATGGTGCCCGGTCTTCCTACACACTCAATCACCACATCCAGATGTGTGACACCCGCATCTTTTAGTGCCTGCTCCACATCCTGATGGATCGGGTCTGTCACGCAGTCAGCACCCAAATCCAGAGCAAGGGCATGTTTCGATATATCCGGCTCAGATACAGCAATCCTGGCTGCTCCTGCGTTCTTGCACAGCTGCAGCATGATCATTCCGATGGTACCGCCTCCTATGATCAGCACCTGACTGCCCAGCTTCACATTTGATATGTCAAATCCGTGAAGCGCACACGCCAGAGGCTCACACATCGCACCGGCTTCAAAGGAAACACTGTCAGACAGCAAAAATGCCTGTTTCTCCAGTACGATACACTGCTCCTCAAAACCGCCGTCATAATTTACACCGGTCGCGTACATGTTCTCGCAGAACTGTACATCTCCTTTTCGGCACATTTCGCAGCCGCCGCACATAACATTCGGATCCACGCATACACGATCTCCGATTTTAAAGTTTTTCACTGCGCTTCCCACCTGTGAAACCACTCCGGCAAGTTCATGCCCCAGAACAATCGGAGGCTCGCAGTCGGTAGCACCCCCAAATCCATTGTACAGATGAATATCTGTTCCGCAGATACCCGCGGCTTTTACATCAATCAAAATCTCATCCGGTTTCAGGGGACGCACTGCCCGGTCTTCCACACGAATTTCTTTGTTCCCATAAAATACTGCTGCTCTCATTTCAGTTCCTTTCTTTTCATCCCATAATTTCAGCGGGATATTTTATTCCGCTTCCGGCACGGTATCCTTCAGTGCCTGCAGCTCCGCCAGCAGATTTTCTGCCGGAACATCCGGCTGTACATTGTGGATATTTCCGCCAATGAATCCTCCTCCTTTTGACAGGATCTTAGCCGCTGCACGGGTTTCTTCATACACTTCCTCCGGTTTTGCCGTCGGCATTGTGCTCTGCGGATTGCACCCGCCGCCCCAGAATACAATATCCTTACCAAATGTACTCTTCAGCATCCCGGCATCCATTCCTTTGGCAGATACCTGGATCGGATTGAGAATATCAAATCCCGCTTCTATAAAGTCCGGCAGAATGGATGTGATCGCACCGCAGGAATGAATAAATATTTTCCAGTTGGTATTTGCATGTATCCAGTCATTCATCCGTTTATAATACGGCTTAAAGATATCCTGAAAGATTTCTTTTGAAACCATCAGGCTGGTCTGATGTGCAAAATCCGTTGCGGAGAGTTCTATCACATCGATGCGGTCACCAACGGCTTCCCTGTAAAGCTTCAGGTTCTCAATTGCGATCTCCGACTGCATATCAAACAGATCCTTCATATAATCCGGGTCTTCACACATGGTCATCAGCCAGTCGGGCATATTTCTCACACCCGGAGTTTCTTTCTGCCACGGCCCCGGCACATGGAAGGCATCACCCAGACCGCCCCAGTCATAACGCCCTACCAGAGAACACTGGGTATTGTTAAACAGATCTTTTGACTGATCCTCGCATGCTTTCAGTTCCTCATCCGTGAACAGGCGGTACATGCCTTCATAGTCTTTTCTGGCATTCCACTCTGTCTTGGCATCCAGATCTTCCTGACGTACAATGGGATCAAAATAGAACCCGCCGCCCGGCATCTTTGCACTTGGTGGATAGTTCATATCTCCACCTGCATATGCATAGAGTGCACCGTCATCTCCAACCGTGTATGCAAACTGGCCGCTCACAAGAACTTCGGTTCCATCCGGCAGGGTCCACCTTTTGAAGTCCTTATTCGGTACGCCGACTGTATTTGTAATTCCCCAGACTCCTACACAGTCGATCTGCAGAGCATCAATGACATCCTGCTCCACAGCACCGCACTGCAACAGCGGGTCTGTCAATGTAATAATATGGTCTTCCAGCCCCAGCTGCTCCCGCAGTTTTTTTAGAGCCAGTGCATGTATGGTAGTCACCGGTGTTGATCCCAGATCGATCGGAACACGGTCTGACACTTCATGATTTAATGCCTTTCTCACTCGTTCTCTTGATGTCATTTTTCATATTTCCTTTCCTGAATATAATTTTTGCGCCGTCCAAATATTTCCAGTTGATAAAATAGGTTATGCAAAACGCCTTTTCTAAACTTATGAACCTATCATACCCCCAATACAATCTATTGTCAATTAGCACTGTTTCATAAAAAAACAATCCATTTTTTTGTTTGTTTTTACCAATGGTTTCTTTTTGGGATTTGTTTTATCATTAAATGTATCAAACAACCGATTTCATAAACCCATTTTGTATAATTGTTTTATCCAAATTAAAAACAAAGGAATTTAATATGAACAAGATAACCAACAATGAGATCAAACGGACAAATCGAAACAATGTCTTCACGGCGGTCTATCATGCACGTCAGACTTCAAAGCAGCAGCTGGCAAAAACCCTCCAGCTGAGCATGCCCACCATCACACAGAACCTGAAAGAACTGGAGGCTCTGAATTTAATCCGAAAAGACGGATTTTATGAATCCTCCGCTTCCGGCGGGCGTAAAGCGCAGATTATCCGCTGTAATGAAACAGCCCGCATCTCCGTCGGTGTAGAGGTCCTGAAAAAAAGAGCCTACATCATAGCAGTCGACCTCTACGGTACTCCCCTGAAACAGGATACCTTAAAACTGCCTTTTCAAAATAATGAGCTCTATTACTGTGCGCTGGGCAACTGGATTAACAGTTTTATCGCCTCTCTCCCTTATGATAAAGACAATATCCTGGGAGTGGGCATCGCCATCCAGGGACTGATCTCTCCGGACCGCACTACCATACTCTTCGGTGAACTGATGGACTGCACCGGATTGTATCTGGAGGAATTCGCGCGATTTATCAATTGGCCCTGTATCTTCATCCATGATTCGGAAGCCGCAGGATTTGCAGAAATCTGGCTCAATTCGGCGTTAAATGATTCTCTGTTTCTCTGGCTGAACCACAATTTCGGCGCTGCCCTGGTCATAAACGGCAAGATCCACCAGGGGATCGGGAGTCTGAGCGGAACCCTGGAACACATGACGCTGGTCCCGAATGGCAGGGAATGTTACTGCGGAAGGTCCGGCTGTGTGGAAGCCTACTGTTCCGTGGACGCGCTGGAAGAAAGTGCAGAGGAGCCCCTTGAGACATTTTTCCCAGGGCTGCGAAGCGGCGACGGCAGCCGTCTTCACGTCTGGCACCAGTACCTGCATTATCTGGCTATGACGCTGAACAACACCTTAATGCTGATCGACTGCGATCTGATTTTCAGCGGCGCGCTGCGTCCATATCTCATACAGGACGACCTGGAACTTTTAAAGCAGTATATGAAGGAACTATCTTCTTTCCCGTTTTACGAGCCGCGTCTCCGAATGGGAGCGAGCGACCAGTATGCTGCTGTTGTCGGAGCTTCTCTGTATCAGATCATAGATTTTTTAGATAACGGAAATGTTTTTCAATAGGAGGATAACGATATGTTTGATGTAATTGCTTTGGGAGAATTGTTGATCGACTTCACACCGTACGGTACCAGCCGGGACGGACGCGCCCTATTTGAGCAAAACCCCGGAGGCGCTCCTGCAAATGTACTGGCGGCTCTGTCCCGCCTGGGTCAGAAGACCGCCTTCATCGGAAAAGTCGGGGAAGATATGCACGGCCATTTATTAAAAGATACCCTGGAGGAATGCGGAATCAATACCTCCGGCCTGATTTTGGATCCGGACTATTTCACCACGCTGGCTTTTGTGGCTTTGGAAAACGGCGAGCGAAGTTTTTCCTTTGCAAGAAAACCGGGCGCTGACACCAGGCTTCGCAAGGAGGAAGTGTCTGAAAATCTCCTGAAGCAGACCAGAATCTTTCACTGCGGCTCTCTGTCTCTCACCGACGAGCCGAGCAGAAGTGCAACGCTGTATGCGGTTGATCAGGCGAAAAAAAACGGTGTCCTGATTTCCTATGATCCCAATTACCGCGCACTTCTGTGGAAAAGCCCCCAGGACGCCATGGAACAGATGCGAAGCATCATTCCTTCCGTGGACATCATGAAAATTTCCGATGAAGAAACGACACTTCTGACCGGTGCCGAGAACCCGGAGGAGGCTGCCGGGCGTCTGATCGATCAGGGAGTTTCCTGCGCCGTCGTCACCCTGGGAAAAGACGGTGCGCTGATGCGCACGAAAGACTTTGTCGTACGCGCAAAAGGAGCTGACCGAAAAGTGACAGACACCACCGGTGCCGGAGATTCCTTCTGGGGAGGTATCCTGTCCAGGTTCTGTTTCACCGGCATACATCCCGATGATTTAACAGAGGATCAGGGACTGGAATTCCTGAAATTCGCCAATGCGGTGGCCGGTCTGTGCGTGGAAAAAAGAGGAGCCATCCCGGCTATGCCGAGTTTGGATGAGGTACTGGCACAGCTCTAGAAATCAAAAAGGGACCCGCAAGAGATATTCTTTCGTTTATCTCCGACGGGTTCCCTCCTATAAAGCAGCCGCGTACTTCATGATTTTTTCTTCTGTCGCCTCCTCTCTGGTCACCTCCCCAGTGATGACACCTTCGTGCATGACGATAATGCGGTCACACAGAGACAGCAGTTCGGGCAGCTCAGAGGATACCATGACAATTCCAATCCCCTGTCTCGCAATGTTTCTCAAAATGGCGTAAACCTCTGCTTTTGCTCCCACATCTATCCCCCGTGTAGGTTCGTCACACAGAAGTATCTCAGGATCATTTCCTATCCATTTGGCAATCACAACTTTTTGTTGATTGCCTCCGCTTAAAGTAAGTATCAAATCATTGGCATTCCCGGCCTTAATGGCATACTTCTGAATCATATCCTTCATGATGGCGTCCGCCCTTTTGTTGTCAAGCAGGCCAAATCTGTTATAAAGGCGTCTTCTTATCACAATTTCGGCATTATCCCTGATGCTCATAGTGGTAATCAGTCCATCATCCCTTCGGTTTTCCGGAATCATGCTTATCCTGTGTCTGATAGCATCTTTTGCACTTTTTATCCTGACCTTCTTACCATGGAGACATATTTCTCCGGAATCCAGTTTATCAATACCAAAGATCGAGGATAAGACCTCCGTTCTTCCAGCGCCTACAAATCCCGCCAAGCCTAATATTTCTCCTTTTTTCAAATCAAAACTGATATCCCGGAATTTTTTACCGCTGCACAGTCCCTTTACCGACATCAGAACCTCATCTGTGGCGTGTGTGACGCCCCACTCTGATTTGTCAATTTCTCTGCCCACCATCAGTTTTACGATGTCTTCCTCAGAAACCTCAGCGATATCTCTTGTTGTCACATAGCTGCCATCCTTAAACACGGTCATACGGTCGCCTAACTCCATGACCTCTTCCAGCCGATGGCTTACATAAATCACCGTGGCAGCTTTTTCTTTCACCAGTTTACGGACAATCTTAAACATCACCGCCCTCTGGTCATTCGTCAGGGCAGCCGTCGGTTCATCCAGTATCAGGATATCCGGCTGAAAGTATACGGCTTTTGCAATCTGGATGATTGACTGCTCTGCAATACTGAGTTTGGCTAATATGTCATCGGGTTCGGCTTTTAACTGGAACATGTTCAGCAGTTCTCTGGTCTTTTCCGTCATATGCCTTTCATTTAAAAAGACGCCTTTAACTGCCTCTGAAGAACCCAGAAATATATTATGGGCAATGGTCATGTTCTGGCACAGTGGGATTTCCTGATGCACAACGGCAAACCCCAGCTTTTCAGACTTCTGTATGGTATTAATATGTTCTTCTTTGCCATTGATACAGATTACACCCTCTGTAGGTGTAATAACGCCGGCACATAAATTGATTAATGTGGACTTTCCCGCACCATTCTCTCCACACAGACAGTGTACCTCGCCCTTTCTGATTTCAAAAGAGACGTTGTTAAGAGCAACTGTTCCTCCAAATCTTTTTGTTATGTTTTTAAATTCAATATATGGCTTCAATTTTAACACCACCTACCTTTTATCGTCTGCTTTGTGCATGATCGTATCCACCAGTACCGCCAGAATAACCACCACGCCGATGAATCCGTCCTGCCAGAATACAGGCACGCTTAAAAGAACCATTCCATTTTTAACCACGCTCATGATGATGGCGCCGATGAACGTTCCCAGCATCGTTCCACGTCCTCCGCTAAGTGCGGCCCCGCCCAGGATAACTGCAGCGATGGCATCCATCTCTCTGCCTTCTCCGCTGGTCGTGGTGACGGATCCGAGATAAGTGGTGCTTACCAATGCCGCAGCCGCACACAAAACTCCCATAATCATGAAGGCAACCAGCTTGACGTTGGCTGTGTTGATTCCTGACAGCTGCGCTGCCCGAGGATTCCCTCCCGTCGCGTAAATCTGATATCCATAGGATGTCTTTTTAAGCACCACATACCCAACAGCAAATAAAATAAGCATCAAAATCACCTGAACGGGAATAATACCGATCGATTTCCCCAATACCCACACCCAGCTTTCCGTAGCCGATTCAGGAAATACACTCACACTTTTTCCATTAGATACCGCATAGGCAACACTCCTCAGTATCTTCATAGTCCCCAGCGTCACAATAAAGGATGGGATTCTGGCCCTTGTCACGAGAAGGCCATTGCATCCGCCTATCACCATGCCTGCAAAAATGACGATAATAAATACTAACGTAGCGTTCCACTGTGCTTTAAACAACACGGCTCCGATCATAGCTGTGGATGCAAACAATGATCCGATTGACAGATCCAGTTCCCCTGCAATGATGAGCATAGTCATACCAACCGCCATGATGCCGATTTCAACCGTCTGCCGCACAATATTAATCAAATTCGTGGTTGACAGAAACACCGGAGACGCCACAGACATCAGAACAATTAAAATTATTAAAACCAGTATGACTCCCAGTTCCCTTGCCGCCATTATCTTATGGCTTTTCTTTGTATTTTCTGCATTCATCCGTTAACTCTTCCGCCTTTCTTTATTCCGGCTCTACTTCGTTTACATTCTCGGCTGTTACCATCTGTGCCCCTGTGTCCAGATCAATAAAATCAGTGCCATGCGCAGCGTTTAAAAAACATTCTACAACAGAATAATATCCCTGCAAATATGGATTCTGCCCGACAGTCAGCTGCATCTCATTGTTTTTCACATGCTCCAGTGTTCCCTCCGTCAGATCAAAACCCGCGCCGTAGACTTTGCCTTCCAGACCTTGATCGCCTATTACATTTCCGATCGCCTCGCTGAACACATCTACACCCAAAATTGCGGTCACTTCCGGATTGGCAAGGTATGCATTCTCTATCACTCCGTATGCTGTGGTGAGGTCCGTACCAATATCGATGGTTGTTATTTTGCTGATTCCGTCATATTCCGCTGCCGCTTTATCAATGCCCTCTTCCCGGGCAACCAGCGCTTCATCGGTCGGTCCGCAGCTTGCAACAATATAAGTACCTTCGCCTTTCATAACCTCGCCAAACATATATTTTCCAAGATTATAGCCTGCCGTCACATAATCCTGTCCAATGAAAGCTTCCGTTCCGCATCCTTCCGCATCCTGATTGAAACCAACGACAGGGATGCCCGCCGCTTTTGCCTTTTCGATCGTAGCATTAAATCCGGTCTTGTCCCAGGTAACCGTAGCGATCGCATCTGTCTTGGAAGCAATCGCCGTCTCCAGCAGACCTACCTGTTCATCCAGGGAACTGGCGGTGCTGCAGGCAGTCACCTTTACATTACAGCCCAGATCCTTTCCGGCCTGTTCCGCACCCTCCTGTATCTTCGTGTAAAAGGAGCTGTTCATGGCATGTAACACGACCGAGATATCAATATCAGAATTCCCCTTTTCCGTGTTTTCTGCAGCCGCTTTGCCTTCTTCCTCTCCCGTCGCTTCCTTACCGCCGCCACTGCATCCCATTAATGCACCTGCCAACATTATAAGCCCCAATACTGCCGCTAACCCCTTTTTCTTCATATGGTCTCCTTTCCCGCATCTTTCCGATGCAAACACAATTAAAATTTTCTATTTCCACGGGTCATCCCGGGGATTACTTAAATGTCATATTTAACTATCTGTCATTCTTCGTAACCTGCACGCTCTTCATAATAATCAGGTATCATACAGCCTTC
The DNA here is from genome assembly GCF_025151995.1 of Ruminococcus gauvreauii. Lineage (NCBI taxonomy): Bacteria > Bacillati > Bacillota > Clostridia > Eubacteriales > Oscillospiraceae > Ruminococcus > Ruminococcus gauvreauii. The sequence continues at coordinate 1,827,951 of NZ_CP102290.1, forward strand.
TTTTTTAAACCATTTCGGCGCGTCGATCCCGGCTGTTATGACAACATTCCCCCAGGGCATAAAATCACCGGTACGGACAATATATTTCGCCCCTGGCAGATACCTGGCAAACAATTTCTCATGGGGCAGCGTTTCAATCCGGCAGCGCGCAGACAGATTCTGCACCTCTGCAAAGTGTGCCGGATTATAAAGCTTCTGTTCCTCGGCCACCACCACCTTCTCATATATCATTTCATCCATGATCAGCCGGAGAACCTGCTGAATCGTCGGCATATCCTCACAGACGGCCAGATCGATACGCTGAGAATCTTTGCCGATCGGTACTCCCGCGTCTCCAATCACCATCACCTCTGTGTGTCCCATATCTGCGATCGCAGACATTAAATCCCTGTTCAAAATTCCTCTTTTCTTCATGTCATCCTCCCTGTTTACACATATGTTTCAATGTCCTCACGGCATGGAATACCATCCACGACACCGAATCTGGTCACTGCAAGTCCCGCTGCAATATTACCGAACCGGACCGCTTCTCTTATGCTCTTTCCCTCTGCAAATGCTACGCAGAATGCGCCGGTAAATGTATCCCCCGCTCCCGTTGTGTCCACCGCCTGTACAGAAATTCCGGGTATTTTTTCCGCTATTGTACTGGTTTTGAGATAGCTGCCTCCACTCCCCAGCGTAATAATCACTGTATCGATTCCTTTTTTATACAACATTTCCGCAACCTGCGCATCAGGAATCGGATCATCAGGGTTTAACCCGGCAAGTTGTCTCGCCTCCGTCTGATTTGGTGTGATACAGCTGCAGCTGCCCAGCAATTCTTCCGGCAATGGAGTATACGGCGCAGGGTTCAGGAAAAACGGAATACCGAGTTCTTTGCATTTTTTCGCTGCGTATACAATGGTCTCCATACTGCCCTCCAGCTGCATCAGCAGCAGCTTACACTCCTTAATGACCGGCAACATCCTGTCTACATCTTCGGGTCTGAATTCTTTATTGGCTGCAAAGTCGATAATGATTTCATTCTCTCCCTCTTCATTTACATAGATGAGGCCAACGCCCGTAGCAGCGCCTGTTTCGCTCCGCTTCACAAAATTTGCATCCACATTTTCTTTTTTATATAACTTCATCGCTTCATCGCCGAAGCTGTCCCTGCCCAGGCACGTACCGTAAACCACCTGTCCTCCCGCCCTTGAGGCTGCGACAGCCTGGTTAGAGCCTTTTCCTCCATGGCATATCTCAAAATCCCGTCCCGGCACGGTCTCCCCGGGCATCGGAAAATGGTCTGCACAGATCGTCATTCCCACTGCATAGCTTCCTATCACTGCAATTTTTACTCTGTTACTCATTGCTCCTCCTTTCCATAAAATTCCTTCGTCCCGTATTTAAGTGCCGTGTCAAAAACTGCCATAATTTTTTCCGGCGAAATCCCAGCCTGTATGTTATGTATCTGTGAAAAAACAAATCCACCGCCCGGGGCATAACACCGAATCATGTCCTTACATTCTCGGACAATATCATCGACTGTTCCGTTCGTCAGTGTCGTCTGTGTGCTGCAGGCGCCGCCCCATATCGTCACCTTATCTCCAAACTCCCGTTTGATCTGCCAGGGGTCCATATTGCTGCACTCCTTCTGTATCGGGTTTAGAATGTCAAACCCGGATTCGATGAGATCTCCGATAATCGGATAAATGCTGCCGCAGCAATGCAGCGATATATGGATATCCTTTTTCTTTTTCCTGATCGCTTCATTGATTCTCGCATGCCTTGGTTTGAAAAATTTCCGATAAATTTCCGGATCGATCATCATACCCATCTGCGTCCCAAAATCATCGTTGTTCTGAACCACCTGTACGTAATCACCGACAGCATCCAGGTATCTTTGCATCATCACAATATAGGCATCGGTCAGTTTGTCCAGATAATACTCTATCAACTCCGGCTCGCAGTACAGATTTTCAAGATATGTGGTCAGTCCCCAGTCTTTCCATCCCTTCTCAAAAATGCTGAAACTGGTCGCTCCGGAGATGGCAAAGTCTGTGTTCTCATAGATGTCCTTCGCACGGTTGCGCAGCCACTCCATTTCATAATCTGATATTTGCGGAAGAACCAGTAATTTATCGATTTCGCTTTCGCTCGCCGCATCCTGCAGGGGATTATAACATTCATCAAAGTACAGTCCGTCCCTGGGACGTTTCGCCAGCAGATGCCCCTGCTCATCGTATATCCCCAGCGCCCCGCCGCCGAGGTCGACAGGATTGAATTTCTCCGCCAGCAGACAGTCGCCGCCCCCGCATGGCAATTTCCCCGGCTTCATTTTATCAATGGGTATCCCCACAGACGGGACCAGCCTCGGTAGAATCACCACATCGCTTCCCAATCTTCGCAATACATCGAAATCCGGATATGCGAGATTTTGTTTGATGTCAAAACACACGGTATCCGTTTTGACACCCAGATACTCCTTCAACTGGTTGTACGCATTCGTATTGATTCCAGTTGAGCGTGAAGACCCAAGATCGATCGGCACGCGGTCTGTTTCCTCATGATTCATCGCCATAAGAATTCTTTCTCTTGATTTTAATCCCATTAACTCTCTCCTTTTCTTAAAAATATTATTAACGTAAACGTTTAACCAATCATACTTAATGGTTTTCTCTGTGATTTTTCTGTAACTCTTTATGCTGCCGCATTACGTAAACGTTTAACCAATCAAATATACACCGTATCCGGCTCTATTTCATTAAATTTTTTACGCTGTTGCCCTCTTTCAATTCGGGTATAAAAATGTATTCTCTGCTGCACTCTTTACCCTCTATGAGGTTCAGCAGCTTTTCTGCTACGCAAACTCCCATCTCTTCCCCATGAAAAACCAGAGTTGTAATTGACGGGACATAAATATCCGCCATCAGTGTTCCGTCCATTCCCAGCACAGAAAGATCCTGAGGCACCTTTTTCCCCGCATCCCGGATTGCCCTGCAGGCGCCGATTGCCATCAGGTCATTGGCAGTTATGACCGCCGTAAAGTGTTCATTCTGTTTCAGCAGTTCTGCCATACAGTGCCTGCCGCTTTCAAATGTATAGTTTCCTGTTTTCACAATACGTTTATCCTCTGTGAGCCCATGTTTTTCCAGCGCCTGAACAAACCCGCGGTATCGCAGAGAACTGTTGACGGCGTCTTCTGCACCTTTGATAAACGCTATTCTGCGGTGTCCATTTTCATAGAGATAATCAACCGCCCGCCTGGATGCCTCTTCATTGTCAAGTTTCACTTTTACCACATCCTGCAGTTCATCACCATAACGCTCAAGCGTCACCATGGGATAGTGTTCATGATACAGTTCCAGAATTTTAGCATTATTTTCTCTGGTATTCAGCGTGGAAATTACGAATCCATCCACCTGATTTTTAAGTTCCGACAAAAACTCTTCTTCTTTTTGCAGACTTTGCTGTGTATTGCACAGCAAGATCCGATACTCTTTTTCATTACAGTATTTTTCAATGCCCAGATAGAAATTTTGAAAAAATTCATTGTGTATGTCCGGTATCAATACGGCAACCATCTTACTTTTACTTGTGACAAGAGACCTGGCCGCAAGGTTTGGTGAATAACCATACTTCTCCACCGCGTCTAAAATACGTCGCTCCGTATCTGCATTACAGCACTTCGGAACCTTATTAAGTACCCGTGAAACTGTGGCAATCGAAACTCCACATTCATCAGCCAAATCTTTGATTGTAACCTTACCTGTTCTCTTTTTCACTCTAATCACCATCCAGTGTAAACGTTTAACTTGAGTAAAGCATATACTTTATGCACATTACTGTCAACATATTTTTAAATATCTTTCATTCTTTGTGGAAATTCACCAGTATTTGTTTGGAAATTTTATGATTTTTTTCAGCTTACTTCATCTCAAGATAAAAGGGCCGTGCAAACTCAGTTGAGTTTCCACGACCCTTTTATTGTCTGAAGCCTAAAAGATGCTGACCTCTGTTTTATATTAAACAATCCCCTGCGCAAGCATAGCATCTGCAACCTTCTCAAAGCCTGCAATGTTTGCTCCCACTACATAGTTTCCTTCAAAACCATAGCGTTTCGCAGCATCGTCCATGTTGTGTGTGATGTTCACCATGATCTGCTTCAGTTTTGCATCTACTTCCTCGAAACTCCAGCTCAGGCGTTCGCTATTCTGGGACATTTCCAGTGCAGAAGTTGCAACACCGCCTGCATTTGCAGCTTTACCCGGAGCGAAGATCACTTTGTTGTTCTGCAGATACTCTGTCGCTTCCAGTGTTGTCGGCATATTTGCCCCTTCACACACAGCGAGGCAGCCGTTTGCGACGAGCTGTTTTGCGTCGTCCAGCAGCAGTTCGTTCTGTGTTGCACATGGAAGTGCAATATCGGCCTTGATAGTCCATACGCCTCTTCCTTCATGATACTCGGAGTTCGGACGGTATTTTTTGTACTCTGTCAGTCTTGCGCGTTTTACTTCTTTGATCTCTTTGAGCGCTGCCACATCGATTCCTTCCGGATCGTATACCCAGCCAGTGGAATCAGAACATGTCACACATTTTGCGCCCAGCTGATGTGCCTTCTCGATTGCATAAGTTGCAACGTTACCGGAGCCGGATACCACGCATGTTTTTCCTGCGATGTCGATACCGTTGATCTTCAGCAGCTCTTCTGTCAGGTACAGAAGACCGTATCCGGTAGCTTCCGTCCTCGCCAGGGACCCTCCGTAGGAAAGGCCTTTGCCTGTCAGAATACCGTCGTTTGCCGTACGGATTTTTTTGTACTGTCCGTACATGTAGCCGATTTCTCTTGCACCTGTTCCGATATCACCTGCCGGAACATCTGTGTTTGGTCCGATATATTTGGACAGCTCTGTCATGAAACTCTGGCAGAATGCCATAACTTCACGGTCTGATTTTCCCTTCGGGTCAAAATCAGAACCTCCTTTTCCTCCGCCGATCGGCAGGGAAGTCAGTGAGTTTTTAAAAATCTGTTCGAAACCAAGGAATTTAATGATACCGATATTAACAGACGGATGAAGGCGAAGTCCCCCTTTGTACGGTCCGATTGCACTGTTGAACTGCACGCGGTAACCTACGTTAACCTGAACCTGACCTTTATCATCGACCCACGGAACTCTGAATTTGATCTGACGCTCCGGCTCGACCAATCTCTCAAGCAGGGCTTCTCTTCTGTAAAGCTCTTCATTTGCATCGATAACCGGACGCAGTGAATCCAGCACTTCTTTTACTGCCTGATGGAATTCCGGCTCACCTGGGTTTTTTGCTACGACTGATGCGTAGACTTCATCAACATACGACATGTGTATACCTCCTGTATCTTCCTTCTATTTTTCGTACCACACAAAAAAGTGCGCAAAAGCGCACTCCTGTGAGTTTCCCTTTGCTCAATGGGATTATACCATGGCAGTCTCTTCAAAACAAGAAAAAATTTTAAAAAATAGACGGCGTTTCATCAAAAAATTTCATTTTCCATCAAAAAACAGGTGGTTTCCTGTCCGAAATGAAGTTTTCATGCTTTGAACCTTCATATTTTTCATTTCTTCTTCACACTGTATCCAAACGTTCCCAGCATCTTTCCAAGCCCGTAATAGGAGCCGTGAGAATATACCATAGGCTTCGCTTTGAACAGCTGAAATTTGTTTTTACCATTGATATAGGCTTCATCCGCATGAACCGCAACCACCTCTGCCAGAAACATATGATGCGAGCCAAGTTCCTCCACTTTTTTAACCCTGCATTCCAGATTGACCGGGGATTCCCGTATCAAAGGTGCACGAATCTTAGATGCCTTCTCTTTGTGCAGTTTCATCTTTTCAAACTTATCTTCATCTCTTCCTGACCGTACACCGCAGTAATCCGTCGCATATGTGAGTTCCTCAGTTGTGAGATTGATCACAAACTCTCCCGTCTCCCTGATCATTTGATAGGAAAAACGCTCAGGTCTGACGGATATCGATACCATCGGCGGATTTGTACAGACCGTACCCGCCCATGCCACGGTTATAATATTGTCTCTGCCCTTTCCGTCTGTCACACTCACCATGACGGCCGGAAGCGGATAGAGCATGTTTCCGGGCTTCCATTCCTGTTTCCCCATTTTAACCTCCGTTGATAAAATGATGCTCTCTGCTTACGACTCCTGAAGCGCCCTCATAAACGACGGTATCAGCTGCTTTTTCCTTGAGACGACTCCTGGTAATTTGCAGGACCCTTCCGTAATCTCGGCATCCTCAAACGCCTGGGTTACCAGATGAGCCGCTCCTTCTCCGTTCAGCAGCAGTTCTGTAGATTCATCCATAATGTTGGTCAGCATAAAAAATACCATCTGCAGTCCATTCCGCCCGCACTCACGCTCTATATTCGGCTGTAGCCGGTCCTTAATGTGCTGAAGTTCCTCGGCTGACATAGAGTTGATCTGACCTACTCCAAATGTTGCATCATCCACGATGAATTTTTTAAAATCCTGATAAAAGATTTCCTCCGGAGACTTGTTCTCCAGATTGCTTCCCGCCTTGAACATCTCCGCTGCAAACTCTTCGATCTGGATTCCCGCTATACTGGCCAGCTCTTTGGCCGCCATCTTATCAAACGCCGTGCAGGTCGGCGAGCGGAACATCAGCGTGTCTGAAATGATTGCAGCGCACAGCAGTCCTGCAATATCCGGCAGAATCTCCAGATTTTTTTCGTCGTACAGCTGGTAAATAATCGTTGCGGTGCAGCCAACCGGTTGATTGCGGAATACGACAGGCTGTATCGTCTGCAGTGATCCGATACGGTGGTGATCTATGATCTCAATGATTTCAGCCTCCTGAATATTATCCACGGCCTGCGATTTTTCATTGTGGTCCACCAGGATAACCTGCTTTTTGTTGATATTCAGGAGGTTACGCCTGGAGACTGTACCCACGTATTTCCCCTGCCTGTCAAGAACAGGGAAATCTCTGTGTCTGTTCTTTCCCATAATATCACGTATATCATCTGTGAAATCATCTGTCCGGAATGTGATCAGATTTTTTGTCTTCATCAGATGACGCACAGGAATACTCTGGTTGATCAGTTTCGCTATCGTCAGCGTATCATAAGGCGTAGATATGATTACACAGTTATTTTCACGTGCAAACCGCTGAATCACCGCCGATACTTTAGCTCCCAGAGCTATGATAATACAGCTTGCATTCTGCTCCACTGCACAGAGATGATCCTCAGAACGGTTTCCAAGGATCACAAGGTCTCCATCATCGATAAACTCCTCCATCTTATCGGGATTTGATGCACCGATCACCGCCTTTCCTTTATCAAAATAAGCGTCTGCGTCGCCCACCAGAATCTCTCCATTCAAAGTCTCTGCTATGTTTCTATACTGGGTCTTAGCTGCGGCGATAACAGTATTGTCATAAGCATCCATATAGGATCTGGCAATGTCACCGATTGTGATCAGTCCTTCCAGATATCCCTCATCATCAGTGATCGGAAGTGTCACAGCACCATTGTCCTTCATCAGATTAAATGCTGTCTTAACAGATACATTGTTCCTTGTCCCCTGAGTTTTATGAATATCCATGTCCCGCACCTGTGTTCCGACATCTGCCAGATATGCGGGGGCAGGCACCTGAAATCTCGTCAGCACATATTCCGTCTCCTCATTGACGACCCCTGCCCTCATAGGTATAAACGTCCCGTCTTCTGTACGGTTTTTCATATCAGCGTACGCTATCGCCGAGCATATTGAATCTGTATCCGGATTTTTATGACCTAAAACGTATATCTCCTGTTTCTTCTCCAATGCAATCCCTCACTCCCTTCATTCTTATCATCATAGTACCATAATTTTACAGGCAAATCCATACACACGGAACAAATATTCTCCTTCCTTTTCACCAAAACTTGCGAATCCTCCGAATCGTGTTATAATGTACGTATACTGCCTGTGCGGCCTTGTCTGCCGGTTACAGGCTCAGTGGTAACAGCAGACACGAACAAAGGAGGATTTTTATGGACATCGAAAACAATAACACCCCCACTATGGCGGACTTCGAAAATGAGCTCGACGCTTCTTTTAAAAAAGTTGAAGAAGGCGATATTCTCACAGGGACTGTCATCGCAGTCACAGAGGAGGAAGTCACTCTGGATCTGCAGTCCTACACAGAAGGCATTATCCGTACTGAAGATTTCAGCCGCGAACCGGGTTTCATGGTGAAAGATGAAGTTCAGACAGGAGACACGGTCACAGCAACTGTTATTAAAACGGACAACGGCCAGGGCAGTATCCTCCTTTCTAAAGTAAAAGCCAATGATATTCTGGCATGGCAGACGCTTAAACAGATGAAGGAAGATAAAACCGTACTGGATGTCACTGTAAAAGGAATCGTAAAAAGCGGTGTAATCGCATACGTAGAAGGTATCCGCGGATTTATCCCCATCTCCAAGCTCTCTCTGGAATACGTGGAAGATACCACTCCGTATCTGAACCAGACACTCCAGGTACAGGTCTTCGAAGTGGACGAAAATGACAAGAGGCTGATCCTGTCTGCCAAAGAACTTCTCCGGGAAAAAGCAGGAGAAGAGCGCAGAAAGAAAATCTCAAACGTGGAAATCGGTCTTGTCACAGAGGGTACCGTAGAGACCATCAAACCTTACGGGGCCTTCGTCAACCTCGGCAATGGACTTTCCGGACTCGTCCATGTATCGCAGATCAGTGAAAAGAGAATCAAATCACCGGATGCAGTCTTAAATGTCGGTGACGTTGTAAAAGTTAAGATTACTGCCGTCAAGGACGGGAAGATCAGTCTCAGCATGAAGGCGTTAAACGATACCGCCGCATCTGAAATCGTCGAAGAATCTTATGAACTTCCGGAAACAGAAGCCGCCACTACAAGTCTTGGTTCGCTGTTTTCAAATATTAAGTTAGACTGATATTGCTTTTATTATATCCAGAAAACGCTGTATCATCATATATAAAACATAAAATACTGCCGTACCCCGGAAAAAATCGGGTGTTCGGCAGTATTTTTATGCTCTTTATCAAATTTTGTAACTGTTCAGGACGGCGCATCTTCTTGCACCAATTTCCCCACCGTCCTGAACTGTTACCAAATTTTTATTAATACACCCTTGATTTCCAAAAGCTTTTGTTGTAGTATATAATATATTAACACATAGTTTTTATTACTACATCATTCGGAGGCGTTTATTATGAAAGAGAAATGGAAACCAAAAGACCCCGGAAGCGCTGTCACACATTTTATCGGAATGGTCCTGGCGCTGCTCGGAGCCGCACCACTGCTGATAAAGGCCGCAAGAGAGCCTGATACACTTCACATGACCGCGTTGGCAATCTTCATACTCAGTATGGTTATGCTGTACGCTGCAAGTACTATATATCACACGCTGAATGTCAGCGAACAGGTTAATAAACGTCTGAAAAAAATGGACCATATGATGATCTTCATATTAATTGCCGGCAGCTACACTCCCATCTGTCTGATTGTACTCCATGGAAAAACAGGAACGCTTCTCTGTGCCCTTGTATGGGCTGTGGCTTTGATCGGTATACTGATCAAGGGCCTCTGGATCAATTGTCCGAAATGGTTTTCTTCGGTCATCTACATCGGAATGGGGTGGCTGTGCGTCCTCGCTTTTTCACAGATCCTGCAGGCCCTCTCCAGACCCGCCTTCGGTTGGCTGTTGGCGGGCGGTATCATCTACACCATCGGCGGCATCATCTATGCGCTGAAAGTGCCGCTCTTTAACTCAAAACACAAGAACTTTGGATCACATGAGATCTTCCATCTGTTTGTAATGGGTGGCAGTATCTGTCATTTTATTCTCATGTACTTCTTTGTAGCACCTATGCCAGTCTGAAATACACCGTATAAAAGCACTGATCTTTCAGTCCTGTGAGTCTGCCAAATGAAAAGCAGCCTTACAGGGCTGCCCGTTTTTTGGCTTTATCGCCTCCGACCTGACGCTACGGGTCTGGTTCTCTTTTTCAGCATCATCAAAGCCGGAATCTATGAAGACCTGTCCATTGACTTTTCACAACTTGATATCTAACCCGCCACCCCGCATTCATCTGTGGGGTTTATCTTTTGTCCCACCACTTTTTTATTTGCCCCTTATCAGCAGATACTTTGAACTGCCATTCTGCCTTCCCGCTCAACAAAAAAAATCCCCATAAAATGAGGAGTGCCCCGACACCAGTGCCGGGGCAATTATTATGAAAAAATTTTATATGTGTAATGAATCATTACAATATACAAACCATCGTCCCTGTTGGACTATAATTATAATATCAATCATTTATGAACATATTATGAACAAACAGTAAATATGTTGTTAAATTACACAATTTTCTTCTTCTTTTTCTCGCGTTTTTGTGTATTAATACCATGGATCCTGAGCTCATACTGTGTATTATGCTGTAACATACCGTAAAATACTGTCTTAATTAAACAATCCGGTGAAAAAATCTCTGATACTGTCCCAGAGCTCTTTAGCCGACGTACCCATTTTGGCAAAAAATCCATCCACGTCAGACTTACTGATGTTCAGATCCACACCCAGGCTGCCGAGTTTATCATAAAGTTCCTTTGCCTGCTGTTTCAGGGAATCAATATCCAAATCCAGATCGGCAATCTTCTGCATCAGTTCCACGATCTGCTGTTTATCTTCCTCAGACAGTGATACTTCCAGTTTATCGGCCGTCTCCGACACTTTCTCTTCGATCAGTTCAGGATCCTGGATCTCTTCCGCCACAATGATATCCTTCACCGCACCGATCAGTTCTTCTGCCTTCTCCTGATCCCCGATCACTTCACCCAGCTCACTGGTGACGACAAGTTCATTCGTAGCTGCCTCCACGTTATCCGGCTGGATAACATCTCCCGTCATATTCTCGTAGGCTTCCATCGCCCCTACAAGCGCCGCTGTTCCCGATATATTAAAGGGACCGGCTACTGTGACATCGGCATTCTTCATCCCTGCAGTCACCAGCGCATTCTGATACATTCCCGTTGTACAGTAAGAAATATTCTTTGTCTGCACCTTGATTCCGTAGCCATCTTTTTTGCCGATGACCTTAACAGAGGAAAGTGCTCTGCTCCCGATGACGCTGGCAGACAGATACGCATCCAGATATTCATGCTCCATCCCATTTGTAACGGTTGCGACGGTATAATCTTTCAGCTCATCCTCTGTCACATCCAGGAGCTCCAGAACTGTCGCCCGCTCCTGCTGATTCAGATCAGCACCCAGTGCTATATAGGGTTTGTTCAGGTCTGCCTTACTGTCAGCCTGGACGTTCACCGGTCCCAGCACCGCGCATGCCAGACTTATCACCGCCATGATACCGGCGGTTTTTCTCCTGATTTTCATAAGGTAATAACCTCCTCGCTGTTTGCCAATTTCATCTTCGAACTAAACCTCCTGAACGTTCGTTTCTCATGCGCTCATTATAACACGGACTCTGATTCAGGTGTCTAAAAAAACCATAAACATATTCATAAATCTTTATTTATTTATTCATGGTTTTTTTACATCTATAACATGCTTTCAACACATTTAACGGGTATACTTGGATTATAAAATAATAAACAAACTCTTATATTATTTTATTGATTTTCTTTTTCATATGTCGATGAAAATCGACTCTCCTTCCTTTAAAAAAAGCCGTCTCCCCGCAGGAGACGGCTTTTATACTGTATTCCTTTATTCGGAACTTCCTCCAAGGAAATCACTCAGCTGTGCAAACTGATCCAGCGTCATTGCTTCTCCCCGGATATTGAACGGCAGCCCGCATTTCGACATAGCCTGTTCTATGGCCTCTTTCGTATACTCCAGTTCCCCTGAATTCTTCAGACCATTGACAAGCGTCTTTCTCCGCTGATTAAAAGAAGCCCTGATGATTCTGAACATCAGCTTTTCATCATGAACAGAGACAGGTGAACTATCATATCTTTTTAAATTAATCACCGCACTTCCGACATTCGGTCTCGGCATAAAACAGTTCGGAGGAACATTTGCCACGAGGTACGGTTTTGCGTAATACTGAACGGCAAGAGAAAGCGCACCGTAGTCCTTTGTCCCGGGAGCTGCCTGCATTCTCATCGCTACCTCTTTCTGAACCATAACAGTGACAGAGGCCAGCGGTACATGATTCTCAAACAGTCCCATGATAATCGGTGTCGTAATATAATAGGGAAGATTTGCCACAACCTTGATGGGTCTCCCCTGATTTTTTTCCCTGGCCAGCTGCCTGATGTCCACTTTCAAAATATCTTCGTTTATGATACTTACATTGTCATAACCATCCAGCGTATCCTTGAGAATCGGAATCAATGCCCTGTCAATCTCCACTGCACAGACTTCTCTCGCCGCGCATGCCAGGTACTGCGTCATCGTACCGATCCCCGGTCCTACTTCTATCACAAAATCATCCTTTGTTATGTCTGCTGCAGCAACGATCTTGTCCAGAACATGAGTATCGATTAAAAAGTTCTGTCCAAACTTCTTCTGAAACGTAAAATTGTATTTCTGCAGCACTGCAATGGTTTCCTTGGGGTTTCCCAGACGTGGGGTTTTCTGCTCACTCATAAATCTCCTTTAAAAGAAAAATGGAAGCTGCTGCAAAACTTTTACAACAGCTTCCGACTCCATCCAGTTAAAAATCAAAATCTTTCTCGAAAAGAATAATACGTCCTTCCGGATCCAGTCTTCTGCTGGAAACTTTTCTGCCGATCTTTCCTCTGTGCGCCTTAGAGATGGCGTAATCAATCATTTCCTTGACGCTTGCCACCGTCATCGGCTCTTCATCTGTCTGCTTTTCGCCGATTCTGGTATACAGTGCCAGCACGCCCAGTTCGTCGATCTTATATCCCTGCTCTCTGGCGTACGTTCTTGCAAATGTCACAAGCTCATCGTTCGTAAATACCGGTATGGATATAACCGCATCAAACTTCCTCGCAAAATCAGGATGCCTGTTTAAAAGGCTGCGCATACTTGTTTTTTCATCTTCGATGATCAGCACCAGGCTGTCCGTCCTGAAAGAAAGCGCCCGCGACAACTGGTCGATCGTATCATCTGACATGCCTCCGGCATGTTCTATCAACAGAAATCCTCCGGCCAGCTTGCCCACTACCTGAATCGGATCTTTCTCATTAAACGCTTCCCCGTCGATGCGTGCCATCTTTACCGCTTCAAGACCCAGATCCTTACAGATTGCACGCAGCAGACTGTCAGTCAGCCTTGTTTTTCCGCTTCCCGGTCTTCCCATAACAGCTATATTACCGCGTTTTGACGTTTTATCACCCGCATTGTTATAAACGCCTGCCATCGCATTCAGTATCTGCTCATCCATTCCCGGAACTTTTGCAAAATACGTAAACAGCTTCTTCTGTTCATCTGATAGTTTCTCAGGACGTGTATCGTTCAGAATGCGTGTTCTTCTTTCCTCCGGAGTCTCCTCTTCCAGTATCCGTTCCTCGATGGATTTCTCGGGTTCGGATTCATCGGCAGATACTTTCTGTAAAATCATCTGCTTTGCACACTCATCTTCCAGGCTAAACTCCTGTGTATCCCCTGACTGTTCTGCTTCCTTCGGTTCTTCATCTTCGGCAAACACCTGTGCAATAATGCTCTCTTCTAATCTGATGTCTTCCGTTTCAGCAGTTTCCTCAGCAGTTTCTTCCTCGTCTTCCTCCTCAAACCCCTCTGCCATCAGATCATGGATCATATCTCTGCCTTCCGGATTCTGAGGCTCAATATCCGAAACCTCTTCTTTTTCCGGAACAGATTCGTCCTGAATCTCCACTTCGGGAGCAGCAGTCTCTTCCTCCGCCGGCGTTTCTTCCTCTTTCTGGAATTCACCGGTAGTAATCTGCTGTGCCATCTGGCTCGCCGTCTCTTCCAGCAGCTGCCGCAGTACATCGTCCTTTTCGGCCGGTTCCTCCTCCGATACGGCTGCAGGCTCCGGATTTTCCGGTTCCTGGGTGCGTATTTTCTGAAGCTTCTCCGCCGGCAGTACAGTTGTATTTCCAAAACTTTCGGGCTCCAGCTCTTTCACTGACTGATAATCGATATCGGACTGTGCCTCAAGCTGTTCCTCTTCCTCATCGTCTTCATATCTGGGCATCAGCAATTCTTTTGTTTTATGTATGCCTGACAACACGTCTCTCAGACTGGAAGCCAGCTTTTCCTGCAGCTTTTCCGGCTCTATCGGTCCCGGCTGAGCATAAGGCAGTGATCCGTCTGCAGATTCTTCCTGGGGCTGCGACGCAACTGCCGCTTCCGCCTCTGCCAGACTCTCTGACCCAGACAAATCCGGCTGTACCTCAGTATTCGCCGTATTCTCTGACGGTCTCTTTTTTGTCGATCTCACCGGTTTGGGTGTCTCCGGTTCATTCTCTTCTACCGTATCCCTGTTATCATATTTCGCCTGCTGTGAAGGGGTCAGTGACTCATACGCCATCTTGAGTTCCATGGCTTTTACGACATATTTTCCCTCGCTGAACCAGAGAATCAGGTCATCACACTCTTCCACGCATTTTTCTTTCATTCCGGCCTTCTGGTAAAGACGCGCCAGCTCGTATGCCCAGCGTTCCGTGTATTCTTTACTCTTATACTCTTCCAGAATCGCGATGAGATCTTCAACGGGTGCCCGTTTGGCTTTATAGATCTTATATTTCAGAATATATTTTGAACTGTCACCCGGTGCATTCTGCTCATATTCCGTATAATAATCGACTGCCTCATCCGTCTCTCCCAGTTTCAGGCATACCTCCACCAGGCGATACAGGATGATCTTCCCTATAGATGACCTCTTATATGCCAGGAGCAAAATCCGTTTGCTGTCGTCAAGCCTGTCATTCACCTCATAGATATCCGCCACCATGCAAAGCGTTCTGACGCTTTTTACCCTGCGCCAGTCGATGGTGTCTACAATCTCAAGTGCCCCTTCAAAATCCTGTTTATCAACCAGTTCATTGATCTGGTCCAATTTTATTTGATATTCCGTCTTGTCCAACGTATTCACCTCTGTTTTCAAGTCCGCGCATGAGGACTCGCTATTATACCTGCCTAATCCTTTTAAGTTTATCATACCGCATATGCGATGTCAAAGTAAAACGTTGGGTTTCATGCCTCGGACCGGGCTATGCGTTCCATAAACAAAGAGCGCCGGCAAATGTCGGCACCCTTTATGCTTAAGACTCTATTTTACTTTCACCCGGTCCAAATGCCAGATGTCATCCACATACTGCTGGATCGTTCTGTCAGATGTAAACTTGCCGGATCTCGCCACATTCAGCATTGCCATCCGGGCCCATTTTTCCTCGTCTCTGTATGCAGCTTCCACCTTCTCCTGTGCCTGTGCATAGCTCTTGAAGTCCGCAAGGATAAAGTACGTATCCGCGCGGTCACTGCTGTTCGTGTTCAGCAGAGAATCATAAATATCCCGGAACATCTCCGTATCATTTGAAAATGTACCGTTGATCAGGGACATCAGCACCTGACGGATCTCCTGATCTGTGTTGAAATAGTAGTTCGGGTCATAGCCGCCGTTTTTCTCGAAATTGATGACTTCATCTGCAGACAGACCGAAGATAAATGCATTCTCTTCTCCCACTTCCTCTACGATCTCTACATTCGCGCCGTCCATGGTTCCCAGTGTCGGAGCTCCGTTCAGCATAAATTTCATATTACCGGTACCGGACGCTTCCTTGCTGGCTGTTGAGATCTGTTCTGATACATCCGCCGCTGCGAAAATCCATTCCGCATTGCTTACACGGTAATCTTCGATAAACACGACTTTCAGCTTACCTTCGATGGATGCATCGTTGTTGATAACATCAGCCACGGAGTTGATCAGCTTGATCGTCAGTTTTGCTCTCTTATATCCAGCCGCCGCTTTGGCACCGAAGATAAATGTCCTCGGATAAAATTCCATGTCCGGATGCTCTTTGATCTTGTTATACAGATACATCACATGCAGGATATTCATCAGCTGACGTTTGTACTCATGCAGCCGTTTTACCTGTACATCAAAGATAGAACGGGGATCAATTTCGATATTGTTGTGCTCCAGGATGTATTTTGCAAGACGGACTTTGTTCTGATATTTGATATTCATGAACTCCGCCTGAGCCTTCTTGTCATCCGCATAGAGTTCCAGCTTTTTAATCTGAGAAAGATCGGTGATCCACTCTTTCCCGATGTGGGCGGTTACCCAGTCTGCGAGCAGCGGATTTCCATGGAGCAGGAATCTTCTCTGGGTAATACCGTTCGTCTTATTATTAAATTTCTCTGGCATCATCTCATAGAAATCTTTCAGTTCCTGTTTTTCCAGGATCTCCGTATGGAGCCTTGCAACGCCATTGACGGAATATCCGCCTACGATTGCCATATGGGCCATCTTGATCTGCCCGTCATAGATGATCGCCATCTTCTTTACTTTCTCCTGATTTCCAGGATACTTTTCATTGATCTCGATCAGGAATCTCCTGTTGATCTCCTCAATGATCTGATAAATTCTCGGCAGCAGCCTTGAGAACAGCTCGATCGGCCACTTCTCGAGCGCTTCTGCCATGATGGTGTGATTCGTATAAGCACATGTCTTCGTCGTCACTTCCCAGGCTTCTTCCCAGGTAAGTCCTTCCTCATCCATCAGAATACGCATAAGCTCTGCCACCGCGACCGTCGGATGCGTGTCATTCATCTGGAATGTCACTTTTTCATACAGTTTGTGAATATCGCTGTGTGCTTTTTTATATTTTGCAACCGCAGCCTGAATGCTTGCCGAGATGAAGAAATACTGCTGTTTCAGGCGCAGTTCTTTACCCGCATAGTGATTATCATTCGGATAGAGCACCTCAACGATGTTCTTCGCCAGGTTCTCCTGTTCAACCGCTTTCTTATAATCACCTTTGTCGAAGGAATCCAGCTGGAAGGTGTCAATCGCCTCGGCATCCCAGATGCGGAGTGTATTTACGACACCGTTTCCGTAGCCGACGATCGGCATATCATACGGGATCGCCATAACGGACTGATATCCTTCCTGAATAAAGTTATTCCTTCCTGTCGCAGGATCATGCTCTACTTTGACGTATCCGCCGAACTTTACTTCTTTCGCATATTCCGGTCTGCGCAGTTCGAATGGATTGCCGTTTTTCAGCCAGTTATCCGGGACCTCTATCTGATATCCATCGCGAATTTCCTGTTTGAACATGCCATAGCGGTAGCGGATCCCACAGCCATATGCACTGTATCCCAATGTCGCAAGAGAATCCAGAAAACAAGCTGCAAGACGTCCAAGACCTCCGTTTCCAAGAGCTGCATCCGGTTCCTGGTCCTCGATCACATTGAGATCAAATCCCATCTCATCCAGTGCCTCTTTTACTTCCTGATAAGCGGTTAAATTGATCAGGTTATTTCCAAGCGCTCTTCCCATCAGGAACTCCATGGACATGTAATAAACCGTCTTGGGATCCTCTTTCTTAAATGTTTCCTGTGTGTTCAGCCAGTTGTCAATGATTACATCTTTCACAGCATATGCCACTGCCTGGAATACCTGCTGAGGTGTAGCCTCATCAATCGTTTTTCTGTACAAAACCTTTACGTTGTCCTTGACCTCTTTTTTGAATTGAACTTTGTCAAATCGCTTGTTTTGCATAACATCCTCCTTCTTTTACCAATATGGAGTTACGTACTTATCCCTCTATCTTCTCTACCGACAGCGTAACTTTTTCGGAATTGATATTCCATTCTTTTGTATATCCCTCTGTATTGTTATAGACAATGTCAAGGGCAAGTACTTCTGATTTTATCTCAGATTCGTGTACCCTCATGATGCCTTCTATGATCTGATTGTCTGCTTCATATACCTTAATCTTATCTGTCACTTCAAATCCGGCTTCTTTGCGCATCGTCTGAATCTTGCTGATCAGCTCCCGCACAAAGCCTTCCTCCACCAGTTCCGGCGTCAGATTCGTGTCCAGAACAACGGTGACTTCATTGTCAGATTCGGATACATACCCCTCCATCCGGGCCGTATCAATGAGCAAATCCTGCTCTAATAATACAATTACCTCACCATTAATGTCAAGTTTAAGCTCACCTTGTTCCTTCAGCTGTGCCATCGCTTTACTGCCGTCGAGCTCTGAAAGCGCTGATTTAATGCCTCCAAGCAGTTTTCCGTATTTCGGTCCCACAGTCTTAAGCTGCGGCTTAAAGGTATAGGTGATAAATGAATCCAGCTCATCTGTAAACGACATCTTCTTGACATTCAGTTCTTCCTCGATGATCTGCTGATAGAAATCCGAAAGGATAAACGGTGCTTTGACATACATATTTCCGATCGGCTGACGGTTCTTCACATTTGCCGTATTCCTGCATGCTCTGCCAAGAACGACGATTTTGAGCAGATCCTTCATGTCCTCTTCCAGTTTCGGATCGATCCACGCCTCATTTGCTTTCGGGAAATCGCACAGATGCACGCTTTCCGGCGCATTCGCATCGATGCTGCATACAAGGTTCTGATAAATGTCCTCCGTCATGAACGGAATCATCGGCGCCGCCACTTTTGATACTGTCACAAGCGCCGTATACAGTGTCATATACGCATTGACCTTATCCTGTTCCATTCCCTTTGCCCAGAAACGTTCGCGGCTTCTTCTGACGTACCAGTTACTCATGTCATCCACAAAGTCCTGCAGCGCTCTTGCAGTCTCCGGAATCTTGTAATTTTCCAGATTTTCATCTACCGTCTTGATCAGTGTATTCAGTTTCGAGAGCAGCCATTTATCCATGACCGATAATTTATCATATTCCAGCGCATACTTCGTCGCATCGAACTGATCGATCTCGGCGTACAGTACAAAGAAAGCGTATGTGTTCCACAGCGTCCCGAGGAATTTGCGCTGCCCTTCGGTAACAGCTTTTCCGTGGAAGCGGTTCGGAAGCCACGGGGCACTGTTGACATAGAAATACCAGCGGATGGCATCCGCTCCATACTGATTCAGCGCATCGAACGGATCAACCGCATTTCCTTTGGATTTGCTCATTTTCTGCCCGTTTTCATCCTGTACATGACCGAGGACTATGACATTTTCATACGGCGCCTTGTTGAAGATCAGCGTCGAGATTGCCAGAAGAGAGTAGAACCATCCCCTGGTCTGATCAACAGCCTCCGAGATAAACTGTGCCGGGAACTGTGCATCAAATAATTCCCTGTTTTCAAACGGATAGTGGTGCTGCGCAAACGGCATCGATCCGGAATCAAACCAGCAGTCGATCACCTCCGGTACGCGGTGCATCTTTTTGCCGCATTCCGGACATGTGATGGTGACATTATCAATATATGGACGGTGCAGTTCGATATCATCCGGGCAGTTGTCAGACATTTCCTTCAGTTCTTCAATGCTGCCGATCGAATGCATATGACCGCATTCACATTCCCAGATATTCAGCGGCGTGCCCCAATAGCGGTTACGGCTGATCCCCCAGTCCTGAACGTTTTCCAGCCAGTCGCCAAAGCGTCCTTTTCCGATGCTCTCCGGAATCCAGTTGATCGTGTTGTTATTGCGGATCAGGTCGTCTTTGACGGCCGTCATCCTGATAAACCATGATTCCCGTGCATAGTAGATCAGAGGTGTATCACACCTCCAGCAGTGCGGATAGCTGTGTTCAAACACCGGTGCAGCAAACAGCAGTTCCCTGTCTTTCAGATCCTGCAGGATCGCAGGGTCTGCCTTTTTACAGAAGGTACCTGCCCACGGCGTCTCTTTTGTCATCTCACCCTTATCATCGACCAGCTGCACGAACGGAAGGTCATACTTTCTTCCCACGTTAGCATCATCCTCGCCGAATGCAGGGGCGATATGGACCACACCGGTACCGTCTGTGAGCGTTACATAGCCGTCACACGTTATAAAGTGTGATTTTTTCTTCTGTTTTTCACAGATGGGTGTAACAAAATCGTACAGAGGCACGTATTCCTTATATTCCAGTTCCTGCCCCTTATACGTCTCCAGAACTTCATATGCCGGTTTATCTTCTTCAGCCAGTCCTCCGAGAACAGTGTCAAGCAGCGCCTCCGCCATATAATACGTATATCCGTCAGCCGCCTTAACTTTTACATATGTTTCGTCCGGATTCACACAGAGCCCGACGTTGGACGGCAGGGTCCACGGTGTCGTGGTCCATGCCAGAATATAGGCATCCTCTTCTTTTACCTTAAACCGCACGATCGCAGAGCGTTCTTTCACATCTTTATATCCCTGCGCCACCTCGTGACTGGAGAGCGGAGTTCCGCATCGCGGACAGTAGGGTACGATCTTATATCCCTTGTAGAGGAGGTCTTTCTCCCATATCTGTTTCAGCGCCCACCACTCTGATTCAATAAAATCATTTTCATAGGTCACATAGGGATGATCCATATCTGCCCAGAACCCTACCTGGTTGGAGAAATCTTCCCACATTCCTTTATACTTCCAGACGCTCTCCTTGCAGTGTTTGATAAACGGTTCCAGACCGTATTCCTCAATCTGCTCTTTTCCGTCCAGCCCAAGCAGTTTCTCCACTTCCAGTTCCACCGGAAGCCCATGAGTATCCCATCCGGCTTTACGCGGAACCATATACCCTTTCATCGTGCGGTAACGCGGGATCATATCCTTGATCACGCGCGTAAGCACATGTCCGATATGAGGCTTTCCGTTAGCCGTTGGCGGTCCATCGTAAAATGTATATGCCGGACATTCTTTTCTGTTGTCCATACTTTTTTCAAAAATCTGATGGTCACTCCAAAATTTCTCAACATCTTTTTCCCTGTCTACAAAATTGAGATTTGTTGACACTTTCCTGTACATGCTGTTTGTTCCTCCTTATCCTGGTAAAATAAATGAAGCTCCCGTCCTGTAATAGGACGAGAGCTAAAAGCTTCGCAGCCACCTGTTACAACATACTATCATACGCGTTCCCTGTAACGGGGGAATTCCGGCATATCTTACTTGGGAATGACTATCCTTTTCAGACTGGCAACTCAGGAGTGATTTTCCTCTGTTTCTACTGATACCGGTCTTTCACCATCTCCGGCTCGCTTTCAAACTTCAAAACAGACTACTGTCTCCGTCTCAGTTTTTTAATATTACGCTGATACTGACGGCTGACAGCCGGTTTATCCGCGCACTTTGCTATATTATACGTATATTATTTACAGATTGTCAATGGTTAATCGCTGTTTTGCCTCTTTCTTTTTCTGTCTCCGTTTCCTTTTTAAGATATCTCGCTTTTCCCGGATCTCAACCGCTTCATCTTCACCGGCAAGCTTTATGGTTTTCACGACATAAAACTTTCCGTCCTCTGCCTTCTTCATCCGAATCTTGCCTTTAAGGTAACCGTGCTTTCCGCAGTATGCCACACAGTAATAATTTTTGGAATTGATGGAGAACCATCGTATTTTTTTCCGAACGTTTTTACCGCACAGGAAACACCTGCTGGCACTGATCTCACGTTCTTTCATCGCATCTTCCTTGCTCTCAAATTCCCGTGAGATATATTTTTCGTAACCCTCACTGATGACATGAATCTCTTCTTCCCTGGACTGAGGATTCTGGTAACAGTCGATCGAATCATTCATCCGAATGACCTCCTCATCAATCCGTGCCAGGATATCAGCAGTATAATATGCATCTGTCAGCGCATGATGAAAGTCCCTTGTCTTTGCAATATTCAGGTAATCGATCCCGTATTCCAAAGACCGCCTGCTTTTACCGTCCTCATATTCCATGCTGAATAATTTCTGAACGTCATAGTACCGTATGGGGCCTTTGAGCAGATCCAGCAGGCCGTAATATTTCATATTTCGCTGAAGTTCTGTCAGATCCATGCTTCCCCAGGAACAAAACCTGTAGTCTTCACCGCACCACTCCAGAAAATCTTTGACCGCGTCGTAAAAAAAGTCTCCGGATTCCAGCATCTTCATACTCATACCCAGGATTTCTTTTGTTCTGTAATGTATCCTTTTATAGACCATCGGGTGAATCAGCCGGTGAAATTCCCCCAGCACATTTTTTTCCTCATCGAGCTTTACCGCTCCTATTTCAATGATTTCAAATGGAAGGCGGGGGTTTTCCCTGTCTTTTCCATATGGGCACTGATTCCATTCCAGGTCGAATACAATATAATTCATGACGATGTCTCCATTCTATCCACTGCCATAATCGAAAAAGCATCTGTGTCTGCATGGCAATGTTCATCAACGCTTATATCGTAGCATAGATGGAATAAGGAATCAACTTTTGTTATTTTTATGCCTTTAATACGTATACGTATGTTCCTTCTTTTTTGGATATCTCACACTCTTTCACCACACTGAATCCATTCCCGCCCGCCATTTGCCTGATCAGACCGCGATTGTGCGAATAGAGGATCAGCGTTGCATCTTCCTTCAGATGCTGTTTAATGGAACGAAAAAAGCGCTCATATAGTTCCCGGATTTCTTCCTCGGTCGTTCTCCCCATCTTAAACGGCATATCAGTGATCACCTCGTCAAATAAATGCTCGTGTGTGAAGCGAAAGAAATCCCGGTTAATGTAATGAATGACCTGATGCGCTGCTTCTGTATTGATCTTTGCTTTGTCAACCGCTTCCTCCAGAATGTCCAGGCCATATGAGGTATTGGCGGGCACCGCTTTATGACGCTCTATCAGCATCGTTCCGACTCCGCAGAAGGGATCCAGAACCTGTGCGTCTTTCTTCATGTATTCTTTTGCGAGCGCCACGGTCAGCGCAGCATTCACCGGTCTGATGCTCATGGATATCACTTCCCGGCGATAAGAAAACCGTTCGTCTCTCAGCGTAAACAATTTCACCAGCATGTTGCAGTTTCCTTCTTTATTTTCAATCAGGCGAAGCTCCACTTCGTAATTCGTAGTGCTGTTGATCAGCTTTCTGCCGGACAGCTTCTCGATCTGCCCGGACAGCTTCTTCACAAACATGCTTTTTTCATCCAGCGGGCGTTTGCTCTTGAACTCAACGCGGAAATAATATGGTTCCTTTCCCCCGTGGCTTCTGTTTAAAAAGTTCAGAAGATCTGACGCCACGATCGTATCAGCCGCCACTGCCGCATCCATCCTGCAGCTGGCCATGCCCCTGATGACGAATAAAAGTTCCTGATAAGTCCGAAGGTCCCGGACCCAGCGCAGGTTCCCGACTTTTGCTCTGACTCCCGCTCCGAATATCCTGGTGCTGGCACCCGGTTCCAGTTCCTCCAGTTCTGTTTTGGTAACTTCAGCAAAGTTTCTGTTCGTCAGCAAAATAATATCATAGGATTCATCCCATCCGTTAAAACTGTGCCGAGAAATGCCCTCGATACCGACGATCAGTGAAGTCAGTTCACGCATCTCTTCCCTCATGTGTTTTTCAGTTTCGGTTTCAGATTTCTCTGCAGACAGAACTTCCAGCCGTGCTTTCAGCTTATCCAGATAATCACTGCAGTCAAAGTTCCTCATAGCCGTCAGATAGGAGCTTCTGACAAATCGCTGCTGCTCTTTCTCATATGCCTGATAAACCGGCAGCAAAAATTCCTGTTTCCCCAGATCCCCCATCAGCAAAGCCGCATTCCTGCGTGTTTTGGCATCCTCTGCGTTTAATAAATCCGCCAGCCTGTCCTCAGTTCCTGCTATCATATCAAGCATCCGCATCCGGTTTCCATCATTTTTTAATTCCTGTCTCAGTCTGCTTAAGTTCTGTCTCACTTCCTGGTTCCCCAGGATCTGTTCCCAATATGTTCTTATCATATGTCTCCTGTATTTCAATTTTATTTTATTCTTGTCTATTACTATAACATATTCTTTCTACATACATATCATTGAATTTGAATGCTCTGCAAAATTGCCGGTATAAAGCTGGTAATATTTACCCTTTTCTTCAATTAGCTGTTCATGTGTGCCTCTTTCGATGATGCGTCCCTGCTCCAGCACCATGATACAGTCTGAATTCCTTACCGTCGAGAGACGGTGCGCGATCACAAATGTTGTCCTGCCCTTCATCAGCTCATCCATCCCTTTCTGAACCAGAGTCTCTGTACGGGTATCGATTGAGGAAGTGGCCTCATCCAGGATCAATACCGGGGGATCTGCAACTGCCACTCTGGCAATCGCGAGCAGCTGACGCTGGCCCTGGCTTAAGTTTCCCCCGTCCCCGGTCAGCATGGTCTGATATCCATGTGGAAGGTGTTTGATAAACACGTGGGCATTCGCGAGTTTAGAAGCGGCAATACACTCTTCGTCCGTGGCATCCAGTTTCCCATAACGGATATTGTCCATAACCGTTCCTGTGAATAGATGCGTATCCTGCAGTACCATGCCCAGCGAGCGGCGCAAGTCCGCTTTTTTTATTTTATTGACGTTTATATTATCATATCGTATCTTTCCGTCCTGAATATCATAAAACCGGTTGATCAGATTTGTTATTGTGGTCTTTCCTGCCCCGGTACTTCCCACAAAAGCGATTTTTTGTCCCGGTGTCGCATATAATTCGATATTGTGAAGGACCGCTTTATTTTCATCATATCCAAAATCCACATCATGAAATGTCACATCTCCTTCCAGTTTCACATACGTCACTGTTCCGCCTGCCTGGTGAGGATGTTTCCATGCCCAAATCCCGGTTCTCTTACCCGTCTCGCATATTGTCCCGTCCGCTTCTTCCCTGACATTCACCAGTTCCACGTAACCATCATCCACTTCCGGTTTTTCATTCAGAAGATCAAAGATACGATCCGCCCCCGCCATGCCCATTACGATGCTGTTCAGTTGCTGGCTGATCTGCCCGATTGGCATCGTGAAGTTTTTGTTTAAGGTTAGAAATGACACCAGAGTGCCCAGAGTCAGTCCAATATGTGTGTTGAGTGCGATTACAGCACCCAATACTGCACACAGCACATAACTGATGTGACCCAGATTAGCATTGACCGGCATCAGGATATTCGCAAATTTGTTTGCCTGATAGGAACTTTCCCGCAGCTCGTCATTGATTTTCCGAAAGTTCTGAAGCGCCTTTTCCTCGTGACAGAATACTTTTACAACTTTCTGCCCCTCCATCATTTCCTCAATATATCCGTTGACCTGACCCAGATTCTGCTGCTGCCTGCCAAAATACGCTCCTGACCTGCCGCTCAGTTTTACCGTTGCAAACAGCATGAACGCCACCACAACGAGTGTTATGATCGTTAGCGGCACATTTAAGACAATCATACTGATCAGCGTGCTGCAAAGTGTCACGGCTGAATTCAGTACCTGCGGAATACTCTGACTCATGAGCTGTCTTAAAGTATCCACGTCATTTGTATACACCGACATGATATCCCCGTGCACATGCGTATCAAAATATTTGATCGGAAGAGACTCCATATGAGTAAACAGTTCAATACGCAGATTTCGCAGCGTCCCCTGTGATATATTAACCATGGTGCGGTTATACGCGTACGCGCACAGGACTCCTGCCGCATAAATTCCAGCCAGCGACAACAGTGCCTTTGCAAGAGGTCCGAAGTCAGGGCTGGCTGTCTGTGTCATGGGGACAATATAATCATCGATCAGCTTCTGCATGAACAGCGTCCCTTTCAATGTCGCGAGTGCCGTGCCCAGGATACAGAGCACCACCGCCGTAAATGCAAGCTTATAACTTTTCACCATATAGGCGAGTACCTTTTTTAGCGCTTTCATAGTCTCTCTGCCTTTCATCACTGTTCACCACCCTTTCCTGATATCTGGTCAAAGTCACCGCCGCCCTTTATCTGTGTATGATAGATCTCCCGATAGACATCATTTGATTTCAACAGATTTTCATGCGTATCCATACCGCTGATCTTTCCGTCATCCAACACCAGAATCCGGTCAGCATCCTGCACACTCGAAATACGCTGGGCAATAATCAGTTTTGTGACCCCCGGTATCTTCTCGGCAAATGACGCTCTGATCTTCGCGTCTGTGGCGGTATCCACCGCGCTCGTGGAATCGTCCAGGATCAGTACTTTTGGCTTCTTCAGCAAAGCCCTCGCGATACACAGCCGCTGCTTCTGCCCTCCGGATACATTTGCGCCTCCCTGCTCTATATAAGTATTATACTTTTCCGGAAACCGCTCTATAAATTCATCTGCACACGCCTGTCTGCATGCTTCGATACATTCCTCTTCTGCTGCATTTTCATTCCCCCAGCGCAGATTCTCAAGAATCGTGCCGGAGAACAGCACATTTTTCTGAAGAACCACCGCCACCTGATCTCTGAGCGTCTCCAGATGATAATCTCTTACATCTTTTCCGCCGACATATACGGAGCCTTTTGACACATCATAAAGCCGGCTGATAAGATTCACCATACTGGACTTTCCGCAGCCGGTACCCCCGATGATCCCGATCGTCTCAGCTGCCTGTATGTGCAGATCGATATCCGACAGCGCCTCCTCCTCACTGTCTGGTCTGTATGAGAAACTGACATGATGAAAATCAATGCTTCCATCTGCAATTTCCTTCACCGGATGAGGCGGGTCCACGATGTCAGGCGTTTCATTCAAAACCTCCGATATACGCCTTCCGCTTGCCATACTCATCGTGATCATAACAAATACCATCGACAGCATCATCAGCGACATCAGAATCGACATTATGTAGCTGAACATGGAGGTAAGTTCACCGGTAGTCAATCCCCCTGTTACAATATACTTTGCTCCAAACCATGACAGCCCGATGATACAGCCGTAGACAACCAGCATCATCACGGGATTGTTGAATGCCAGAATCCCCTCCGCTTTTATAAACAGCTGGCAGAGATTCTGAGCCGCTTTTTCAAACTTTTGATTTTCATACTCCTCCCTGACATATGACTTTACCACACGAATGGCGGACACATTCTCCTGTACGCTGACATTGAGGGCATCATACTTCTTAAACACTTCATCAAACAGCTTTGTTGTCCTGAGCATGATCAGGGCAAGAACAGTGCCAAGCACTATGATTGCCACGACAAAGATCAGACTCAGTTTCATGTTGATGATCATGCACATCACCAGGCTGCTCACCAGCATCACAGGAGACCGCACTGCAATTCTCAAAATCATCTGATACGCATTCTGTACATTTGTCACATCCGTTGTCATTCTCGTCACCAGACCTGCCGTGCTGTAACGGTCAATGTTAGAAAATGAAAAGGTCTGTATGTTTTCATACATCCCATCCCGCAGATTACCGGCAAATCCGGCAGATGCGCTTGCCGCATATTTTCCGGCCAGAACCCCGAACAGCAGACTGAACATGGCAAGAACCAGCATCAGTCCCCCGTACCTGTACACATTACTGATATTCTTTGCCTCTAACCCACGGTCGATGATCATTGCCGTGATAAATGGGATCAGCACCTCCATCACAACCTCGAGGGCCGCGAAAAGGGGGGACAGCAGGGAATCTTTTTTATATTGCTTCACCTGCCCTAATAATGTCTTTACCATAATTTCCTCCATATATCTTTTATAAAATCAATATTACTTTAACCATTTTATTCTGTTTCAGGTTGTAAGTGAAATTCAAAAATGTTATTATTAATAAGGTTATTTTATTAATATTATTTTTGTTTTTATATTAATTTTTAAAAAGAGGGAATCGTTTTTATGAATACTGTACAACTGGAATGTTTTTTAGCTGTGGCGGACAGCCTCAGTTTTGCAAGAGCTGCAGAAAAGCTGCATATTACACAGCCTGCGGTCACACATCAGATTAATTCTCTGGAAGCAGAGCTGAATATACGTCTCTTTAATCGTACTACCAGAACGGTTGCCCTTACCTCTGCTGGCTGGAATTTCATAGGAGATGCCAGAAACATTTTAAACCTGATGACATCAGCCAGGGTTCGTCTTACAATTCATTCTGAAAGCGACAGCTTTCCGTTTGCTGTGGGATGCCCCTCCCCTCAGGAGCTGATGATTTTACCATCCGTCATCCGTACTCTGCACAATGAATTTCCGGCCATGCATCCCATCATCAAGTCAGCTCCTCTGCCGGTACTTCAAAATCACCTTGAGGATCATTCTATCGATGTGCTGCTGTGTTATAAAGAAAAAAACAGCAGGCGTAAGCTGGGAACTTATACGGAGCTCACCAGAACACCTGCTGTCTGTGTTATGTCACCCTACCATTCGCTTGCATCCAGAACGCACGTCACTGCTGACGATCTGAAAGAAGGACCCGCGATCGTCTGTGACCTTCGGCAGAATCCGCGTGCAGTCACAGATCTCCAGAGTACCATTCCCGGTACCCGCCCTTCCTCTGAAGTCTATTTTTGTGAGCGGCTGGAAAACGCACTCGTTTTGCTCAAGGCGGGAATCGGCTTTACGCTGCTGCCTGATATCTTACCGCTAAGAGACCCAGAACTGACCTACCTTCCGTTAAAAGGAGGTGCGGTCTCCTCTTATGGTATTTACAGCCAATCCGTAAAGAATAAGGCGGTTACGAAGAGATTTATTGAATTAATGAAAGATTATTTTAACAGCGGTTCTTAATTTAAATAATTCCGCTGGAAGACGTAAGTGACATGCTTCCACAACAGCTACAGGTCTTGCTGGACGGATAGAATCGGTCTACTTTGACCAGATGCTTTTCCCTTTTTTCCAATTTACAGGTGAGCATCTCCACAAAACTTCCATATCCGTTGTCCATGACACTTTTTCCAAAATGCAGTCCCTGGCTCAGATCTTCTACACACACTGCATCCATTTCCTCTGCCAGACGGTAACTTAGCTTATGATGGAAATCCTTTCTTTGATTTCGAATCTTCCCATACACTTTTCCAACTTTCCGTTTTTGTTTCCCATAGTTCCTGCTTCCTTCTTGGCAATGGGAAAGTTTTCTCTGTTCTCTTGCAAGTCTTTTTTCCGATTGGCGGTAATACATGGGATACTCTGCACAAGTTCCATCCGAGAACACACCAAATACTTGCATGGTAAAGTCTATCCCCACTACCTTTTCCAAATGCTCCTGTTGTTCCACTACTTGGTTTTCATCCTGAAACAGCAGACTTATAGTCATCTGGTATATCCCTGTGTACTCGGATACGGATGGATGTGAGTTTGGGAATTTCAAGTGTTTCCTGAATAATTTAATGTTCCCATTTACCACATTTGTTGTATATGCTTTTGTCCCCCGATGCTTGGATTTGAACTTCGGGAACCCACTTTCTTTTCTTCGGAAGAAGTTCAGGTGCGTTCAGCAACGCTCTGGTGATCAGGTTTTTATTGAACTGACTGTTCGTTAGCGTTTTTATATTACTGCCATCTTTAAGAACAACCAGACGTTTAGAAAGCATCGTTGCATATTATTATTTTTTGGTTATTTTTACTTATAATTAACCAAACAAAAAAAGATGGATCACCATCTTTTTTTCAATACGTATTACTGTTTTTCCCCAATCGAAACCACCGCATCACACGTCAGTTCGAGCCATGCATGGTTGACAGACATGATGATAACCGAAATCTTTAATCGCGTCAGATCCTCCAGAATCTCCCGGAACTCCATGATCGTTGACTCATCCAGTATGATAAAGGGATTGATATAAATAAAGACCTGCGGTGTGACACAAAGCCATTTCGCAGTGATCACCTTTAACTGATCGATCAGTGTGATTCCTCTTAAATTCTTTCTGTTTTTATATTGTTCCATCAGATATTCTGAATGGATTAATGCCAAAGAATAATGCGCCATATGGCGCTGCAGCCTTTTATTGATAATCCCCAGTGCATTGCTGACTTTATCATTCGCCAGGTATGTAATATTGTCGATCAGGCTCATATCCTTATAGATTTTATCCGGTCTGTATCCATTCATTGAGACTGCTATATCGGTGCCGTCTTCACTTTTTCCAGACAGCAGTTCCCATCTTTGTTTTCCAACCCGCATCAGATAGTCCCCGTCCAGGCTCCACACGCCCAGGATGTCTCCTCTGTCCATTGAGAATTCTAATTCTTTCGTCTTAATGGTCAAAACAGACTTTTTTAAACCCTTACCCGCCGGTTTTTGAGCCGCCGCCGGAGAATAATACCGCGTGAAATTATGAACCGTAATTTTGTTCCGCTTCAGGATTCCGGTTGTCACTCCATTCTGCAGAATGATCAGCGAATCAAAAGAGGCAAACAGCGTGTGGTAGCGGTTAGAAAAAAGCAAAACGCTGATATTCTTTTCGTGCAAAAATTCAATCATTTTCTCAATGTCTTTGAAACCATTTTCACCGATCTGATTAAACACATCATCAAATACAATTAACTTTGCCCCTTTCTGAACTGCTATGATGATCTCAAGGCATAGTATTTGACAATAAGACAAGGATTTTACGCGCGCTTTCGGCGAGATGTCCTTCATACCATATTCCTTTAACAGTCTGGATACTTCCCTGATCAATACCCTGTCCCTGATCCAGACATCGTGGATCAGCCCCGGGATGCTGAGAAACAGATTCCTTGCCACCGTCATATTCGGAATCAGATCCATCCTGGATGCAAGATAATAGATTCCGCCGTTTGCGAGATTTTCAGGAATATTTTTACCGCATAATACTTCATTTACAAATATCTTTCCGGTGTCCGGATTGTCACCTCCAAAAAGGATATCGATCATACATTGCTTTTCCAGCGGATTCGAAAGCAGCGCCGCCTTTCTTCCGGGCAAAACCTGAAAGGATACCGACCGCAATACATTCTGCGAATGATTACTTTTACTTAAGTGTTCGATTCTCAAAATCTCACCTTGCATATCTGATTCTCCCTGTCATACGGCATTGTAATCTCAAAACAACTTCCGATCCCCTGAGTGCTGTACGCCGTGACTCCATATGTTTCGCCGTAGAGCAGCTTAATTCTTGCATTCACATTGACGATTGCAATGCCGCTCCCCTTTTGAGATTTCACACTCGAACCGCTCTTTCCATACTCGTTGGAGTACAGTTTGTCATTTAGCAATGCCAGCTGTTCCGTAGTCATTCCGCACCCATCATCCGTAACAGAAATAATCATTCTGTCACCAACGGTGCTGACGTCGATATCAATGTGAAAATCCTGAACATTATCTTTCATACCATGTTTCACGGCATTTTCGATAAACGGCTGAATGATCAGTTTAGGGACCCGGCAATCCAATAATTGCTCCTCATTATTTTGAATGGTTACATTCAAAACAACCTGATTGTTTAGACGGTATTTCTGTATCGCCAGATAATCTCCAGCCATTGCCAGTTCTTCTCTTATCATAATGATGTCATTTTTCTGGCTGATCGTATATCGGAAGATTCTTGACAGGATTTCTATCATATCCGCTGCAATCGGTGCCTTTTCCTGCAGAGCATACCCCCGTATGGAATCCAGCGTATTATAGAGAAAATGAGGATTGATCTGACTTTTCATACTGTCGAATTCCGCCTGCTTTCTCATCAGCTGATTCGAATACTCCGTATCCAGCGTGTGATCTACCATATCAAGAATAAAACAAAGATATTTGATATAGTCTTTATCGATCTGTTCCGGGACACTTAACGTATAATGTTCTTTTATCGCGTCTATCTTCGTTACAACTTTGCAAAACAACTGTCTGTATATGCAAAACCCACTGACGCATACAATAAAAATCCCCGACAGCAGTATACCGTTATGATAATAGATTCCCACTGCCAGAAGCAAAAGATACGGTAGCATAAACAGGTATTTTATTGGAAACCTGGTCCTAGAACTTTTCACATTTATTCCCTCTAATATTTTCTGTTCGCATGAATCTTCCTGTATTCTTTCGGTGTTATTCCAACATACTCTTTAAAGGTTCTGCTGAAATACCTCACGTTGTGATAACCAACCTTATAGGTGATTTCATTGATATTGATTCTCACATCAAGCAGAAGTTCCTTTGCTTTTTCCATTCGCAGATCCGTAAGATATGATGTGAAATTTTTCCCGGTCTCTTTTTTAAAGATAATTCCAAGATATGCCGGCGTAATAAATACCTGTTCTGCAGCCTCCTCAAGCTTCAGCTGTTTATCGTAATTCTGGGAAATGTACTCCAGAACCCGTTTCATAATCAGCGAACCCTCCGACTGTTCGTCTTTTCGAAACTTCAGCATGCCTGCAGTCATCTTCTCCGGTAAAGAACTGATAATATCACAATATCTCGAACATTTATTGAGCTCCGTCGATAATTCCTGGTAGATATCCATAAACTCATTTGGAAAATTTCCTTTTTGCTTGACAACAGAAAGTACATTTAACATTACTCCCCGGAGCGTTTTATACACGGAAACGTCTTCCCGTTTACAAAAGTTCAATACATCCTGGAAAATAGCCGATATGTTTCCCCTGACTTCTGTGAGCTCATTGCATTCCACTTTTTCAACCAGTCCGTGAAGAAGGGGCGCAGGCAGCACATATTTACTCCCCTCCGCACTTCCATGATAACCAGACTCATGGATGTCCAACACCCGGTCTGCGCCTCGGACAATCCTCATATCCAGTAGGTGGAGTGCTGATTCAAACGAATCCGGCAGCTCACAAACATCTGAGACTGTCTTTCCAAGGCATACGGTAATACCGGTGTCTGCATAAGCCTCTGTCAGTTTTTTCCCCCTTACCAGCACCCGCTTGCACAGAGCTCTCATCTCATCTGTTTTCTGTTTACTTTCTTCGAGATTTAATATAACATAGATATTTTCCTGATGTTCCGCCACACTGACTTCACAGCAGATATCAGAAAAACATTCTCTGATAACGATCATGAGGCTATCTGTAATATGATTTCTAATACCAATGACAATGTCCGAATAATAATCAACCTTCATTACGACGGAACAAAAATACCCCTCCTGAAAAGAATAAAAATAATCCCGGTTGATCTGTTGTACAGTCATACCATGAAAATCAACATCCCGGTATAAGATGCTCATAATAAATGAGGTGCGGATTTTTTCTTTATGGTTATCTGAACTTTGCAGCAGTGTCCTCTCACTTCCATCTTCAGAAATTTCTCTGGCCAGCTGCGCCAGTGATTTGTTCAATTCGTTGGAATTGATCGGTTTTAACAGATAATCTCTCACACCCAGTTTAACTGCTTTTTTTGCAAACTCAAACTGTGCATATCCCGACACAATGATAAACTTAGGATTCACGTGCTGCTTTTGTACCCTTTCAATTAGCTCCAGGCCATCTATGATCGGCATGGTAATATCCGTGATCACAATGTCCGGACGTTTTTCCATGATCATGTCGTATGCCATCTGTCCATTTTCCGCATAACCCGCCAGTTCCAATCCCAGTTCATCGTATAAAATACAGCTGTTTAACAAGAAAAAAATACTTTTTTCATCTTCAACGATCAAAAGCTTTTGCATATTTTCACCTCTCAAATCATGCAGAGACAGACCACAAACAGACTGCAAAAGCACTGTTTACCAATCTTTTTTTTATACTATCACATTAATCAAGTAAACTCAACGAACTCAATACTGGTATATTTTACTGTGAAAGTCCCGCCGGGCAAATGGAAGGAGGAGTACAATCAGCCTTCCTCACTGATTGTACCCCTTATGAACTTTTATAAAGCTTAAACTACACGCTATCCTCTGACACGGGAGTTTGAAACGTCATAGAAGCAGCGTTCGGTCAGAATTGCTCCCGTATTGGAATTACCGATCACAGCAACATTTCCTACCTCAGCCTTATCGGTATCGATCAGGGCATATCCTATATTCTGGCCAATCGTATATCCATAGGTAAACATCGTAACCTTACCCACATTCCTGCCGTTGACTTTTACGTCATCTCCAACCTGAACATTCGCAGAAACTTCCGGTACCAGAAAACCAACCAGGGAACGTTTAACTCCTTTTTTCTTTGCCCGCCGAAGGGCTTCTTTTCCGACAAACTCTTTATTCCAGTCAACCGTCCATCCAAACCCTGCCTCCAGGGGATTTGTTCCCGCCAGATCACTCATCAGAACATATCCCTTCTCACGCGGGATACTTGTTACGATAACATCCGTATTGATTTTTCTGATACCGCAGGCACGTCCATATTTCTCCAGCGCCTGTTCAATGTGGGCTGCATCCGACGGCGCACAGTAAATCTCATATCCCAGTTCTCCTGTATAGCCGCTGCGGGCAATCTTAACCTTCATGTCATCGATCTGATTATCCTCAATGTGAAAATGTTTCAGTTCATCGATCGGATTTTTCAGGATCTGGTTCATCACTTCCCTGGAGTTTGGTCCCTGTACCGCATACATGGTCGTAATGTCTGTGATTTCTTTGTAAGACACAGCCTCATAAGTGCGGTTCCGGTCAAACCATGCGATCAATTCATCAATGTACAGTGTTGATATCCAGTATGTATTCGCATCGATATGGAACACAATCACATCATCAATGATCTCTCCGCTTTCGTTCAGCATTGTCGTATATTTTGCGGTTCCTGCACCTGCACCGGATATATTGGCAACAAACATCTTATCCAAAAATGCCGCCGCATCACTGCCTGTCACTTTCAACAGTTTGTGTGTGAAATCATAATATCCCACTTTATTCCGAATTGCCTCATGATCCTTCTGCTGCTCACTTACCGCTTTTGTTATGTTTTTTTTTAATTGTTTCTTCAGATCTGTTGTATCACTGCAGATTTTTTTCAGATGCTTTGTTAATTTCTTTTTTACCTTTGCATTAGAAATCGGATCCGGATCCCGTTTCCATTTGTCATTTAACTTCAGGATTTTTTCCTTGGTTTCGGCGTCGATCTTCCCACGTCTTTCCTCAGAATCCATCCATTCCTCAAATGTACCGATCCAGCGCTCATCACAGCCGATATCATCCGGCGTCGGGTAGACCCGTTTATCCATACGCGTATAATTCAGACGCGGCGGGTTCCCCTTGATAGATACTTCGAACAGAAGATCAGCTGCTCCAAGACCCGGTTCATGCGGTGTGACTTTGTCCCGCTCCATATAGTCTGTCTTAACGCTGACTGCCACGATCTCGAACACATACAGGGTGGAACCGTCTACGCGTACGGTTTCGATCACTTTTGCCTCCAGATTTGACACGCATTCTGCGATGCCATACGGTTTTACTTTCTTAGACGGGAGCGGTGTCAGCCCTGCCACGTCGATTTCATTGATTCCTTTCGGCATTGGCAAACCAACAATGGTACTCTCACGAAGCAGTTCATATGGATAATAGCTGATGACGCATTCTCCCGTTTCATCCAGGTTCTTTCTTCCATCACGGTCATTGTTCATCGCAAAGGCATAGCACCATCTCATGTTAGGCGGCGCAGACTGGAATGCTGTTCCCATGGACACAGGAGTACAGTTTACATTGCCCTTCTTATCCATCGTCGTAACAAAGTAACATGCTACCGGCGGCTGAATCCATCTGTGACTGAATCCTGTCGTCTCATATGTTTCCAGGCACTCGGTGAAATCCCCTTTCTGCTCTCTCTCGGTCTCTTCAAATATTCTTTGTACATCAAAATACGAAAAACTCATCTTTTTTCCTCCTGTTTCGTTTAATTTGCGGATCACCAGTTATCCATTTTCATCGATGTTTTCTTTTATTAATTTTTGTTTTCTATACTAATTACTTAAGTTAAGCTTATTATAGGATGAACATTTAGTTTTGTCAATGCTTTTTTCTTTGTTTTTTCACTTTTTCCCTTTTCCTGTTTATCATCGAACAACCCGCATGTTTTCGCTTAATTTTTGTTTACTAAACTCTTAACATTTGATTGACTATCCCTGTTTCCTACGATATAATAATGTTGAATGAAAAGGAGGTGACGACCTATTACCATTCGAGAAATTGCAGCACAGTTTGGGGTATCCCCCTCCACAGTTTCCAATGTGCTGAACAACAAAAACGGGGTGCGCGGCGAATTAAGAGAAGAGATCAAATCTGTTTTGCTTCATAACGGCTATACCATAAAGCATAATCCAACGCTTATTTCTGCAAAACCACGGAATCTTTTATTTCTCTATTACCAAAGCGCTAATTATCAGTCTCTGAGGAACAATGATATTCTTCCTCTTACGCTTCACCAGATAGAACAGTATTGCCAGGCGGGCGGTCATCGTTTTATCTTCAAGCAGGCAACCTACCATACCCTTGACTCCATGCTGGACAGACAGAATCTGCCGGAGATAGACGGCATCCTGATGCTCGGGACAGAATATTATCATAAACCGTCTTCCGCATTCTATTCCTGTGGAAAGCCCATCGTCATATTGGACGGATTATGTCCCGAAGATCCCATCAGCACCGTCAATATCGATAATACTTATGGTGTCTGTCAGCTGATGAAACATATCTGTGACATGGGACACAGACGGATCGGTTATATCAAAAGCCGCATGCCCTTCGGCTGCCTGCGGGACAGGACAAACAGCCTCTATGCAACATTGTCCCGCTTTGACATAGCGCTTGACAAAAAAGATATTCTGGAGGTAAGCGCTGACTCCGGGTTAATTCAGGATGAGGTCACGCACTTTTTTTCAAATGCAGAAGATCTGCCCACCGTTTTCTTTGCCGACAATGACTTTCTTGCAGTTTCCTCCATACAGGCCATCACACGGTTAGGATATTCCGTTCCGGATGATATATCGATTGTTGGCTTTGATGACCTGGATATTTGTACTTTATTAAAGCCGCACCTTACCACCTCAAGAGTAGATTTCGGCGCCATGGCACGGGCAGCCATCAGACATCTTATGAATCTTATTGAGGATCCGGGGCTTCCCGTAACAAAGCTTACCGTAACAACAGAATTTGTCGAACGGGATTCTGTGAAAAAAATCGTATGAGGAGGCAATTATGACGATAAGAGAAATCGCAGCCGAACTAAACATATCACCTACTGCTGTTTCTTATGTACTCAACAACAAACCCGGAGTTCGTAAAGAACTCCGGGAAAAGATCACAAAGATTTTGATACAAAACGGTTATTCCATTAAAGAGGATGCCGCCCAGGACCTAAAAAAAGTTCCTGATCTGCCGAAACAACAGACTATTTTGTTTTTATATTATATCAGCGAGCGTTATCTGTTTCTCAGAAACAACAATGTATTAACACTCTATCTCAATGCCATTGAAGAAATCTGCAACAGACAAAGCTGCAATGTCATAACCAAAAGCGTCACCGGTGATTTTCTCGGTGATACACTGACAAACACGGATGGCATCGACGGTGTGATACTTTTGGGAATTGAGCTCTACGAAAGGGTTATTTTCAACCGCTTTATGTGCCGAAAACCCTTCGTCCTTCTCGATGGCTATTTTCCGGAATCTCCTATCGACAGTGTCAATGTGGATAACTATATTGGTCTGTATCAGGCAGTCGATTACCTTTATAAAAAAGGGCATCGCAGGATCGGACACATCAAAAGCAACATGCCCTATGGATGTCTGCCGGACCGCTGGCGCTGCTTTTACGAAATTTTGGATTACTTTGGAATGCCTTTTTCCAAAAACTATCTGGCGGAGGTAAGGATGCAGTCTGAGTTCTTGCAGGAAGATCTGCAGAAGTATCTGAGGGAAAACAAGGATCTTCCCACCGTTTTTTTTGCAGACAATGATTACATGGCCATCTCTGCCATGGCAGGGATGCAGCAGGCAGGCTACTCCATCCCGGACGATTTCTCCATCATCGGTTTTGACAATGCTGACATATCAACCCTGCTGAAGCCTAATCTGACCACGATCTCTCTGGATTTCCGCGGAATGGCGGCTGAAGCCGTACAACGCCTGTTCCGGTTAATGGAGCAGCCGGACCTTCCGATCGTGAAGAGTACGATCTCTCCTGTCTTTGTGGAGAGGGAGTCCGTAAAAGACTTAACTTAAAAGCGTAAGCGATGAATTGACAGCTCATCGCTTACGCTTTCTTTCAGCCTATGTGATTTAAATCCTTTTCTTCCTGAAATTCTTCAGTGCGTCCACATACATCGCCGCGAAGATCACCAGACCTTTCGCAAACGGATAGATATAAGGTGAGGCGCCTGTGAGTGCGAGAATGTTATTGATCAGATACAGCAGCACGACTCCGATAAATGTCCCGGGAAAAATATTTCCGCGTCCCCCAAGAAGACTGGTGCCTCCCATCACACACACCGTGACGACGTCGAATTCCATCTCGTTTCCGATGGTTCCGCTGTAAGTGCCTACCTTACAGCAGGCGACGAACCCCACAAAAGCCGCACATATTCCTGACAGAATATAAACCGCCATCTTCACTCTCTTTAAGGGAAGACCGATGCGCTTCGCCGACTCCTCGCTGCATCCGATTGCGTAGCAGTACGCTCCAAATCTGGTTTTTCGCAGCACACACTGGAATACCAGCAGTATGATCAGCGACACAAGGATCAGGATCGAGATACCTCCAATCCTGGAATCAGCGATCATCTTAAACTCAGGGGGAAGGCTGGTCTGAGCGCCGCCGTTTGTGATGTTCAACGCGATTCCGCGCAAAAGTATCATCATACCCAGGGTCGCCAGCATGGAATTCAGCTTGCAGTAGGTAACCAGTACGCCGTTGATTGCACCGATAACCGCACCTACCACAAAGATCAGGATCACCATCTGGGCAAAACCGGCGCCATGATTCATTGCATAAACCGCAATTGCAGAGCTGCAGAGCGCCACCGAACCCACACTCATATCCATATTGCCTGTGACGATGACAAACGTTCCGCCGGCGGCAACCACCAGCAAAGTCGTTGCCCCCCACATAATCTGCATCAGATTATCTCTGGTCAGAAAGTACGGAGAAATGATTCCACAGACTATGAACATGACAACAAATAAAATATAAAACCCATAGGAAAGCAGGAAATTTGAGACATCAAACTTCTTTTTCACTGTAATCGCTGCTTCATTCATGTGCATCTCCTCCACCAAGTGCTAATTCCATCAGGTTATTATTGTTAATATCAGATCCTTCCACACTCTCAACGATCTTTCCACCCTGAAGAACAATGACTCGATCCGATAAATCCACCATCTCATCGACCTCCGATGAGATGAGCAGGACAGAAGTCCCCTCTGCCGCTATTTTTTTGATTGTTTTGTAGATTTCCATTTTGGAACCGACATCAACGCCCCTCGTCGGCTCGTCCAGGACCAGCACCGGCGCTCCCTTGTTCAGCCATTTTGCGAAAACTACTTTCTGCTGATTTCCTCCGGAGAGCTGAGACGCACGGGTCTTCTCGTCCGGCACTTTAATATTCAGCTTCCTGATCAGATCCCTGGTCTCCTCTGCTTCCTTATTTACATTAACAAATTTTAACCGTTTGGAACAGTAGCTGTCCAGCTTAGCCGCCGTACAGTTATTTGTAATATCCATATTTAAAAACAGACCGTCATAATGTCTGCTCTCAGTTACATAGCCAATCTTTTTAAGAAGGGTATTTTTCCTGATTTTTGTCAAAGTCCCCCCTTCCTCCTTAAAAAAAACATCTCCTGCATCGGCACGATCCAGGCCAAGCATGGCACGCACCAGTTCCGTACGGCCAGATCCCATCAGTCCCCAGATCCCCAGAATTTCACCTTTTTTTAATTCAAAACTTACCCCTCTCAGCAGATTTCCGCTGATGATCTGATTGACCTTTAAAATAACCTCATCGGTCGTGTGAGCCGCTTCTTTCTTCTCAGCCGCAGCCGGTTTCTGTCCAATGATCATGGTCACCAAATCCGCTTTCTGAAGTCCCTCTACCACACCGGTACCGCTCATCTTTCCGTCGCGAAGCACCAGGTAATCATCGCATAATACTGTGATTTCATCCAGAAAATGTGAAATATAGATGATGATCTTTCCTTCATTCTTCAGTCTGTTAATCACCTCAAAGAGTTTATTTTTCTCATGCAGGCTTAAGGAAGAAGTCGGTTCATCAAAAATAATGATATTGGCACCCATAGCCAGGGCACGGGCAATCTCCACCATCTGTCTTGCGCCGATGGTGATGTCTTCCATCGCAGAGTGGGGGTTGATATCATTTGCCCCGAGGAGCCCCAGGTATTTTTTTGCCTCTTCTTCCGCCTTTGCATTGTCAGTCAGAACAGGCACGGCACCTTTAAACAAGTTTCCGATAAAGACGTTCTGTGCAACACTCATTGACGCGAAAAACAATGGTTCCTGATGAATAAATGCGATCCCATTTTTTTCTGCATCCTTAGGCGAATTCATCGTAATACTTTTTCCATCGATCAGAATTTCACCCTTATCCTGCTTTAAAATTCCACCGAGAATATTCATCAGTGTTGACTTTCCTGCACCGTTGATTCCGATCAATGCCAGTACTTTTCCGGGTTCAGCCTTTAAAGTAACGTCATCAAGGGCTAAAACGCCAGGAAACTGCTTTGTTATATGATTCATCTCCAGCATAATTGTCCCTCTCAATCTCTGTTTCTTAAACGGTCTAATGCAATAATAATCACAATCAGAACACCCTTGATGATCAATCCAACATAATATGTATATCCCATCAAATTAATAAAGTTACTGATCACTGTGATAAACAGTGCTCCCAATACAGATCCCAGTATATTTCCTTTTCCACCTGATAAACTTGCGCCTCCGATGACTGCAGCGCTGATCGTATCCGTCAGCATGGTATTTCCGACCATTGTGGCCCCTGCCATATTTGTACGTGCAGCAAGCAGAATTCCTGCCATACATGCATAGATGCCCGCTATAATATATGTACAGAAGATATACCGATCTGTTCTGATACCGGAAACCCGGGCTGTTTCTTCATTCTGACCGATCATATAAAAAATTCTTCCATACTTTGTTTTCTTAAGAATCATGTGGCTGATCACCGCCACGATAAAGAAGATTGGAATCGAGATGGGTACAATCCCTATTTTAATCCCGAGAAACAGAAATACATCCGGGAGTCCGAAAACACTTTTTGAATTTGTTATCATAACAGCGAAACCATTGGCAATGATCTGTGTAGACAGCGTAACGATAAATGGAATCATCCTGGCTTTTGCGACCGCCACACCATTGATCATTCCGAATACCGCTCCGACGCCAAAAATGATCAGGATACCAATAAATACATTTCCTGTCTTTGACATGAACAACGCCCCCGGTATTGTCGCCGCCATCAGTACGGCGGGCATTGATAAATCAATGCCCCCGATGATTAAGATAAACGTCATTCCCAAACATAACATACCAACGGTCGTGAGCTGTTCCAAAACATTAATAATATTATTCAGACTTAAAAAATTTGGTACTGCTGCAGAAAGTATAATCACAAAGATCACTGCCGCTGCTGCCGTTGCCAGATCAATGGCTTTCTTTCTATCTGACAACACTGTCTGCATCCAATTATGAACCGGTTTCGCCGTTTTAGCCGTCTGACTACTCATATTATTTCCTCACAATCCTTTTGTTCCTGATGATCAGCTCCAGAGCAGTTTCGTCAGCTCTTCGTCCTGATAGTTTTCACGCGTATATACTGGTCCTTTTACGTAAGTTTCTTCCACTTTTTCACCTTTTGCCAGTGCGATACACTGATCCACGATCGTCTGGGACATATTGACAATGTCCATCAGTGAATCTGCATCAACGTATCCTTCGCCGATTGCATCCAGTCCTTCCTTGTATACATCTGTTGCAGCAAACCAGATATGTCCCTCTTCTCCGTTTTTGATCCACTGATTTGTTGACTGAAGAGCAGCTTTTGCCGCCGGAAGAAGGAAATCAGACGCGATATAGATGCAGTTTACATCCGGATTCGCTCTCATCGTACTTGGCAGATTGGATTCCAGCCAGTCCGGATCCCAGTCGGTGTCAAGGTCTGTGACAATTTTGGCACCTTTATCCGCATATTCATCAACCGCCCGCTTCACACCGTTGATACGGTCAACAGAATTCTGGTCAGAAGTGGAACCGCTGCAGACAACCAGATTCAGCTCGGTTTCTCCTGCTGCAATCATCTGATCAAAAATTGATTTTACGGAAGCATACCCCTGGTCTTCCGCATCGACGCCCACGAAGGTATCCGGTTTATACTGCCCGTCCGGATTATAAGGTCTGTTCTGAATCATGACCGGTATTCCGGCATCCTGGCATTCTTTGATCATCGTATCCGTCGCCGCCACATCCTCCGGACAGATGCACATCACATCGACTTTCTGGCTGATCAAATCCTTTACATCTGAAATCTGTTTGCTGACATCGTTATCGGCAGAAGTGACGATAAATTCAACTTTCGGCGTGCTTTCTGATCCAAACTGTTTTGTATATTCATCGGTTTTAACAAATACGTCGTTCATCAGTGCATTGAAAGACATTCCAACTTTAATCGTATCACCCGAAGAACTTTCTTCCCCTGCTGCTTTGTCGGCTCCTTCTGATGTTCCTTCAGCAGTGCTTCCATTTTCCGCAGACTGAGATTCCTCTTTTGATCCGCCCCCGCATGCCGCCATTGACAAAACCATGACTCCTGCCATCAATAATGCGATTATTCTTTTTTTCATAGCCAACCCTCTCTCATCGTTTGTTTTCAACTGTTATTATGTACATTTTCGCTTGCGATATCGCTTTTGTTTTGTATGATTTATATTAACATCGACTTTTTTGTTTGTAAACATTATTTATATTTTAGCTAAGATTAAGTGCACTAATTATTAGATTTAGTGCACTTTACCCAATCTCAAAATTCCAATCTATTCCGGTAAATAAAAAAACACCGAAAAACTTGATCTACCAAGTTTTTCGGTGTTTTCTGAAGCGTCGCTAAGAGGATTTGAACCTCCGGCCTACCGCTTAGGAGGCGGTCGCTCTATCCAGCTGAGCTATAGCGACAGATAAAAATGATATAGCAACCAATCAGCTGCTATATCATTATACTATTTTACGCTGCCTGTTTCAACAATTAATTGAATTTTTTATGATTTCGAATTATCTTTTAATGTGCATGTCCCTCACCGTCCAGATACTTCTGCATCTCTTCCATCTCCTGTTTCTGCAGTGAGATAATATTCCTGGCAAACTCTATGACTTCCTCATCTTCTGTGTTGTACACGATCGCCTCAGCCATATCAATTGCCATCTGATGATGCATGGACATTCCCATGGCAAAAGCAGTGTCCAGATCCCCCGCATTTGTATCGCTATGGCCTTCGTGATGCTCCAGCATCATTTTATTGTATTTCTCAAGGTAATCCTGTTCCTGATCAAAATCCGTCCGGCCGGATTTTTCGATTCTTTTTATCATATCGTTCATCTGATCAATTTCCTGATCCTGTGCACTGATGATATCATTCGCCATCTCACTGAATCTTGCTTTATCTCCGGCATGCTTCAGGTAACTCCTCGACATATCAATCGCGGCCTCGTGGTGTGGAATCATCCCGTACAGAAAGTCAAGAGATGCGTTGCCGGTGTCTTCCACATTGTCCATATTTTCCATCATCAGATCCATGTATCCCTTTTCTTCCGTGAGGTAGGATTCCAGTTTACTGTCATCTTTTTTCTCACACCCAAACAGAAAAAGCATCATACAGGTCAATATGGTAATAAATAAATATTTCTTCATGACAAACCTCCGAAAACTATTTACCCATATTATTGACCATATACCATTTCTTATGTATCACAGAGGAAAATAAATCCTGCCGGACAATATCTTACAGACTCTCCGTGACGAGCTTCACGGCAGAGCTGGTTCCCACGCGGCTGCATCCGGCGTCAATAAATGCCTGAAGGTCATCGACGGTGCGAACTCCTCCCGCCGCCTTGATCTTCACACCGGGACCGATATACTTCTTAAACAGTTCCACATCTTCCATGGTGGCGCCGCCCGTTCCAAATCCGGTAGACGTCTTGATATAATCGGCGCCCGCATTCGTCACAGCCTTACACATGGCGATCTTCTCATCCTCCGTCAGGTAACATGTCTCTATGATAACCTTCAGAATCTTATCTCCCACCGCTTCCTTCAGTGCGGCAATTTCTTTTTCCACCTTATCATAGTCACCATTTTTCACATCAGTGATATTGACGACCATATCGATCTCAGCAGCTCCGTCCGTCAGCGCTTTTTTTGCCTCTGCAACCTTTGCTTCCATCACGGAATAACCCAGCGGAAATCCCACAACCGTGCAGATGTTAATCTTATCTTTGTATTTTTCATGAACTCGTGCAATATAACACGGCGGAATACAGACGCTTGCCGTCTGGTATTTGATCGCCTCCTCACATAATTTTTCAATATCTGTCCACAATGCATATGCCTTCAACTGTGTATGATCCACATAATGCAATAATTCCAACGTTTTCATGTTCATCCTCCTGTTTCATCTTCTTATCTCGTTATAAAACCCAATGCCATCCGTTTTGCCGGAAACTCCAAGCATCTCAAGCACCGTCGCCGCAATATCTGAAAAACTGCTTCTCGTCCCCAGATTACAGTTTGTCCGGACTGACTTTCCGTACACAAGCAGGGGCGTATACTCTCTTGAGTGGTCCGTACTGGGAGTTCCGGGATCACAGCCGTGATC
This sequence comes from Ruminococcus gauvreauii, assembly GCF_025151995.1. Classification (NCBI taxonomy): domain Bacteria; kingdom Bacillati; phylum Bacillota; class Clostridia; order Eubacteriales; family Oscillospiraceae; genus Ruminococcus; species Ruminococcus gauvreauii. Next base: position 1,872,555 of record NZ_CP102290.1, read on the forward strand.
ACCGGTGATCATCAGGACATCTCCTTCTTTCATCCGGTCCAGGAATCCTCCCAGCCATCCGTCAAACTCAGTCACCGCCTTTGCATAGCCGTCGATATCGTTGCGGTGCCCGTACAGCATATCGAAATCCACCAGATTGACAAAACAAATCCCCTGGAAATCCGTTTCTGCTATTTCAGATGTCTGTCTCATACCGTCGTCATTATTTTGAATCGAAGAAGTCTTTGTGATTCCTTTTCCTGCAAAAATATCGTTGATTTTCCCCACCGCAATCACTGACATACCCGCGTTCTTAATATAATCCAGCATGGTATCCGAGGGCGGTACCAGAGAAAAGTCATGGCGTTTTTTTGTTCTCTCAAAATGAGGTGCCTTTCCGATAAACGGCCTGGCAATCACCCTGCCCACTCCGTGTTTTCCCTGCAGAATCTTTCTGGCAATCCTGCAGTATTCATAAAGCGTCTCCACAGGTATGATGTCCTCGTGAGCAGCAATCTGAAAGACGCTGTCCGCAGAAGTATATACAATCAACTTACCGGTCTTCATGTGTTCTTCCCCGTAATCCCTGATTACTTCAGTGCCGGAATACGGACGGTTGCACAGGATTCCCCTTCCGGTGGCTTTCTCAAATGCATCCAGCACCTCCCTGGGGAACCCTCCCGGATACGTCGGCATCGCCCGTTCCGATATGATTCCGGAGATTTCCCAGTGCCCGATCGTGGTATCTTTTCCCCTGGAAGCTTCTTTCATACGAGCAAAAGCTCCTGCCGGAGAATTTTCACTCTCGCAGCAGGATACTCCCTCAATATTATAAAGACCCAGTCTCCTCATATTCGGTGTGCAGTACGCTTTGGAAGCGGCAATCGTTCTCAACGTATTGCTGCCCTCATCCTTATAATCTGCCGCATCCGGCATCTCACCGATTCCAAAGCTGTCCAGTACAATCAAAAAAACACGCTCTATCTTCATATTTAACCTCTTAGAAATTCAAAAATCCCTGAAGCCAGATAACCGCCTTAAACCGGCGTCCTATCTCCGGCTCTCCCATCAGATCCTTCTGGTTGATGCATACATCAAACTTGATATCATTGCAGTTCAAGCTGATCTGATACATTTTCTCCTTTGTAAGAACATTTGTGGATTCCACAAAATCAACGATATTCCCCATCACATTATACTGGTCACACTCCACACCGTACGGCATGAAGTAAGAATCTACAATGGTAAACACATCTTCCTGCTGAATACGGCGTGAAATCATGGTATACGTGTCAATGTCCTCCATCGTCAGGCTCTCCATGGCTTCCTCATCCCCGTTTCTCGCAGCGGCAATCAGATGATTCCTGTTTGTCATTGTTTTCTTATCTTCTTCCACCTGCTGACTGTCTTTTTTTACCGGCAGAAGTATCTTCCCTTCCAAAGCGAGGCCGGAAAGCGTCACCGTTGTATCCGTACCAGCGAGAAACCCCTTCTCTTTTTCATTCAGATACTCACCCGCATTCAGCAGATAGAAAATCAGGGTAACCCCGATCCGCACATCATCGCATGCCCCGGCAAATGACTCTTTACCGGCATGCTTTTCAATGATAACACCTTCCTTCGTGGAAACATCTGTTCCATGGAAATATGGATAATAGTACTCCATCTGAAATTCATTATTCTCATCATACTCTCCGCAAACCGTAATACCACAGTCGTATCCAAAGGACTTGGACATTTCAGCAAAGAGATGATTCCCATCATGCTCCACGACCATTTTCTCGTCGTAATTTGAGATGACCATATCCAGGATATTGTTAAGCTCCTTTTTGCTGTCAATCTCAGAGAATCCGATTGCTTTTAAATAACTGTGCATAAGGGCACCCCCTTTCTATATTATTTTTCTTCTTATTATTTGTCTTTTGGTACAATAGCTTCCATTCCTCCAACATATGGACGCAATGCTTCCGGTATTCTGACCGTTCCATCTGCATTCAGATTATTCTCAAGAAATGCAATCAGCATACGCGGAGGTGCAACCACCGTATTATTCAGTGTATGTGCAAAATACTTCCCGTCTTTTCCGTTCACGCGGATTTTCAGTCTCCTTGCCTGAGCGTCTCCCAGATTTGAGCAGCTTCCCACCTCAAAATATTTTTTCTGTCTGGGTGACCATGCTTCTACATCTACAGATTTAACCTTTAAATCTGCTAGATCCCCTGAACAGCACTCCAATGTCCTCACCGGAATATCCAGGGTTCGGAACAGATCAACCGTATTCTGCCACAGTTTATCAAACCAATCTTTACTTTCCTCCGGCTTGCAGACGACGATCATCTCCTGTTTTTCAAACTGATGAATCCTGTAAACCCCACGCTCTTCGATTCCATGTGCGCCCTTTTCTTTTCTGAAACACGGGGAATAACTGGTCAGTGTCTGAGGAAGATCCTCTTCCTGAATGATCGTATCAATAAATTTACCGATCATGGAATGTTCACTCGTACCGATCAGATATAAATCCTCGCCTTCAATTTTATACATCATGGAATCCATCTCGGCAAAGCTCATAACACCCGTCACAACATCACTTCTGATCATAAACGGAGGCACACAGTACGTGAATCCTCTGTTAATCATAAAATCTCTGGCATAAGAGATGACGGCGGAGTGCAGCCGTGCAATATCACCCATCAGATAGTAGAATCCATTTCCCGCCACCTTACGGGCACTGTCCAGATCCAGTCCGCCAAATGATTCCATGATTTCTGCATGGTATGGAATTTCAAAATCAGGTACAACCGGTTCCCCATATCTCTGAACCTCGACGTTTTCACTGTCATCTTTTCCAATCGGCACAGTCGGGTCTATGATATTCGGAATCATCATCATGATTTTCTTGATTTTTTCTTCCACTTCCCGTTCCTGTGCAGTCAATGCCTCGATTCTGGCTCCTGAAGCTTCCACGGAAACCTTTACTTCTGCTGCCTCATCCTTTTTTCCCTGTGCCATCAGCATACCAATCTTCTTAGAAATCTTATTCTTCTCAGCCCGAAGTGATTCCACTTCCTGTTTAATATTTCTGTTTTCCTGATCAAGCGCAATGACTTCATCGACCAGAGACATTTTGTGATCCTGGAATTTATTTTTAATATTCTGCTTTACGATTTCCGGATTTTCTCTTACAAATCTTATGTCTAACATAACGTCCTCCTATTTTCCTGAATGCTTTCCTTATCTTATAATAGTATCAACCTTTTTTCAAGTATCGAATCATATGAATCACAAATACTAGTTTACATAACATATAAACATAATTAATTCACAGCGTCACTTCCGTATGTAACAGCTCTCCTAAGCGCTTCAACTTCTTCCTCACTGAGCATAATATAAGACTCTCCCTTTACAATCTCCTTAATATAGAGAAAACAGTTTTCCCTGCTGTGAATTGCGTTCAGTACAAACCCCGTATTATTTTGATCCAACATGGACAATACAAAACTCAATTTACCTCCCACATCATCGAACGCATCATATTTTACAATCCCGTACTTTGTCAATGTTTTTTCAAAATCAGATTTCAGTACTTTAAAATCATTCATCTGGACATCAGTCAAGGTTGATAATCTGTCAATTTCACGAAATTTATTAATGAACTGCCGCTCCAGAGACTGGGCATCCTTCCCCTTCATAAAAATCATATACTTTCTTTTTAAACGATGCAGTCCCAGGGAAAGATTTAATGTCATTAGCATCAAAATCAACACAAGAACAATTAAGATTAAAATCATAATTCCCTGATCGATTCCAATGTTTTCAAAAAAATTACTCATACGTATTATACTCCCTTATTTTATTGATTCAAATAACTCGATCAGACGTTCCAATTCTTCTTCCGAATAGTACTCAATTTCAATTTTTCCCTTATGATCACTTTTCCTCTGAATCTGAACTTTAGTTCCAACAATAGACTTTATTTTTTCCTCCAGATTCTGATAAACCAAATCAGATACCGTATCCGCCTCTTTTTTCTTTTGTTTTTTTGGATTTAAAAGACTTTTTACCAGTTTTTCTGTTTCTCTGACGCTCAGTTTTTCGTCAAATATTTTCATAGCTACGGAATACTGCATTTCCGCATCCTCCAAGCTTAAAAGTGACCTGGCATGACCGGTAGAAAGCATCTCATCGATCACCATCTGTTGTACGCGTTCGTCCAACTTTAAAAGCCGCATGGAATTTGTGACTGCGGTGCGGCTCTTTGATACACGGTCAGCAATTTCATCCTGTTTCAAAGAAAATTCTGTCATCAGTCGTTTATAGGCAATTGCCTCCTCGATTGGATTTAAATTTTCCCGCTGAATATTTTCAATTAACGATATCTCCACGATCTCCTGATCATTAAATTCCTTGATCACGACTGGTATTTCTTTAAGTCCGGCCATCTTTGCTGCACGCCATCTTCTCTCTCCGGCTATAATTTCAAAATACTTACCCTTTTTCTGAACCAGCAAGGGCTGCAGGATTCCGAACTGTCTGATAGAATCAGCAAGTTCTAAAAGGGCATCCTCATCAAAAGCTTTTCTTGGTTGTTCTCTGTTTGGCTCGACTTCGTTTATTTTTAATTTTATTTCAATAGGCTTCTCTACTATTTTTTCAATTATCTTTGTTTCTGCGTCACCCTTATTTGTATTAACGGGTCTTGAACTGCTTTTACTAGAAGAAGACGGAATTAACGAATCCAATCCCTTTCCAAGTCCACTTTTCTTCACGGCCATTCGTCATCCTCCCTGTGTATCACCTCTTCAGCCAACAGACGATAACTCTCTGCTCCAGCTGATTTTCCGTCATAATAGTTAATTGGCATGCCATAACTTGGCGCCTCAGCCAACCGCACATTTCTTGGTATAATAGTTTTATAGATAGTCTGCTGAAGATTATTCTTTACATTTTCAACTACCTGCAGCGATAAATTTGTTCTCGCATCATACATAGTAAATACAACCCCCTCAATTTCCAATTGTGGGTTCAGGCGTTCCTGTACCAACTCAATGGTATGTATCAATTGAGATAATCCTTCCAAAGCATAGTATTCACATTGTATAGGGACCAGCACTGTATTTGCAGTCGTCATAGCATTAATAGTTAACATATTTAACGACGGCGGACAATCAATAATAATAAAATCATATTCTTTCTTGATTTTTTCTATCTCATTCTTTAATATGTATTCTTTGTCATCTACTCCAATCAATTCAATTTCCGCACCGGCAAGATTTACATTGGATGGTATCAATGTCAGGTTCCCATACTCCAATGGTATCATACAATCCTCTAATTCACATTCACCCAATAAAAGTTCGTAGACTGTATTTTCAATCTGATTTTTATCTACCCCTAATCCACTCGTTGTATTTCCCTGGGGATCAATATCAATCGTCAACACTTTTTGATTCATTTCAGCCAGACATGCAGAAAGGTTGATTGCTGTAGTAGATTTTCCAACGCCGCCCTTTTGATTCGCAATTGCTATCGCTCTACTCAATGTTTTCTCCTTTCTGTATTGACAATAAACGTATTGTCACTGTGCTAATTATACCATTAATGCAGTAGCTTTTCTATACAAATGTTTCACGTGAAACACTTTTAACACAGTTTTTACAATATTGGTAAATGTTTCACGTGAAACATTTATCCTCATTGGTAAAGAATTAAGATAAAAATTTATTGTATCTTTTTAATTAATGGCTTATAATATAGATAAGAATTGTGACTTTCGCAGTAAATTCAACATGGAGGGAACACATGAAGAAATACAAGAAAAAATTACTGACAACCAGTATTTTGATAACAATGTCTACCATAGTAATGCATATCATAAACAGAGTTGTCTCTGCATCCGCTGTTATAAAGAATCTTTTACCCTCCCGGGAAGAAGATTTTTACGAGTGGCGCTTTGGAAATGTTTTTTATACTAAATCTGGGGAGGGTAAACCGCTTCTTTTGATTCACGACCTTCACCCAGGCAGCAGCAATTATGAATGGAAGAAATTAGTCTCTGCGCTTGAGAAACATTATACTGTTTACACTCTGGATCTGTTAGGATGCGGACGTTCAGATAAACCAAAGATAACCTATACGAATTTTTTATATGTTCAATTAATTACAGATTTTGTAAAAAATGTAATTCATCAAAAAACCAATGTGATCGCCAGTGGACTCTCATCATCATTTACTATTATGACATGTCTGAACGATGATAATGTCTTTGAAAAACTAATGCTGGTCAGTCCCGAAGATCTTGCTGTATTAAATCAGGCACCAACAAAACAATCCAAGGTTGCTAAATTCTTACTCGAGATTCCCATACTCGGTACACTGGTCTATCATATATTAGTCTGCAGACCAAATATTGAATTACTTTTCACAGAAAAATATCTATTTAATCCATTCCATGCGGACCACTCATCAATTGACACCTACTATGAGGCCGCACACAGGGGAAATAGTGACGGAAAATATCTGCAGTCAAGTATCTCCGGAAGATATGTTTACTGCAATATAGCACACGCGTTAAAAGAAATTAATAACAGCATATTCATATTATCGGGAGAAAAAAAGGAGGGAATACAGGAAACGATTGCTCTTTATACCTCCCTGAATTCCTCCATTGAGTCAGAACTGATACCTAAAACATGCCAGATGCCTCATATGGAAAACCCTGAAAAAGTTTTGGAAACGATTGGTATTTTCTTTTCCTACGGAACTTGACATGAAGTCATTTTTTTAGTATATTCATTATTACTGATGAAAAACTCTATGAGGGAGTAGTTAACGGCAGAGTAGCCGTGGTAATATCGACATACTGATGAAAATCCGGTATTACATTAAATAACGAGACTCATAGACAATAGCTCACAAAAAGTTATTGTCTATATGAGTCTCGTTTTACATTGAGGGCAAAGAAGGAGAAAAAAATGAGCATTTGGACACTATTTACATTAGCAATTGGACTTTCAATGGATGCATTTGCAGTATCAGTCTGTAAGGGCCTGGCTTTACGCCAGGTAAAATTAAAAAATTGTATCCTGGTGGGATTATGGTTCGGAGGTTTTCAGGCATTGATGCCTCTATTCGGTTATTTCCTGGGAATCCAATTCAAAGATTACATAACGGCTTTCGATCATTGGATAGCTTTTATTTTATTATCTCTGATCGGTATCAGTATGATCAAAGAGGCATTGGAAAAAAACGAAGAATGTGCCGACCCTTCTCTTGCATTTAAAGATATGCTGGTATTAGCGATAGCGACAAGTATAGATGCCCTGGCTGTTGGAATCACTTTTGCCTTTCTTCGTGTCAATATTACAGCTGCGGTTTCATTTATCGGAATTATTACCTTCTGCATATCGATGCTGGGTGTTAAAATCGGCAGTATGTTTGGCACAAAGTATAAATCAAAAGCCGAACTGGCGGGAGGAATTATTTTAATATTGTTAGGTCTGAAAATTTTATTTGAACATCTGGGAATCCTGCTTTAAAAAAATACTGCCGTATCAGCACCAAACTGATCGCGGCAGTATTTGTTTTATTTAGCTTATCAGTTCCTCATATTCACTGATCAGACTTTTCACCTTCATTTTATTGACGAGGTATTTGTTTCCATCCTGGCGCTGTGCCAGATAAAAATTTGAATCATATGCATAGTATTGAACATTGACGGTCGATCCGTCTTTCTTCACAAAATCAAATGACAGTTCTGCCTCCCCTTCGGGGATCATTCCCTCCTCCGCCATTTCCTGCGCAGTGACAGCAGTCACATGATTATAGAAGGTACTGAATCCAAGCGTATCCATCTCTTCACCGTCCATATAGTATACTGTCTTGCTCTCTTCTTCCTCTTCCTCCGAATTCACAGTATCCAGGGTAAAGACATGTGTATTACCAAGATAGTCCACAGTCAGGTTTTCCAGATCCTTCAGAAAAATATTGCTGACTGTCAGGTTCTCCACATGTTCGAGTGCCCCGTCCAATACCTGCGAGAGTGATTCTGTTGAAATTGCATGTACCTCACCGGATCCTTCGACAGACGTATAGCGGTTTCCATTGCCATCTTCATTACCGATGTGCAAAACCATATTCTTTTCCACCGTCTTTGCCTCTTCTTCAGACTCTTCTGTGGACTCATCCGCTTCTTCACTCACGGTATATGTGACTTTCAATGTCGCATACGGATTATCGAGTCCATACTCTGCAGGATTTTCACAATGATACTCATAATAATTGGCATATGTGAATCCTGCGATTGCTGACTGAAGTGAACTGATAGCAGAACTATCTGCATCCGACACACTGCCGGATGCATCTGTATAGGACCATCCTGAATCTGCACTGTCCGAACTCTGCACTGTGAATGAATGTTCTCCCTGCTCAAGCTCAACTCTTTTAATATCACTTCCCACAACCGTCGGGTAATCTTCACCTGCTGCGTAGTTCATCAGACTTCCCGCAAAGACCGTTGACAAATCACTGTCTGTGGTATACACCGTATTTTTATCATCATTTAAATATACGTAACAGTCACCCGTGGATTCATTTGAACTGCCGACAGCAATTTTTATATTCTTATCATCTTTCATTTTTATCTGAATTATATTTTCCGGGTTATCCAGTCCATATTCACTCAAATCGTCCACATGTTCAAGCGTTCTGTTGGATGTCACGCTTGCCAGTGCATCTGTCAGGACGGTCATCTGATCCGCCTTAACAGGAAAATTTGTATCGCTTTCCAGCTTCCATGCATCTTCATTTTTCGTAAAGACTTCATTTTCTCCTGATATTGTGAAGGAAATACTCTCGATGTTATCCACATCGACAGATACAATTTCAGAAGTTTCTTCACTTTTTTCAGCTTCTTCCTCCGCCTGATTGTGGTTTCTTAACAGAAAATAAGCGACCGCCAAAAGAATCAGGACAGCCAGAAGAATGATCAAATTGACGACCTTTCTCTTTTTCATCACTGTTTTCTCCTCTTCAGCCAGATTACCAGTCCGCATACGAGACACAATCCAGGCAGGATAATGATAGACATAATCATCCAGAAACTGGCGTCATAATTAGTAAGTGTCAGATAGTCTGTCTGCAGACTCTTGCTCGGTATCGAAACAGACGCCTCATCACCGCTCTTGCAAACGGCAGAGACTGATTCGGTCACCAGCTCGAGATTTCCGCCCGATACCATTTGATTGACATTATCATTCAAGATACTGGAAGAAGAATAGTAGATAATTTTTGTCTCTTTTTCATCATCTATACTCTCTGTGATATACATGCCAATATCAAAAGGCCCTTCCGCATCTCCATCCGATTTCTCATAATTTTCCATATTCTGAATATCCGTCTTGCTGTATGCTTTATTGGATGTGGTGAGAATCGGATTTATTGTCAGCGTATCTCTGACCTGATCCATCTTTTCAATTCCCTGTGCGATCGGCATCATAACATATTTGCCGCTGTCTATTACATTTGCTGTCACATCACTGTCATTTACATTCGGAAGCAGATAATATGGCATCTGGTAACCATAATTTCTGCTGTCACCTTCCAAAACCACACCGTCCACAGTCTTCACACCATAATTTTCAAGTACTCTCTTAAAGTTTGGCATCTCCGTCTCGCTGTAATCGGAAAAGATAATCGCATGACCGCCATTCTCCAGATATTCGATGATTTTATCCGTTTCTTCCCCAGACAGATCACTCGTCGGTGCAGCTATCATAATACTCTCTGCATCGTCAGGAACTTTTTCCTCCGTCATCAGATTTAATGTCTTCACTTCAACATTCTGTTTTGCGATCGCATCCGTAACCGCTGTGGATAACTCCAGTTCACCATGACCATCCAGTGTATAGAGTATCGGCAGATCATCTGAAGTAACATATTCTATGGCACTTGTGACCTGGCCTTCACCGTCAAATCCTGTTATACTTGAGGAGTAAGTCTGATAATTTACTTCTGACTGATACATCTGCCCATTATCTATAACCTTCGATTTTTCTCCGCAGACGACAATCACGCTGTTATCGGCGAGTTCCTGATCCGTATACTGTGAGGTGAATTTCGGATGAAGTACTGGATCTTTTTTCTCGACTTTAATGTGTTTTGACAAATCGTCATATCTCGTGAGTAGTTTATCGATCGTATCGTCTTCCTGTCCGCTCTGTGCGATATAGTAGATCGTCACATCTTGATCCAGGGTATTCAGGTATTCTTTTGTATCATCGCTCACTGTGTACAATTTTGCTGCACTCAAATCAAATTGTGTATACTGTGATGGTATTTCCGAAATGATCAGGTTGATCACCACGACCACGGCTATCACAATCAACGACAGAATCACACTGTAGGAACCGTTTTTTAACTTCTTCTTTCCATCATTTTTAAATATTTTCTCTTTATGAAACTTCATGTTTAACCTCATGATTAACCTCCTAACTCCACCGTCTCTTTAAGATTGACTGCATGGACAGGAACAGAAAGATTCCAATAACAGACAGAAAATAAACGACTCCTGTCAGGTCCAAAATGCCGTCAACAAAATTACTCAGGTGGCTGTTGATATTGAAAATATTTAAAAAGTTTTGAAATGCACCTTCAAACATGGAAGACCTCACGAGATAAGATGCGACAACGATGATCTCACCGATAAGTCCGACGACAACACTGATAAACACATTTTTGATCATCATATAAATGATTGCTGTCAGTATTAACACCAGAATCACAAAGGCGATCATGGAGGACATCGCCGTATCCGAAAAGAAAGATGCAATTCCATCTGTCATGTAACAGATAAACAATATGATAAATGACATCACCGCAGCAATAACCTGACTTTCCGTCACAGAAGAAAGGAACATTCCGACTGCAATATTTCCGCATCCGAGCAATACAAACCCCAGAACAGATGTATATGCCATAGGCAGTGAGACTGTTCCGAAACTCTTCATAACGAGCGGATAGCAGCAGATGACCGCCATAGGAATTATATAAATAGTCACAAGAGCCAGATATTTACCAATAATAATATCCTTCACAGATACCGGAGAAGTCAGGAGCATCTGGTCTGTCTTCTGTTTTCTCTCCTCTGCCAGCACACGCATCGTCAGAATCGGTACTGCAATTAAAAAAATAAAGGTAATGGAACTCAACGTAATGCCAAATATGGGGTAAGCAGCCTGAAGATTATACGCGGTAAAATAGATGCCCGTCATGAGCAGGATAAAAAACATAAACACATAGCCTACCATTGAAGTGAGATAACTTTTCAGTTCTTTTTTATAAATTGCCCGCATCTTCTTCCACCTCCTGTTCTCCAGACTCTTCTGTCTCTTCCTGACCATCCTCTGTCAGCTCGAGGAATACGTCTTCCAGAGAAAGTCTGCTGGATTCCATTTTAATGATCGGACATTTCTTTTCCGCAAATAAATAGAAGAGTTTTTCGCGAATATCTGTATCCTCCGCCGTCTTGATAAAAATATCAATCGCTCCCTCTTCCTGTGATTCACTAAGCGACATTTCTTCTATTTCAGGTATGGTGTGAAGTATTTCATCCACATCTTCTCTGTCTGTTTTAATCGTCAATTCCAATTCGTTCGATCCGATCATAAGTTTGCTCAGATTTTCCGGAGTATCGCTCGCTACCAGTTTACCATGCGCGATGATCATCACAAAATCACAGACTGCGCTTACCTCTGACAGAATATGGGAACTTAAAATCACGGTATGCTTCTCACTGAGGCTTTTAATCAGATCACGAATCTCAATGATCTGTTTGGGATCAAGTCCCACCGTAGGTTCATCCAGTATGATGATCTCAGGATAGCCGAGGATTGCCTGTGCCAGGCCCACTCGCTGCTTATAACCTTTGGACAGATTCTTGATCAGACGGTTCTGCATATCCGTGATCTTTACAAGTTCCATGACCTCATCGATCATCTGCTGTCTGTCTGTTTTCGGTATCTTCTTAAGTTCGGCAGCAAACTTCAGATATTCTATCACTGTCATGTCAAAATAAAGAGGCGGCTGCTCCGGAAGATATCCAATGCTCCTTTTTGCCTCCCCCGGTTCATCCAGGATATTGTGCCCGTTTATGATCACTTCTCCTTCCGTAGAAGCAATATATCCCGTAATGATATTCATAGTCGTAGACTTCCCGGCGCCGTTCGGACCTAAAAAACCGTAAATCTGGCCCCTTTCTACTGTGAACGACAGATTATCCACCGCAAGGTGGTCACCGTACCGCTTCACCAGATTTTTTACTTCTATCAAATCAATTTCCCTCCTTTTAATGATCAGGGTACAAAACCCCGCATATTCCTATTCATTTTACGTTTTAATTGTGTTAAACATCCGAAAAAATTGTGTTTTTTCTATGAAATCATGCTACAATTTTCCTGTAAAACAAAGACAATTGGCCCTACAAAGGCATTGCAAATATGCCAGTGTAGAGCCTTCTATGTTCTGATCATGTTTCTTCAAACATAACTGTTCAGGTTTATAAAATGGGCTCCTTAGAAGGCATTCCCGCTTTGCGGGGATACTTCTTCGGTGTTGGTTTTACTTTCTTTATCACTACAAAGGAACGTTCCATATCGGTATCTGCAAGCTGGAACTTAATCCGGGAGTCAATCTCTCCCCCCAGCACTTTCACAGCTCTCTTCGATACCCTGATTTCTTCATCCACCTTTCCCGATTTGTACGGAATAAAGAATCCTCCTTCCGCCACAAACGGAAGACAGTATTCAGAAAGTACATGAAGGCCTGCAACCGCCCTCGACACACACAGACCAAATGATTCCCTGTAATCTTTCTGCCTTGCATAATCCTCCGCCCTTCCGTGTATGCTGCGGATACCCGTAAGTTTCAGATTCAGAATCACTTCATCCAGAAATTTTACTCTTTTTGCAAGTGAATCAAGGAGCACACATTCCATATCCGGAAATGCAATCTTCAATGGTATTCCGGGGAATCCGGCGCCCGTCCCGATATCAATAAGATTTTTTATCCGGTTCATATCACATGCCTTTACAACCGCCAGGCTGTCAATGAAGTGCTTAACCACTACCTCCTCCCACTCTGTGATACCCGTCAGATTCATTACCTTGTTCCATTCTATCAACAGATCATAATATAACGCAAACTGATGATACTGATGATCATTCAGCGTTATATTCAGCTGTTCTACACCCTTTTTCAAAGACGTGAGGTCTTTTTCCAGCATTACATGTCTCCTTTTCCTCTCTGTTTTATGTCTGCGTGCGGTATCCCTGAAGATATACCAGAAGAACTGAGATATCCGCGGGTGAGACGCCTGATATCCTGGAGGCCTGTCCTATGTTTTCCGGCCGGTACAGGTTCAGCTTCTGAACTGCCTCGATACGGAGACTCCTGATTTGATTATAATCAATATCCTCCGGTATCTTTTTTGATTCCATCTTCTTAAACTGCTCCACCTGTTTTAACTGCCGTTTGATATACCCGCTGTATTTAATATTGATATTCACCTGTTCCGTTACATCGTACGGAAGATCTGGCCTCGCAGGGTCAATCTCTTTCAGATCGTCGTAACTCAGTTCCGGCCTGCGAATCAGTTCTCCCAGTGTTGTTCCTGACTTTAATACCGTACTGTTGTGATCCTCCAGAAGCTTCTGTACTTCCCTGGAAGCACCGATACTGGTATTTTCTACCCTTTTGGTCTCCTCTTCGATCTGCCGTTCCTTTATCAGCAGTCTCTGGTAATCCTCTTCACCGATCAGTCCCGCCTCATACCCCTTTTTTCTAAGCCGGAGGTCTGCATTGTCCTGTCTCAGAAGCAGCCGGTATTCCGCGCGGCTCGTCATCATACGGTAAGGCTCTTTATTTTCCTTCGTCACAAGATCATCAATCAATACACCGATATAGGACTCTGAGCGGTCCAGCACCAGAGGCTGTTTCCCCTTGATCTTAAGCGCCGCATTGATTCCTGCGATCAGGCCCTGTGCGGCAGCTTCCTCATATCCCGAACTTCCATTGAACTGTCCTCCGCTGAATAATCCTCTGATCGTCTTAAACTCAAGAGACGGCCGAAGCTGCCGCGGATTGATGCAGTCATATTCGATCGCGTAGGCATTTCTGACGATTTTTGCATTCTCAAGACCAGGCACAGAGTGATACATTTCATGCTGCACATCCTCCGGAAGAGAACTCGACATTCCCCCAACATACATTTCATTCGTGTACAGTCCTTCGGGTTCCAGAAACACCTGATGGCGGTTTTTGTCCGCAAACTTCACTACCTTATCTTCAATCGAAGGACAGTACCTGGGACCTGTTCCCTCTATCATACCTGAATACAGCGGCGATCGGTCCAGATTATTCCGGATGATCTCATGCGTTTTTTCACTGGTATAAGTGAGCCAGCACGACGACTGATCGATCTGTACATCTTCCGGATCCGTGGAAAATGAAAAAGGAACGACTCTTTCATCTCCGAACTGCTCTTCCATCTTCGTAAAATCAATACTTCTCCTGTCAATCCTGGCAGGTGTCCCCGTCTTAAACCGGAGAATTTCAATTCCATTTTTTCTCAGAGAATCTGTCAGATAGTTGGCAGCCTGAAGCCCGTTTGGCCCTGTCTCATTGCTGATATCCCCATAGATACATCTGGCCTTCAGATACGTACCGGTACACAATATCACTGCACTGCACAAATATGTTGCCTGCGAAAATGTCTTTACCCCTTTTATCACGCCGTCTTCCACGATCAGTTCTGTCACTTCCGCCTGTTTCACCGTCAGACGCTCCTGGTTCTCCAGTATGCCGCGCATACGCTCACTGTACGCATGCTTATCTGCCTGTGCCCTGAGCGAATGCACTGCAGGTCCCTTTGACCTGTTCAGCATTTTGGACTGTATAAATGTTTTATCAATATTCCTGCCCATTTCCCCGCCGAGAGCGTCAATCTCTCTCACCAGATGTCCTTTTGAACTTCCGCCGATATTGGGGTTACACGGCATCAGTGCGATACTGTCCACACTGACAGTAAAAATAATGGTTTCCATCCCCAGCCTTGCGCAGGCAAGTGCCGCTTCACAACCCGCATGACCCGCTCCTATCACCGCAACATCATATCTTTCCACTAACGTATTCATTCTTTTCTCCTGCTATTTGCCTGTACAAAACTTTCCGAAAATTTCATTTACCAGATCTTCCCCTACCGATTCCCCTGTGATACTCCCAAGAGACTCATACGCGTTCATAAGATCAATGGAGAAAAAATCCTCCGGCATACCATCTTCGATACTGCATTCAACCAGTTCAAGGCTCCTTTTTGTCTCGTCAAGCGCCGTCTTATGCCTGAGATTCGTGATATAAATTTCATCATTGAAGCATAACTCTCCCATAAAAAACATATCTTTCATACAATCTTCCAGCTCTTTGAGTCCCGTCTCCTCCTTCGCTGATATGGATATCACAGGTACAGGTAGATACTGATTTATATCATCTGCCGTCACCTTAATGTTGAGATCCGATTTATTCAGCAGTACGATCGCCTTTTTCTCTTCCGACCGGATCATCTCTATGATATCCTCATCATTTTCATCCAGCGGTACCGATGAATCAACCACATAAAGTATCAGATCCGCATCCTTAGCTCGTTCCCTCGCGCGGCCTACACCTATCTTTTCCACGACATCATCGGTACTGCGTATCCCCGCCGTATCAATAACACGCAGTGAAATTCCCTGAAGAGTAATCGTCTCTTCCAGAACGTCTCTTGTCGTGCCTGCGATATCCGTGACAATCGCTTTTTCCTCACCCACGAGAAGATTCAAAAGTGAAGACTTTCCCGCGTTTGGCTTGCCGACAATGACTGTTTTTATTCCTTCCTGAATCATTCTGCCTTCATCCGCCGAATCCAACAGTGCCTGGACCTTATTTTTTTCGTTTGCCAGGATAAGCTTTAATTTTTCCCCATAGCCGTCAATGCTGATATGTTCCGGATCATCCAGAGCCGATTCTATAAAGGCTATCTGGTATATTATACTCTGACGTATTTCCCTTATTTTCTGTTCCAGTGACCCTTTCAGCTGGCTCAGTGAACTCTTCAGCGCATATTCACTCTTCGCATTAATCACGTCAATTACCGCTTCTGCCTTTGACAGGTCAATTCTTCCGTTCAAAAAAGCACGCCTGGTAAATTCGCCCGGCTGTGCAGGTCGCGCCCCATATCTGACTGCAGTCTCCAAGACCTTTTTTACAGCCAGTACGCCCCCATGACAGTCAATTTCAACCGTATCTTCCCCTGTATAACTGTGGGGTCCCTTCATGATCATGACCAGAACCTCATCCACCATTTCATCTTTATCACAGATATGACCATAATGAATGGTATGAGTATCAACCTTGCTGATATCCTTGTCCTCTTTTTTAGGGCGGAAAATCCTGCTGATCACCTCGATGGAATCCTCACCGCTCATACGGACTATTCCGATTCCCGACGGACTCATGGCGGTTGCGACAGCGGCTATCGTATCGTTAGACGGAACTGTCATCTTCATTACTCCCTTCAGGCAAAAAGCTCTTTCAAAACATAAATACCTCACTTAAATTCAAAAAATTTAGGTGAGGTACTATGAAAGGCTCATGGCCTCCTATTTTTTTAATGTTACAACAACATGACGGTAAGGCTCACTGCCTTCACTGTACGTCTCTACATATTTGTTTCCCTGAAGCACAGAATGAATGATCCTTCTCTCATAAGGATTCATGGGTTCCAGTGCAACCGGTTTTCTGGTCTTTCTCACTTTATAAGCAATATTCTTCGCCAGATTTTCCAATGTATCTTTTCTGCGGCTTCTGTAATTCTCCGTATCGAGTTTTACACGAATATAGTGTTCCTGTCCCTTATTTACAACAAGGCTTGTCAGATACTGAAGGGAATCAAGCGTCTGTCCTCTTTTTCCGATCAGCATTCCCATATCAGCGCCGGAAAAATCGATATCCAGATTTCCCGTATTTTTCTGATATACAATAGTAATCTCAACTGGAACTTCCATTGCTTTAAATACACTGTCCAAAAATTCACGTGCCGCGTCTTCAATTCCCTTAATTTCTTCCGGCGTTCTCTCAACTACCACATATTCTTTTTTCTCAGGAGCCGGTACTTTTTCTGTCATCGGCGGTTTTTCGGATGGTTTAGGCTTTTCCTGTTTTTTCTCCTGTTTCTTTTCCTTTTTAAACTCTTTTTTAGGCTCTTTCTTAACTTCAGGCTTTACAGGTTTTATTTCTTCAACAGGCTCGACAATCTCTTTTCTCCGCGCTTTAATAATCGCCGGTTTGCTTCCAAATCCTAAAAATCCGGAACTTCCTTCCCGCACAACCTGTATTTCAAGATTATCACTGGAGGTTTCCAAAGTAAGACATGCTTTGGTAATTGCATCGTCAACGGTTTTTGCGGAAATTTCAATAAACTCCATAACCAATCCCCCTATTTCTTCCTGTTCTTTTCATCAAACTGTTTAACCATATTTGCCTTTGAAGCAATACTGTTTGGTTTCACATTTCCACTGTTGTAATATTCAGTAGCCTTTCTGACTGCTTCTTCTCTCTCTTCTGCAGAAGCAGCGTTCACCGGCTCATTGATCCTGCGTACGTTCTGTGTTGCCTGCTGTGTAATCTTTTGCGGAGGAAGTCCCTTCTTCTCGCGTTTCTTCTGCGCCTTCTCCTGGTTTTTCTTAATCAGGTCATCCATATCGATCTTCGTCATATGCCTGTTGATGATCAGCTGCTGAATACTTCTGAATACTGCACCCGCAATCCAGTAGATACCGATACCTACCGGAAATGTAACACAGAAAAATGCGGACATAATCGGCATAACCGTATTCATACTCTTCATTGATGCATCCATCGCACTGGGTGCATCTCCATTTGCAGCTGTCGCCGGCTGCGGCATTAGCTTATAGTTGAGCCACTGTGTCAGCCATGCAAGTACCGGAATCAATATTGCTCCGATTACGAGAAGCCACTGACCGGAAGAAAAACCGTCTTTGATCAGAATAAAGGGTGTATCTGAAATATTTAATCCCAGAAACATATTCACATTCGTGATACTTTCTTTTGTCGTATTGATAATATTGGTAAAACCGCTGAAGTCACCTACATGCGCAATCGCTTCCCATTGATTGGTCGTCAGATTGTACAGCATATCAATGATAGAATTCGTACTTGCGACACCATTTTCCACAGCCAGCTTTGTTGTGGTTATTTTATTTTCATCAATAAAAGTCTGAAGAATCTCAGTAAAATTAGGTATCGACGTTATTTTTGTTACAAGACCTGTAAATACTTCCCTTACGCTGGAAATATATCCCGGTATATGATAAATAACCTGGTACAATGCAAACATAACGGGCAGTGTGATCAGCATCTGACCACAGCTTCCAGTCGGAGAAACACCGTATTTCTGATAAATTGCCTGTGTCTCTTCCTGCATTTTTTCCATGGATTTCTGATCTTTTTTGCCTTTATATTTCTGCTGCACTTTCTGAATCTCAGGCATCATAATGCTGTTGAGTTTCGAGAATTTCTGTTGTTTTATCTGCAGCGGCGTCATCAGAAGATACATTACAAATGTAAATAAGATGATTGCGATACCAATATTGGGAATCCCTATCTGTTCCAGGCACCAATATATCCCACTGATAACATATCCAAGAATATCAGCTATCCATCCGATAATCGGCATTGTTGATTTTGTCAAAAAGATATCCAAACCAATTTTCCTCCTTGTACTTTATGGAACCGGATCATAGCCGCCTTTCGAGAAGGGATTACATCGTAATATTCTCCATATTGCTAATATACTTCCTTTGAAAGCCCCATATTTTTGAATTGCTTCTAATCCGTAATTTGAACAGGTTGGTGTATACGGACAGCATGTTCTCTTTAAAGGTGATAAATATTTTTGATAAAACTTAATCATTCTAATCAATATTATTTTCATTTTTACTTTTTAGAATATGATGCATCTTCCCGAGATGCATCAATGCACTTTCTATATGCGCGTAATCTCTGTCTTTTGCATTTACTCTTGCAATGACTACAATATCCATTCCGTTTTGGAATAATTCTTCATTTAACCGATAACTCTCTCTGATCAGTCTGGTCAATCTATGACGTACGATACTGTTTCCAACCTTCTTACTGACAGATATACCCAGACGATTTTTTTCCAATTGGTTCCTATATACATACATTACCAGATATTTATTTGCAAGCGACGTTCCGTTTTTGTAAACCAACTGAAAATCTCTGTTTTTCTTTAAACTCTCCGAATTTTTCATAGAATGATTCCCTTAATTAACGGCAAAAATATAAGAGAAGAAAAGACCACATAACTGCGGTCTTATGCTGATAAACTTTTTCTTCCTTTTAATCTTCTTGCAGCTAAAACTTTTCTTCCGCCTTTTGTGGCCATTCTCGCTCTGAATCCGTGAACTTTAGCTCTGGATCTCTTTTTCGGCTGAAATGTCATTTTCATAATTCTGGCACCTCCTTTAAAAACCAAATATCTATCATATATGGTAATTTATAATCTTCATGTATGCACGAAAACATCATTTCAATTATATTCATATTACTCTCCTAAGTCAAGTAAAATTCAGGTTTTTTTTGATTTACGCCGTATTTTCTTAAATATCACATAGTTTACGTAATACTATCCACATTTTGTGGATAACTTGTGGATAAAATGCGATTTTTATGTGGTTATATGAGCACCATCCTTAATTTTTGTTTGAAATACACTGTTTCGTCAATGTGAATAATAAAAACCTTTATACACATTTCGAACAATAACTACATTTTATGGTAACTGATTATTGTCCAGCTTCCAGAATTAATCATTGCGTAAAATCCCGTTTTATTATAATATAAGGTAGAGATATTATATAAAATGGATTGATTGATAAGTCGTTGCCAGGGTCCTGTTCTGCAGGACCCTTAGGGCGATACGATATAATATCACATAATTTGTGGTTCAAAGCTGTGTTTATACTTATAGGAAACGGGGACTATTAAAATGAACATTATTATAAAAAAGTGGAATGATATTCTGGATATGGTAAAAAAAGAGCATGAACTCTCAGACGTATCATTTACAACATGGTTAAAACCTTTGACGGTACATAGCGTAGATAATGACGTTGTTACCATTCTTGTGCCTTCTACGGAATTTATTAATTATATCAGTAAGAAGTACACACTTCCTATTAAAGTCGCAATCACGGAAGTTACTGGAATTAGCTGTGAAATAAAATTCATTATACCGGAAGATATCCCGAAAGTAATAGAAACACAGCCGCAGGCCATCAATGAAAATCTGATCAATGCCAACCTGAATGAGAAATACACTTTTGATACATTTGTCGTAGGAAGCAATAATAAATTTGCTCACGCAGCCTCTCTCGCAGTAGCGGAGTCCCCCGGCGACATTTATAATCCTCTGTTTTTATATGGAGGAGTGGGACTGGGTAAAACTCATCTTATGCACTCGATCGCACATTTTATTCTTCAGACAGACCCCTCGAAAAGGGTTCTCTATGTAACGAGTGAGGATTTTACAAACGAAGTTATTGAATCCATCCGTAATGGCAATAACACGGCTATGTCAAAATTTCGTGAAAAATACAGAAACATTGATGTTTTACTGGTGGATGACGTACAGTTCATTATTGGTAAGGAATCTACCCAGGAAGAATTTTTCCACACCTTTAATGCGCTTCACAGCGCCAGAAAACAGATCATCATATCATCCGATAAGCCGCCGAAAGATATGGAAATACTGGAAGACAGAATTCGTTCCCGATTTGAATGGGGATTGATCGCCGATATTTCATCTCCTGATTATGAGACTCGAATGGCAATTCTTCGGAAAAAAGAAGAACTGGATGGATATAACGTCGATGATTCTGTTATTGAATACATCGCAACAAACATAAAGTCAAATATCCGTGAACTGGAAGGCTCTCTTAATAAAATTATGGCTTACGCTAACCTGGAAAAACGGGAAGTCACCCTGGAACTGGCTGAACAGGTACTGAAAGATATTATTTCCCCGGATGCGAAAAAAGTAATCACACCCGAGTTAATCATCACAACTGTCGCTGAACACTTTGATGTCACTGCCGACGATATAAAAGGAAGTAAGAGGAGTCAGAAAGTTACTTTTCCACGACAGATCGTTATGTATTTATGCCGTGAAATGACGGGTCTTACTCTTGCCGGCGTTGCAAAGGCCCTTGGAAAAAGCGATCATACGACAGTGATCAATGCTATAAAAAAAATAGAAAAGGAAATGGAAAACTCTTCTGATCTTGAAACTACCATTTCCGTACTGAAGAAGAAGATTAATCCTCCTTCTTAAAAAAAGTTATACACATTAATTTGTGGATAATGTGTTTATTGTATGTTGATAATTTGTGGATAATTTTTCTGTTTTTTTTATCAACAATGTGTACACACTTTAACTTCATTACTTTAACATATTTATCCACGGGTATTTTGCTTGTATTTCAGCGCTTTAACCGACATTTTCACAAATCCACAGCCCTTACGGCTAAGACTACGGATTTGTTATTAATTTATTTTTCTTAAAGTCACTTTTGACAGGAAGGGAGTTATACACATTATGAAGTTAATCTGCTCTAAATCTGAATTGCTTAAAAGTGTTAACATCACACTCAAAGCAGTTCCATCCAAAACAACCATGCCTATCCTGGAATGTATCCTCATCGATGCTTCCACAAATGAAATTAAATTCACAGCAAATGATATGGAACTTGGTATCGAAACGAAAGTCAATGGAACGATTGAAGAAAAAGGCATCGTAGCCCTGGATGCCCGTATATTTTCTGAGATTGTCAGAAAGCTCCCGGACAGCGATGTTATCATTAAAACAGACGATAAATTAAATACGACCATTTCCTGTGAAAAAGCAAAATTTACAATTCCGGGAAAAGACGGAGAAGATTTTGCCTATCTCCCTATTATTGAAAAAAATGACTGTGTGGAAATCTCTCAGTTCACATTAAAAGAAACGATACGTCAGACAATTTTTTCGATCGCTGCTAATGAAAATAATAAACTTATGACTGGTGAGCTGTTTGAGATAAAAAATAATATCATGAAGATTATTTCCCTCGACGGACATCGAATTGCAATAAGAAAAATTGAGTTGAGAGAAAGTTATTCTGATAAAAAAGTGGTAGTACCAGGTAAAACACTGAATGAGATCAGTAAGATTTTATCGGGTGAGATGGAAGATATGGTTCAGATTTTCTTTACGGAGAATCACATTGTCTTTGAATTCGATGATACGGTCGTTGTATCAAGGCTGATCGAGGGAGAATATTTCAAAATTGATCAAATGCTTTCCAGCGATTATGAAACAAAAGTTATGATTAATAAAAAAGAATTTTTAAATTGTATCGACAGGGCGACACTTCTTGTAAAAGAAGGTGATAAGAAACCGATCATCATAGATATTCAGGATGGCAATATGCAGCTGAAAATTAATTCTCAGATCGGATCCATGGATGAGGACATTGATATCGAAAAAGAGGGAAAAGACATCCTCATTGGATTTAATCCCAAATTCCTGATGGATGCCCTGAAGGTGATCGATGACGAAACGATATCGATCTATCTGGTAAATGCGAAAGCGCCGTGTTTTATCAAGGATGATATGGAAAATTATATTTATCTCATTCTGCCTGTTAATTTTAACGCGGCAAGATAGGAAAAGGTGAGAAATGGAAACCATTAAGTTAAAAAGTGAATTTATAAAACTCGGTCAGGCTATCAAGGCGGCCAATCTGGTCGAAGACGGTGTTGAGGCAAAGTATGCCATCCAGGATGGTCTCGTTAAGGTAAACGGTGAGGTTGACATAAGAAGAGGGCGTAAGCTCTATGAGGGTGATATTGTCACATTTGAAGGGACTGACATTAAAATTGTTAAGTAGTTGTGATGGACGATGCAGATAGAAACACTGGAATTGAGTAACTTCAGAAATTACGATTCCCTTCATATGGATCTGGACCCGGGCACGAATATTCTCTATGGGGACAATGCGCAGGGGAAGACAAACATACTGGAATCAATCTACCTGTGTGCAACGACAAAATCTCACAGAGGAAGTAAAGACAGGGAAATCATACATTTTGACAGGGATGAGTCTCATATACGGATGCAAGTCAGAAAACATGACATGTCCTATCGAATTGACATGCATCTTAAAAAGAATAAATCCAAGGGAATCGCGATCAATGGTATTCCAATAAAGAAAGCGTCAGAGCTTTTTGGTATTATAAACATTGTTTTCTTTTCTCCGGAAGATCTGAATATCATAAAAAACGGGCCTTCAGAAAGAAGAAGATTCGTTGATTCAGAATTATGTCAACTGGATAAACTTTATTTAACAGATTTGATGAATTATAACAGAGTATTAAATCAGAGAAATAAACTGCTCAAAGACATTTCTTTCTGCCCGGACCTGGCTGATACGATGGATGTCTGGGATGAACAGCTGATAGAATACGGACTGAGAATTATAACATCCCGCAGAAAATTTATTGAGGAATTAAATGACATTATTATTGACATACATAAGAATCTGACAGGGGAAAAAGAAGTACTGAATCTGATCTATGAGCCGAATACGGAGACGGATATTTTTTCTGATGAATTGAAAAAAAGCAGAGAAAAGGATTTAAAATTTCGCCAGACGTCGGTCGGTCCCCACAGGGATGATCTCGGCGTAAAAATAAATGACATTGATATTCGCAGATACGGTTCCCAGGGGCAGCAGAGGACCGCGGCTTTGTCATTAAAATTGTCTGAAATATATCTTGTTAAAAAAATAATCAGAGATACACCCATTTTATTATTGGACGATGTCTTGTCTGAACTGGACAGCAGCAGGCAAAACTATTTATTAAAGAATATTCATAATATTCAAACATTAATTACGTGTACTGGATTAGATGAGTTTGTCAGCAACCAGTTTAAAATAAATAAAGTTTTTAAAGTGATAGACGGTAATGTATTTAAAAATAATTGATATTCACCGGGTGTCAACCCGAAGATATAAAAAGTAGGAGGAATTATATGGGCACAGAATACGGAGCAGATCAAATTCAAATTCTGGAAGGTTTGGAAGCAGTCAGAAAAAGGCCTGGTATGTATATCGGGAGTACCTCGAGCAGAGGTCTGCATCATCTGGTCTACGAGATCGTGGATAATGCCGTTGATGAAGCCCTGGCAGGATTTTGTGACAGAATCGAAGTTACAATTCATAAAGATAATTCAATTACTGTAGTCGATGACGGACGTGGTATCCCTGTGGGAATCAATCATAAGGCTGGAATCCCGGCAGTAGAGGTTGTATTTACGATTCTTCATGCCGGCGGAAAGTTCGGAGGCGGGGGATATAAGGTATCGGGAGGTCTGCACGGAGTAGGTGCGTCTGTCGTAAACGCGCTTTCTGAATGGCTCGAAGTAACGATTTATAACGAGGGAAAAATATACAGGCAGCGCTATGAGAGAGGGCATGTGATATATAAACTGAAAGTTATCGGAGAATGTGAGCCGGATAAGACCGGTACGATGGTCACTTTCCTTCCTGACAAGGAAATTTTCGAGGAGACGGTCTTTGATTTTGACATTTTAAAACAGAGATTCCGTGAGATGGCATTTTTGACGAGAGGTCTTTTTATCAAGATCAGAGACGAGAGAGAAGAAGAACTTATCGAAAAAGAATTCCATTATGAGGGTGGTATTAAGGAGTTTGTCACGTATCTGAACCGCAGTAAAACGGCTCTTTATCAGGACATCATTTACTGCGAGGGTGAAAGAGACGGAGTTCTTGTGGAAGTTGCCATGCAGCATAATGATTCCTATACAGAAAATACGTATGGATTTGTCAACAATATTACGACGCCGGAGGGCGGAACGCATATTGTTGGGTTCAGAAATGCATTGACGAAGACATTTAATGATTATGCGAGAAAAAATAAACTGCTCAAAGACAATGAATCAAATTTGAGCGGCGAGGATATTCGGGAGGGATTGACAGCAATCATCAGTGTCAAGATTGAAGACCCTCAGTTTGAAGGACAGACGAAACAAAAACTTGGTAACAGCGAGGCAAGAGGTGCTGTAGACAATATCGTGAGCAATCAGCTGACGTTATTTCTGGAGCAGAATCCTTCCGTTGCAAAACAGACGGTAGAAAAATCTCTGATGGCGCAGAGAGCCAGAGATGCAGCCAGAAAAGCGAGAGATCTGACGAGAAGAAAATCTGCCCTCGAAAGTATGTCCTTACCGGGAAAACTGGCGGATTGTTCTGACAAAGATCCGTCAAACTGTGAAATTTATATTGTCGAAGGTGATTCTGCGGGCGGTTCTGCTAAAACGGCGAGAAGCCGTGCCACGCAGGCGATACTTCCGCTCCGCGGAAAGATTCTGAATGTTGAGAAAGCGCGCCTGGACAAAATATATGCCAACGCCGAGATCAAGGCAATGATCACAGCATTTGGAACGGGTATCCATGATGATTTCGATATCACGAAACTGCGATACCACAAGATTATTATCATGACGGATGCTGATGTCGACGGTGCCCATATTGCAACGCTGCTCCTGACTTTTCTGTACAGATTTATGCCGGAGCTTATCAAACAGGGATATGTCTATCTGGCACAGCCTCCTCTTTATAAGATTGAGAAGAATAAGAAAGCATGGTATGCCTACTCTGATGAGGAGCTCAACAATATCCTGGTCGAGATCGGAAGGGACGGAAATAATAAGATTCAGAGATATAAGGGACTCGGTGAGATGGATGCGGATCAGCTCTGGGAAACTACGATGGATCCGGAAAAAAGAATTTTGCTTCGTGTCACGATGGATGAAGAATCTTCATCGGAAGTTGATCTTACCTTTACAACATTGATGGGCGACAAAGTGGAACCGCGCCGGGAATTCATTGAGGCTAATGCGAAATATGTCAAGAATCTGGATATCTGACCGAAATCAACTTAGCTAAGCCGCATAAAAGAGCGGTACTGGAGGGAAAATGGAAGAAAATATTTTCGATAAAATTCATGATGTCGATCTGAAAAAAACAATGGAGAATTCTTATATCGATTATGCCATGAGTGTTATTGCTGCACGTGCACTTCCGGATGTAAGAGATGGTCTGAAACCGGTACAAAGAAGAGTTCTCTATTCTATGATAGAACTCAATAACGGTCCTGACAAACCGCATAGAAAATGTGCGCGTATTGTCGGTGATACGATGGGTAAATATCATCCGCATGGTGACAGCTCTATTTACGGAGCTCTGGTAAACATGGCACAGGAGTGGTCAACGAGATATCCGCTTGTTGACGGTCATGGAAACTTTGGTTCTGTCGATGGTGACGGTGCTGCCGCGATGAGATATACAGAAGCCCGCTTAAGTAAGATATCAATGGAAATGCTGGCGGACATTAACAAGAATACCGTTGATTTTGCGCCAAACTTTGATGAGACTGAAAAAGAGCCGGTTGTGCTTCCGGCCAGATATCCCAATCTGCTTGTGAACGGTACTTCCGGAATCGCAGTCGGAATGGCTACGAATATACCGCCTCACAATCTGCGTGAGGTTGTCAGTGCTGTCGTACAAATTATCGACAACGTGATAGAAGAAGACAGAGAGACAGAGATTGAGGAAATATTGGGAATCATCAAGGGTCCTGATTTTCCGACAGGAGCTACGATTCTGGGAGCACGCGGCTTTGAGGAGGCATACAGGACAGGCAGAGGAAAAGTAAGAGTACGTGCGGTAACTGATATCGAGACGCTGCCGAATGGAAAGAGTCAGATTATCGTGACTGAACTTCCGTATATGGTGAATAAAGCAAGGCTGATTGAAAAGATTGCCGAGCTTGTCAGGGATAAAAAGATTGACGGTATTACAGATCTCAATGACCATTCCAACAGAGAAGGTATGAGAATCTGTATTGAACTGCGACGTGATGCCAATGCTAATGTCATCTTAAATCAGCTATATAAGCATACCCAGATGCAGGATACTTTCGGTATTATTATGCTGGCACTCCAGAATAACCAGCCTAAGGTCATGAATCTTCTGGAGATACTTAAGTATTATCTGATGCATCAGGAGGATGTTGTCACCAGAAGAACGAAATATGATCTGAATAAGGCGGAGGAAAGGGCACATATCTTAGAGGGATTATTAAAAGCCCTGGATAATATAGACCGCGTGATCCAGATCATCAGAGGTTCTAAAAATGTGCAGATAGCAAAAGAATCCCTGATCGAGGAGTTTGAACTGAGTGATGTGCAGGCCCAGGCGATCGTTGATATGCGTCTGCGTGCGCTGACGGGTCTGGAAAGAGAAAAGCTGGAAGCAGAATATGCGGAATTGATGGACAAGATCCGTGAGTTGAAGGCAATACTTTCAGACAGAAAACTTCTGCTTCGCGTTATTCGTCAGGAGATTCTGATGATTTCCGAAAAATATGGCGATGACAGACGAACAAGTATTGGATTTGATGAGTATGATATTTCCATGGAAGATCTGATTCCAAAAGAAAATACAGTTATCACGATGACGAAGCTTGGTTATATCAAGAGAATATCTGTAGATAATTTCCGCAGCCAGAATCGCGGCGGAAAGGGAATCAAGGGAATGCAGACCATTGAAGACGATTATATCGAAGATCTTCTGATGACGACAACACATCATTATCTGATGTTCTTTACAAATACGGGGAAAGTTTACCGTCTTAAGGCATATGAAATTCCTGAGTCAGGAAGAACAGCCAGAGGAGTTGCAATCATTAATCTGCTTCAGCTGGCTCCGGGAGAGAAAATAACAGCAGTAATACCGATTCGGGAATATAAAGAAGGCAACTACCTCTTTATGGCGACAAAAAAGGGTCTGGTTAAAAAGACACCAATCCAGGATTATGCTAATGTGAGAAAGACCGGACTCGCTGCGATTTCTCTGAGAGATGAGGATGAACTGATAGAAGTCAAGGCTACGAATAACAAAAAGGATATTATACTGATCACAAAATTTGGGCAGTGTATCCGATTCCATGAGACGGATGTCCGCAGTACGGGCAGGGTTTCCATGGGAGTGCGCGGAATGAACCTGAGTGATCAGGATGAAGTCATCGGCATGCAGTTGAATACCCAGGGGGATTATCTGCTGATTGTCTCAGAGCATGGACTTGGAAAGAGAACGTCAGTCGGAGAATTTACGCCTCAGAACCGCGGAGGCAAAGGTGTTAAATGTTATAAGATTACTGAAAAGACAGGTAACGTCGTCGGGGTAAAAGCGGTCAATGAGGATAATGAAATTATGCTGATAACAACAGAGGGTATTATTATCAGGATTGCCTGTGCAGACATCTCAATCCTCGGCAGAATTACCTCAGGAGTCAAACTGATGGATGTTGATGAAAAGATAGCTGTTGCGAGTATCGCAAAAGTCAGAGAGAAGATAGAATAACTTATGTTAAAGAATGTTAAAGAATAAAACAGTACCGGCAACAGCCGGTACTGTTTTTTTAATATAATTATGAGCCAGATTGCTGCCCGGAAGATGCACAGAATTTTATAATAAACATCATATAAATGTGGATAAAATTATATTTACGGGAAGTATTTGTGCAGGAAGACATCTTATCTTGACTAATTTACAGTTGCAATTTTTATTTTAATAGATGATAATAAAGATGCCAGGGTCAAAATGTCATACAATGCATGCCGGCATGCATTTGGATGATTTTTTGACCCAACATCTGACAAAAAAGGAGAGAAAAAACATGATCCGTGAGATAAATGTAAATAAATTAACAGAAAATATCAAAGATATGTGTATACAGGCTAACCATATACTTTCTGAAGATATGGATTGCCGGATGAGGGAAGCAGTTGATATGGAAGAGTCTGAACTGGGCAGACAGATTCTGAATCAGCTTCAGGATAACTTGAAAATAGCGGAAGAAGATATGATTCCTATTTGTCAGGATACCGGAATGGCCGTGATTTTTCTTGAAGTTGGACAGGATGTACATTTCATTGGGGGTGAGGTGGAAGCTGCTGTAAATGAGGGTGTCAGAAAGGGTTACGTGGAGGGTTTTTTAAGAAAATCAGTGGTGAATGATCCGCTGATCAGGGAAAATACAAAAGATAATACGCCGGCAATTATTCATTATGCGATTGTACCTGGTGATAAGGTTAAAATAACTGTTGCCCCAAAGGGATTTGGAAGTGAAAACATGAGCCGTGTCTTTATGTTGAAGCCTGCAGACGGGATTGATGGCGTAAAAGAAGCTGTACTTACAGCTGTAAGAGATGCCGGACCAAATGCCTGTCCTCCAATGGTGGTGGGTGTAGGCATAGGAGGAACATTTGAAAAATGTGCAGTTATGGCAAAACAGGCATTGACACGAAATGTCAATGAACATTCCTCTGTACCTTATATAAAAGAACTGGAAAAGGAACTGCTTCAGAAAATTAACGCTCTTGGAATTGGGCCCGGCGGTCTGGGCGGAAGAGTGACAGCACTGGCTGTCAATATCAATACGTATCCCACCCACATCGCAGGTCTGCCGGTTGCAATTAATATATGCTGTCATGTTAACAGGCATGTGGTGAGAATCGTTTAATTAAGTAGAGGAGGATACATAAATGGACAGACATATCACAGTTCCTATGACAAAAGAAGAAAAAAGAAGCTTAAAATCTGGTGATTACGTATACCTGACCGGAACGATCTACAGTGCACGTGATGCCGCTCATAAGAGAATGTATGAGGCGATTCAAAATGGAGAAGAACTTCCCATGGATATAAAGGATAATATTATATATTATATGGGACCATCTCCTGCGAGAGAAGGAAGGGTCATCGGGTCAGCGGGTCCAACAACAGCCAGCAGAATGGACAAATATACACCCAGATTATTAGATCTTGGGCTGGGAGGAATGATAGGAAAAGGAAAAAGAACTGAGGATGTGCGTCAGGCTGTAATCAGAAATGATTCTATTTATTTTGCAGCAGTCGGAGGAGCAGGTGCATTACTTTCAAAATGTATCGTTGAATCTGAGGTTATTGCCTATGATGATCTTGGAACGGAAGCTGTTCGAAGGATGAAAATAGAAAATTTTCCTGTTATTGTTGTTATCGATACAGAGGGAAATAATCTGTATGAGTCGGCGATAGAAAATTATAAAGCCAAATAGAAAGTGAATAAAGATTGTGAAGAGAATTATGTTAATGGTGTTGAACAATATTTTATTTGCACCATATTGGTTTTTGCAACTTGTGTTATATGGAAGAAAGAATGACAGGCATACCGTGGAAGAACGGTTTGCGCTGCTAAAAAAGATAACAGTACATGCCAACAGAGGAGGAAGAGTTACGATCCAGGCAGAGGGTCTTTATCATCTTCCTGATGAGGATGGATTTATCCTTTATCCAAACCATCAGGGGTTATTTGACGTGCTTGCTTTTGTCGAGAGCTGCAGTCATCCTTTTACTGTGGTAATGAAAAAAGAAGTTCAAAATGTACCATTTTTAAAACAGGTATTTTCGGTTATGCGCGCACGGGCAATTGACAGAGAAGATGTTCGTCAGGCCATGAAGGTGATCCTGGATATGGCCGAAGATGTAAGAAGGGGAATTAACTATGTGATCTTTGCAGAAGGGACACGTTCTAAGAATGGGAACAATCTTCAGGATTTTAAGGGAGGAAGCTTTAAAGCAGCAATTAAGGCGAAGTGCCCGATCGTCCCGGTTGCGGTCATAGATTCCTATAAACCATTCGATGTCAATTCAATCGAGCCGGTGACAGTGCAGGTTCATTATCTTAAGCCATTATATTATGAAGATTATAAGGATTTAAAGTCAGTTGAAATCGCAAAAACGGTAAAAACAATGATACAGGAAAAAATAAATGAAAAAATTGAAGAATCTGCTAAAAAATGATTGACAAACATTTATTACTTTTGTATAATAATCAATGCGTCACAAATGAGTGACCGCATAAAATATCATATTATATAGGATAATTCAGATTGAGGAGAAGTACTCAAGTGGCTGAAGAGGTGCCCCTGCTAAGGGTATAGGCCGTTTACGCGGCGCGAGGGTTCAAATCCCTCCTTCTCCGTCTTTTTAAGACCTGGAAATAAAAAACAAAAAGTTTTAAAATAAGTATTGACAGACAATCAATCATATGATATTCTATTATAGCTGTCGCTGATACAGACAAGCACAGCAAACAATGAACTTTGATAACTGAACAGTAAAACACATCCTTGAAAATTCTAAACAAGATTTTCATTTCATTGACGAAAAGTCAAAACCAACAGTAAAAGGGATAAGATAGCCAAGAGTTATCTTGAACTGGAACGAACACTTAATTTGAGAGTTTGATCCTGGCTCAGGATGAACGCTGGCGGCGTGCTTAACACATGCAAGTCGAACGAAGCACCATAGACAGAAATCTTCGGATGGAAGACTATGGTGACTGAGTGGCGGACGGGTGAGTAACGCGTGGGTAACCTGCCGTATACAGGGGGATAACAGTTAGAAATGACTGCTAATACCGCATAAGCGCACAGAGTCGCATGACTCGGTGTGAAAAACTCCGGTGGTATACGATGGACCCGCGTCTGATTAGGTAGTTGGCGGGGTAACGGCCCACCAAGCCCGCGATCAGTAGCCGACCTGAGAGGGTGACCGGCCACATTGGGACTGAGACACGGCCCAAACTCCTACGGGAGGCAGCAGTGGGGAATATTGCACAATGGGGGAAACCCTGATGCAGCGACGCCGCGTGAGCGAAGAAGTATTTCGGTATGTAAAGCTCTATCAGCAGGGAAGAAAATGACGGTACCTGACTAAGAAGCCCCGGCTAACTACGTGCCAGCAGCCGCGGTAATACGTAGGGGGCAAGCGTTATCCGGATTTACTGGGTGTAAAGGGAGCGTAGACGGCATAGTAAGTCTGATGTGAAAGGCGGGGGCTCAACCCCTGGACTGCATTGGAAACTATTAAGCTGGAGTGTCGGAGAGGTAAGTGGAATTCCTAGTGTAGCGGTGAAATGCGTAGATATTAGGAGGAACACCAGTGGCGAAGGCGGCTTACTGGACGATCACTGACGTTGAGGCTCGAAAGCGTGGGGAGCAAACAGGATTAGATACCCTGGTAGTCCACGCCGTAAACGATGTATACTAGGTGTCGGGGGGCAAAGCCCTTCGGTGCCGCAGCAAACGCAATAAGTATACCACCTGGGGAGTACGTTCGCAAGAATGAAACTCAAAGGAATTGACGGGGACCCGCACAAGCGGTGGAGCATGTGGTTTAATTCGAAGCAACGCGAAGAACCTTACCAAGTCTTGACATCCTTCTGACCGGTCCGTAACGGGGCCTTCCCTTCGGGGCAGGAGAGACAGGTGGTGCATGGTTGTCGTCAGCTCGTGTCGTGAGATGTTGGGTTAAGTCCCGCAACGAGCGCAACCCTTATCCTTAGTAGCCAGCAAGTGAAGTTGGGCACTCTAGGGAGACTGCCAGGGATAACCTGGAGGAAGGTGGGGATGACGTCAAATCATCATGCCCCTTATGATTTGGGCTACACACGTGCTACAATGGCGTAAACAAAGGGAGGCGAAGCCGTGAGGTGAAGCAAATCCCAAAAATAACGTCTCAGTTCGGATTGTAGTCTGCAACTCGACTACATGAAGCTGGAATCGCTAGTAATCGCGAATCAGAATGTCGCGGTGAATACGTTCCCGGGTCTTGTACACACCGCCCGTCACACCATGGGAGTCGGATATGCCCGAAGCCTGTGACCCAACCGAAAGGAGGGAGCAGTCGAAGGTGGAGCCGATAACTGGGGTGAAGTCGTAACAAGGTAGCCGTATCGGAAGGTGCGGCTGGATCACCTCCTTTCTAAGGAAGAAGAAGTAGGGAGATGTGTTTTACTGTTGAGTTATCGAAGAGATAACAAACGCTTCTGGTGGCGATGCGCTTAGGGGAAACACCCGTACCCATCCCGAACACGATGGTTAAGACTTAAGCGGCCGATGGTACTGCACTGGTGACGGTGTGGGAGAGTAGGTGGCTGCCAGAACCCTTTAAAAAGTGTGGGAAACGCTTTTTGAGATAGAACAGGCACCCAAATAAGTGTGCTAACCTACAACAGCAGGGAAGTGCTGTTCTACATAACTGGTTTTACCAGTGATCAGAGAGAACAAAGAAGTTTGTTGTTTCTGATGGCTGATAAAACAGCCGGCGAGACGAAGGCGGACGATGTGAGCGGACATCGGGATCATAGATCCCTCAGCCGCGGCATTACATGCCAATACATGAAATAATCTTTGCACGGACAGGCGAGCCTGGCCGCACAAACCTTCTTTCCTGTGCTCCCATCTGGGAAGTGTTTCGCGTATGTACCTTGAAAACCGCATATACGAAAATATCTATATTGATAACGATTAACGTTAGAGATAGGAAAAGACATCCGAGGAACCATGGGCAGAGATGCTTGTGGTGAATCAAACATTGTAAACGCAATGAAACGAAACGCTCGATGCGAATGCATCGTAATACCGACTGTTCCAAACGCTATTGGAGCAGGAAGGTCAAACAAGAAAGAGCGCAGGGTGGATGCCTTGGCACTAAGAGCCGATGAAAGACGTGATAAGCTGCGAAAAGCTTCGGGGAGGAGCAAATATCCTTAGATCCGGAGATCTCTGAATGGGGAAACCTGCATACCCAAACGGTATGTATCCATACGCCAATTCATAACGTATGGAGGGGAACCCGGGGAACTGAAACATCTAAGTACCCGGAGGAAAAGAAAGAAACATCGATTTCCAAAGTAGCGGCGAGCGAAATGGAAGGAGCCTAAACCAGCATGCGTGCATGCTGGGGTTACGGACTGCAAAAAGTGACTTCAATGCTAGTAGAATGGTTTTGGGAAAGCCAGCCAAAGAGGGTGAAAGCCCCGTATACGAAAGCAGGCGAGAGCGAGCAGGATCCAAAGTACCGCGAGACACGAGAAACCTTGCGGGAAGTCGGGGGGACCACCCCCCAAGGCTAAATACTCCTTAGTGACCGATAGCGCATAGTACTGTGAAGGAAAGGTGAAAAGGACCCCGGGAGGGGAGTGAAAGAGAACCTGAAACCCTGTGTTTACAAACTGTGGAACCACTTTATATGTGGAACCGCGTACTTTTTGTAGAACGGTCCGGCGAGTTACGCTGGCTGGCAAGGTTAAGCACTCAAGGTGCGGAGCCGAAGGGAAACCAAGTCTTAATAGGGCGCCGTAGTCAGTCAGAGTAGACCCGAAACCGGGTGATCTATCCATGTCCAGGTTGAAGTTGCCGTAAAAGGCAATGGAGGACCGAACGCACATCCGTTGAAAAGGGTGGCGATGAGGTGTGGATAGGGGAGAAATTCCAATCGAACCCGGAGATAGCTGGTTCTCCTCGAAATAGCTTTAGGGCTAGCCTCATGAGAGTCTTTTGGAGGTAGAGCACTGAATTTCCTAGGGGGCGTCAAAGCTTACCGAAGAATATCAAACTCCGAATGCCAGTAAGATGATTCATGGGAGTCAGACTATACGAGATAAGTTGGATAGTCAAAAGGGAAAGAGCCCAGACCACCGGCTAAGGTCCCAAAGTGTGTGTTAAGTGGAAAAGGATGTGGGATTTCGAAGACAACTAGGATGTTGGCTCAGAAGCAGCCATACATTCAAAGAGTGCGTAATAGCTCACTAGTCGAGAGGTCCTGCGCCGAAAATGTCCGGGGCTGAAACACAACACCGAAGCCGTGGGATGGTAGCAATACCATCGGTAGAGGAGCATTGAAGACACGAAGAAGCGGTACCGTAAGGAGCCGTGGAGCGTCTTGAAGAGAGAATGCCGGAATGAGTAGCGAGAGAGAGGTGAGAATCCTCTCGGCCGAATATCCAAGGTTTCCAGAGTAAAGCTGATCTGCTCTGGGTAAGTCGGGGCCTAAGGCGAGGGCGAAAGCCGTAGTCGATGGACAACAGGTTGAGATTCCTGTACTGCAAGGTAACAGAACTGTGGGGACATATGTGGAAAGTGCATCCCTGGAATGGAATCCAGGGGCAAGCGAGGTAGGAGTAAGGCAGGCAAATCCGCTTTACAATCCGAAGGCGTGATGCGGACCGAAGTATAGTAGGGAAGTGCATGAGCCATGTATCAAGAAAAGCCGCTATTGTTTATCTTGTACCCGTACCGTAAACCGACACAGGTGGATGAGGAGAGAATCCTAAGGCCGACGGAAGAAGCATTGTTAAGGAACTCGGCAAAATGACCCCGTAACTTCGGGAGAAGGGGTGCCTCTGTAAGGAGGCCGCAGAGAATAGGCTCAAGCAACTGTTTAGCAAAAACACAGGTCTATGCAAAACCGAAAGGTGAGGTATATGGGCTGACGCCTGCCCGGTGCTGGAAGGTTAAGAGGAGAGGTTAGCCGCAAGGCGAAGCTTTGAATTTAAGCCCCAGTAAACGGCGGCCGTAACTATAACGGTCCTAAGGTAGCGAAATTCCTTGTCGGGTAAGTTCCGACCCGCACGAAAGGCGTAATGATTTGAGCACTGTCTCGACAATGCATCCGGTGAAATTGAAGTACCAGTGAAGATGCTGGTTACCTGCGCCAGGACGGAAAGACCCCATGGAGCTTTACTCCAGCTTGATACTGGGATTCGGTATTGCATGTACAGGATAGGTGGGAGACGAGGAAACACTAACGCCAGTTGGTGTGGAGTCGCTGTTGGGATACCACCCTTGCAGTATTGGATTTCTAACCAGCAGCCGTGACCCGGCTGTGGGACAATGTCAGGTGGGGAGTTTGACTGGGGCGGTCGCCTCCGAAAGGGTATCGGAGGCGCTCAAAGGTTCCCTCAGAATGGTTGGAAACCATTCGCAGAGTGCAAAGGCAGAAGGGAGCTTGACTGCGACACCGACGGGTGGAGCAGGTACGAAAGTAGGACTTAGTGATCCGGTGGTTTTAAGTGGGAATGCCATCGCTCAACGGATAAAAGCTACCCTGGGGATAACAGGCTTATCACTCCCA
This sequence comes from Ruminococcus gauvreauii, assembly GCF_025151995.1. Classification (NCBI taxonomy): domain Bacteria; kingdom Bacillati; phylum Bacillota; class Clostridia; order Eubacteriales; family Oscillospiraceae; genus Ruminococcus; species Ruminococcus gauvreauii. The sequence continues at coordinate 1,908,752 of NZ_CP102290.1, forward strand.
AGAGTTCACATCGACGGAGTGGTTTGGCACCTCGATGTCGGCTCATCGCATCCTGGGGCTGTAGTAGGTCCCAAGGGTTGGGCTGTTCGCCCATTAAAGCGGTACGCGAGCTGGGTTCAGAACGTCGTGAGACAGTTCGGTCCCTATCCGGCGTGGGCGTAGGATATTTGAGAGGAGCTGACCTTAGTACGAGAGGACCGGGTTGGACTGACCACTGGTGTACCGGTTGTTCCGCCAGGAGCATGGCCGGGTAGCCAAGTCGGGAAGGGATAAACGCTGAAGGCATCTAAGCGTGAAGCCCCCCTCAAGATGAGATATCCCATACGTAAGTAGTAAGACCCCTTGAAGACGACGAGGTAGATAGGGCAGAGGTGGAAGTGCAGTAATGTATGGAGCTGACTGCTACTAATCGGTCGAGGGTTTGACCTGAACACTTGTTTTTGTAAGCGCAAGCGCCACAAAAACTTAGTGTGAAGGTCGTTCGACAGAGCAAAGCGAGATCGAACTTCGCATGCAAGTGTAGAGATACGCGGAGCGAAGCGAAATCGAGCGAAAGCGAAATCGAATGATCCGAAAGAAGACGGTAGAAGCGTGGATGGATGTAATAGTGTATGCGGTTTTGAAGGTATATCCTTCTAAGAAAGGCCCAGTGGCTCAGTTGGTTAGAGCGTCGCCCTGTCACGGCGAAGGTCGAGGGTTCGAGTCCCTTCTGGGTCGTTTATAACTGTAAAGTTATATTAATATTGTGATGGGATCTTAGCTCAGCTGGGAGAGCATCTGCCTTACAAGCAGAGGGTCATAGGTTCGAGCCCTATAGGTCCCATTCTTTTTTTAAGATGACTGAATGTGCCGATGTGGCTCAATTGGCAGAGCAGCTGATTTGTAATCAGCAGGTTATCGGTTCGAGTCCGATCATCGGCTTTCATTGGAGACAATGAGTAATAATAATTTGGATGGATTCCCGAGTGGCCAAAGGGGGCAGACTGTAAATCTGTTGGCAACGCCTTCGAAGGTTCGAATCCTTCTCCATCCACTGTGAGAAAGAAACAAATCTTTTTGGTTCAAAACCAAAACGGTTCGAATCCTTCTCTATCCACTCATCGAAAGCAACTTAGTGAATGCAAGCCATCAGGCGCCGCATGAACTTAGTGCGAATTTAGTTGAGTGAACATACAAGTTTATATATTATCGCGGGATGGAGCAGTCTGGAAGCTCGTCGGGCTCATAACCCGAAGGTCGTAGGTTCAAATCCTACTCCCGCAATTGTTGTTTGATTCACCAAACAAAATAATTTTATATTATGTACATGCCTGGTTAGCTCAGTTGGTAGAGCAGAGGACTGAAAATCCTCGTGTCTCTGGTTCGATTCCGGAACCAGGCATTACCTGACTTATGACAGGTAAAATGGGATATTAGCTCAGTTGGTAGAGCACTTGACTTTTAATCAAGTTGTCCGGGGTTCGAATCCCCGATGTCTCATAATCTTTAAAAGTCTGGAAAACTTTGTAATTTGCTTAGTTTTCAGGCTTTTTTGCATTTAAAGATAATTGCAGGGATAAATAATAGAGAATCTGCAGTAAATTAAACAAAAATAACAATGTAAGCTGTAATTAGTATACTCTCAGGGTATGATGTTTGCTTACATTGTTATAAATGAATATGTTAATTCTATGCATGATAAATATCAGCTTCAAAGCTGGCATTTGGGCAGACGGCCTCATACAGGACTTTTCCGTGTCTGGTAAAGCGATATTTTACAGTACATGCCAGACTTTCATGGATGGTGCGGTTCATTTTTCCCTGTACAGGAGCCTGCAGGGAATGATGGGTTCCTTTGATAAGCTGCACCGATAAGACACTGTCCTTTTGCCTCACAATGATTTTCTTTTTGTCTGCATAAATTACTTTTGCTCCCAGGTAAGTTGCGATCCGGTATTCCCTGCCATCCAGCCATACGATTCCTATACAACCGCAGAAGTTTAACTTTAAGATCGGAATGCTGGCAGCAGCCAGCATAATACAGGTATTTGCATCATTATACTGTGTCCATAGATATTTGTCTGGAAAAGAATGCCCTCTGTCTCCTTCAATGTAACCTGTTCCATTATGAAACAAAAACTCTTCTCCATCTAATACCAGTTTTCCATTAACCCGGTGATTCAGGCTGAAAATGCTGTGCCTGCACTGCATTCCGGGAAGAAAACAGAAAGGTCCCATAATACTATAGGCGGGTTTTATTACGGAATGATAGCGCAGCTTTCCAGAGATATTTACACCCTGCTCCTGTATGGATAGACGGCAGCCTCTGTCTGAAAAAATACAGTTGCCCATGCGGACGTAAAAATGATTTCGCTTCACATCGACCGTTACGGAAGAAAATGTAACAACCAGGGAGCGATCTTCTGTAATAATCTGAAGCCTGGCGGATATTTGTCTGTCAGCATCTGCATGAAAGGACGGGATCAGTGCAATGGATTTACTTTCTGTCTGTTGCTTCAGGTACCATCCTTCAAAATAAGAACGTTTTCTAATGATATGATACATAGTTACCTCCCATGGCGCAGCAGTAATTTCTGTATTGTTAAGTATTACCGTTTTTATAAATAATATAACGGAAAGAAGCCTTGAACATCGGAAGGTTGATGTTTAAGGCTTCTTTCAGATCAGGTGTTAATGATTAATTCTGTATCCTTATCAAAGAAATGTGCTTTTTCCATATCAAATATAACTGTGACAGAATCCCCTGCTTTAAGATCTGAGCGGGGGTTCACACGTGCTGTAACCTGAATTCCATTAATATCAAAATAGAGGTACACTTCAGCACCCAAAAGTTCAGATACCTTAACGGTAGATTCTATCGCATTTTGCGGAGCAGTATCCATAAAAATCTGAGAATCATGGATATTTTCCGGACGAATGCCCAGTGTAACTGTTTTTCCAATATACCCGCTGTCTGTCAGAGCTTTTGCTCTTGATGGGGGGATCAGCAGTTTTCGGTCGCCAATTGTGATATAAATATCCGAATGCTCCTTGGAGATGACTCCGTCCAGAAAATTCATCTGTGGAGACCCTATGAATCCTGCCACGAATTTATTACACGGGTGAGCGTACAACTCTTTTGGAGAATCCACCTGCTGGATCACACCGTCTTTCATCACAACGATCCTGGTACCAAGAGTCATGGCTTCTGTCTGGTCATGTGTGACATAGATGATGGTGGAACCCAGTTTCTGATGGAGTTTTGAAATCTCAATACGCATCTGAACTCTCAGCTTGGCATCCAGATTGGAGAGTGGTTCATCCATAAGGAAGACCTTGGGATTTCTGACAATTGCCCGTCCCATCGCAACGCGCTGGCGTTGTCCGCCGGAGAGAGCTTTTGGCTTTCGCTTCAGCAGATCTTCAAGATCAAGGATACGGGCAGCTTCCAGAACCATTTCTCTAATCTGATCTTTAGGGACTTTGCGCATCTTTAGACCAAATGCCATATTATCATATACGGTCATATGCGGATAGAGTGCATAGTTCTGAAAGACCATTGCGATGTCTCTGTCTTTGGGTTCTACATTATTGACGAGTTGTTCATCGATTTTCAGTTCACCGGATGAAATATCTTCGAGTCCGGCGATCATTCGCAGTGTAGTTGATTTTCCGCATCCGGATGGTCCCACGAAAATAATAAACTCTTTATCTTTAATTTCCAGATTAAAATCTTTTACCGCTTCAAATCCATTGGGGTATGTTTTGTTCATGTGTGTTAATGACAGGCTTGCCATATGTTTTTCCTCCGTTTCCGTGATCAGTGATATCTTCTTATATAGTATAAAAAATACCATTCACCATGAACATATAAAAATCAGTCAAGCTTTCTTGAAATATTTGACCTTGTACACAAGAAGACAAAATATTATATTGGACATATCATTTATCTTAATTGGAAATCTGAATGGATGGTGGTAATCTATACCCATCAAAACACATAGCAAGCAGTGCTGCACAAAAATGATGAAGGAGAAAGAACATGCGAAAAGCTAATAAGTGGATTGGATTGACAATGGCGGTTGTTCTGGCAGGCGGGATGCTTTCCGGATGCGGGAGCAGCGGCAAAACAGAGGATAAGACATCAGAGGGCCAGGAGTCTTCACAGGCGCAGGAGGGCAGCGATGAGGATAAGGTCATCACTTTCTGGCATATCGGAACGGATGAACCGGATATCTCTCTGTATGAGGATGCTACAGAGGCATTTAATGAAAACACAAAATCAGGTTACAGGATTGAGAATGTAGCCATGGAAGCAGATGCATATAAAGAGAAACTGCTGATTGCCATGAGTTCAGGAGAATGCCCGGACATCTATACGAACTGGTCCGGCGGCCCGATGAATGAATATGTGGAAGCAGGATTTGCACAGCCGCTGGATGAACTGTATGAAAAAGCTCCCTGGAAAGATAAAATTCTGGATGCCACGATCGCACAGGGAAAATACAATGACAAATTGTATGGAGTTGGTATGATCAACGTTTCTGTGTCTGGGATTTACTATAATAAAGATATCTTTGCACAGTATAATCTGGAAGTGCCAAAGACAGTGTCTGAATTAGAGAAGGTATGTGATACTCTGGTAGAAAACGGAAAGATTCCGTTTGCACTGGCGAATGCTCCTAAATGGACAGGTTCCATGTACTTCATGAACCTGGCAACAAGAAAAGGCGG